>NZ_CP015449.1:1282000-1602500 GCF_003096075.1 Dietzia lutea | reverse complement strand
CAGGCTTATCCCGAAGTGCAGGGCAGATTACCCACGTGTTACTCACCCGTTCGCCACTCGTGTACCCCGAAGGGCCTTACCGTTCGACTTGCATGTGTTAAGCACGCCGCCAGCGTTCGTCCTGAGCCAGGATCAAACTCTCCATAAAAGCTTCTCAGCACTACGAAAAGCACAATCCAAGCAACAAAACAACCCAAAACTGGCTGTTTCAAAAAACGCGACCCCCACGACAGGGATGTGAAAGGGTCGCAACCAAACAAAAAATTTGGCACTATCACAAACAAAACACACTGTTGAGTTCTCAAACAACACCCACACACCGCTCCCCAGCAGCCTCAGCCACCATCTCGCGGGGTAGTCTCGCCCTCGCCGCCCCGCTTCGGGGCAACTTCTCCAATTTAGCGGTCTCGCTTCGCCGTGTCAAACCGGCAAGGCGCTCCGGCTTTCTGGAGCCTGTCTCCTCGGGCGGCTCGGGCCTCTCGGTCCGGGCCGCTCTCGGCGACGTCCAATAAGTTACGCAGGCGTGAACGGAAACGCAAACCCGCAGGTCAACCCGTCTAACGCGCGATGGCACCGGCAAGAGCCGGCGCCATCGTCGTGTGCAGGGTCAGATCAGCTGATGCGGACGCCCGCGAAGTTCTTCTTGCCACGCCGCAGGACCAGCCATCCGCCATGGAGGAGATCACCGGAAGACGGCGTCCATTCAGGATCCGAGACCCGCTCGTTGTTGACGTACGCGCCACCCTCACCGACCGCACGCCGGGCGGCACCCTTGCTCTCGCTCAACCCGGAGGCGACGAGTAGATCGACGATGGACGTCGGGCTGCCCGGGGCTAGCTCCACCGCGCCGGCGTCCTCGAGCGCCGCCGCGAGGGTCGCCTCGTCGAGTCCGTCGAGCTCGCCGCGGCCGAACAGGGCCTGCGCGGCGGCCTGGACGGATTCCGTCGCGGCCACGCCGTGCACGAGCGTCGTCATCTCCTCGGCGAGTCTCTTCTGTGCCGCACGCAGGTGAGGCTTGTCACGGGTCGACGCCTCGAGCTCGTCGATCTCCTCACGACCGAGGAAGGAGAACCACCGCAGGTAACGCACGACGTCGGCATCGGCGGTGTTGAGGAAGTACTGGTACCAGGTGTACGGGCTCGTCATGGACGGGTCCAGCCACAGGCTGCCACCTCCGGTGGACTTGCCGAACTTCTTGCCGTCGGCGGAGGTCACGAGGGGGACCGTCATGGCGTGGACCGTCTCGCCGTCCACCCGCCGGTTGAGGTCGACACCGCCGACGATGTTCCCCCACTGGTCGGACCCACCCAGCTGCAGCGTGCACCCCATGTTGCGGCGCAGCTGCAGGAAGTCGTTCGCCTGGAGCAGCATGTAGGAGAACTCGGTGAACGAGATGCCCTCGCCCTCGAGGCGACGCTTGACGGTGTCGCGCCCGAGCATCGTGTTGAGCGAGAAGTGCTTGCCGACGTCGCGCAGGAACTCGATCACCGTCATGTGCCCGGTCCACTGCATGTTGTTCACGACCCGCGCCCCGGTGGGTCCCTCGGTGAGGTCGACGAACAGCTCCAACTGACCGGCGATCCGCTCGGTCCACTCCGCGACGGTGTCGGAGGTGTTCATGACCCGCTCCCCCACCTCGCGGGGGTCGCCGATCATCCCGGTGGCGCCCCCGGCGAGGACGATGGGCCGGTGCCCGGCCAGCTGGAATCGGCGCAGGGTCAGCAACGGGATGAGGTGCCCGGCGTGCAGGCTCGGACCGGTCGGGTCGAACCCGCAGTAGAGCGAGACCGTCCCCGCGTCGAGGTGGGTGCGCAGCGCGTCCAGGTCGGTCGACTGGGCGATCAGCCCACGCCACTGCAGTTCATCGAGGATGTTGTTGGTCACGAGCGTCATTGTCCCCCATCGGTGCGACCGACCACCACGGGGCGGGTGACCTGCGGCGCGCGTGGGCTCCGCCGGTAGGCGGAGACCTCCCGCGCGCCGGCGAGCCAGAACCGCCAAGGGCGGTCCGCCTCGCGGGAGACCCCCACGCGCGGACCGGAGCGGATGTGGTCGTCGGGGACCGGCTCGGGTCTGAACCTGATCGACGACGAGGGATCCAACACGTCGGTGCCCCGCATCGACAGATCGATGCCGAGCGTGCGTCCGAGATTGCCGGGACCGCGGGCGGTGCGCTCCGCCGGGATGCCGGGCCGGCGGGTCTCCACGGTCTCGTGGCCGCCCACGACACGGGCCGCCCGCAGGAGCACACCCCCTCCCTCATCCTGAGGGCGGCAGGTGATGTTCACGCACTGGTGCAACCCGTGGCTCAGGTACACGTACAGGTGACCGGCGTCGCCGAACATCACCTCGTTGCGGGCCGTTCGGCCCGGCCACGTGTGGGCCGCCGCGTCCGGGAACGCCGAGTCGGCGGGCCCGCCGTACGCCTCGACCTCCATGACGCGCACCGAGACCGTGTCGTGCGTGAGGATCCCGCCGAGAAGCGACCGCGCCGCCTCGTCCGGGGACGACTCGCGCAGCAACGCCCGGAACCGCTCGCCACCCGTGTCGCAGCCACCCGTGTCGTCGCGGTCGGCCCCGGACGCGCCCGCCAGAGGACTCACTCCGCGGGCGTGCCGCCCGACCGGGCGACGAGGTCCGCGTGCTCGGCGTCGTCGACCTGCCGGGACTCGTCTACCAGCAGGACGGGGATGCCGTCGTCGATCCGGTAGGCCCGGCGCAGACGCGGGTTGTACAGCGTCTCCCCGTCGACCAGGAGGAGGGGGCCCTTGTCCTCGGGACAGGCGAGGATCTCGAGCAGACGTGCGTCGATGACGGACATGCGTCTCACCCTACCCACGCGGCGAACTGCTCACGGACCTCGCCCAACCGCCGGCGTTGCTCCGCCACTGCCTCCCCCGCGGTCCCGCCACGGGCGTTCCTCGACGCGACCGAGCCGGTCACCGTGAGGACCTCTCGGACCTCGGGCGTGAGCGCGCGGTCCACGGCCGCCAACTCGTCGTCGTCCAACTCGTCCAGTCCCACGCCGCGGCCCTCGGCCACCCGCACGCACTCACCGGCGGCCTCGTGGGCGACCCGGAACGGGACCCCCTGGCGGACCATCCACTCGGCGATGTCCGTCGCCAGCGTGTACCCGGCCGGCGCGAGCTCGGCGAGCCGCTCGGGGTGGAATTCGAGCGTGCCGACAAGCCCCGCCATGGCCGGCAGGAGCAGGTCCAGCTGTGCGACGGAGTCGAAGACCGGCTCCTTGTCCTCCTGCAGGTCCCGGTTGTACGCCAACGGCTGCGCCTTGAGGGTCGCCAGCAGCCCGGTGAGGTTGCCGATGAGCCGCCCGGTCTTGCCGCGCATCAGCTCGGCGACGTCCGGGTTCTTCTTCTGCGGCATGATCGAGCTGCCCGTCGACCACTCGTCGGCGAGCGTGACGTACCCGAACTCAGGCGTGGACCAGGCGATGATCTCCTCCGCCAGGCGGGAGAGATCGACCGCGATCTGCGCGAGGACGTAGGACGCCTCGGCCGCGAAGTCCCTCGAACTCGTGGCGTCGATCGAGTTGTCCGCCGCGCGGTCGAAGCCGAGCTCCGCGGCGATCGCGTCCGGATCCAGCCCGAGCGAGGACCCGGCCAGTGCGCCCGACCCGTACGGCGACACCGCCAGCCGGCGGTCGAGGTCCCGGATCCGATCGAGATCGCGCAGCAGCGGCTGCGCGTGCGCGAGCAGCTGATGCGAGAGCAGCACCGGCTGGGCGGCCTGGAAGTGGGTCTTGCCCGGCATGACCGTCTCGGGGTGGGCGTCGGCCTGCGCGACGAGCGCGTCGACCACGTCGAGCACGCCCGCCGCCACCGCGCGGACCGCGTCGCGGAGCCACATCCGGAAGAGCGTGGCGACCTGGTCGTTGCGCGAGCGGCCGGCGCGCAGCCGTCCACCGACCTCGGGACCGACCCGTTCGATCAGCCCGCGTTCAAGGGCGCCGTGGACGTCCTCGTCCGACTCGGCCGGGACGAACGCGCCGGAGTCGACGTCCGCGGCGAGCCGATCCAGCCCGTCGAGCATCGCGTCCAGGTCCGGCCCGGTGAGCAGACCCGCCCGGTGCAGCACCCGGGCGTGCGCCTTGGACGCCCGGATGTCGTACGGGGCCAGCTCCCAGTCGAAGTGGGTGGACTTGCTCAGCGCGGCCATGGCCTCCGCCGGACCGCCGGCGAACCGGCCGCCCCACAGGGCGCCGGTGTTGGTCCCGTGCCTGTCTTCCCCGGTCGTCCGCCCGCGGTCGCTCTGCTCGGCACTCACAGGCCGAGGTCCCGCTTGGCGGCGATCTTGGAGCTCAGGCCGTGCAGGTTGACGAAGCCCTTCGCGTAGCTCTGGTCGAACGAGTCGCCCTCGTCGTAGGTCGCGAGGTTGAAGTCGTACAGCGAGGAGTCGGACCGGCGGCCGTTGACGGTGATCGAACCGCCGTGCAAGACCATCCGGATATCGCCCGACACGTGCTGCTGGGTGTTGTCGATGAAGGCGTCCAGCGCGTACTTCAGGGGCGAGAACCACAGGCCGTCGTACACCGCGTTCGACCACTCGTCCGAGACGCCGGACTTGTAGCGGGCGAGCTCACGCTCGAGGGTGACGTCCTCGAGGGCCTTGTGGGCGGTGATGAGGATCATCGCGCCCGGCGCCTCGTACACCTCACGGCTCTTGATGCCCACCAGCCGGTCCTCGACCATGTCGAGACGGCCCACCCCCTGCGCGCCGCCACGACGATTGAGCTCCTCGATCGCCTCGAGCACGGTGACCTTGCGGCCGTCGATGGCGACCGGCACGCCCTCGGAGAAGGTCACGGTGACCTCGTCGGGGGCCGCGAAGTTGATGGTCGGGTCCTCGGTGTAGTCGTAGACGTCCTTGGTGGGGGCGTTCCACAGGTCCTCGAGGAAGCCGGTCTCCACGGCACGACCCCACACGTTCTGGTCGATCGAGAACGGCGACTTCTTGGTGACGTTGATCGGGATCTCGTTCTTCTCGGCGAACTCGATCGCCTTCTCTCGGGTCCACGCGTAGTCGCGGACCGGCGCGATCACGTCGAGGTCCGGCGCCAGCGCGCCGAAGCCGACCTCGAAGCGGACCTGGTCGTTGCCCTTGCCGGTGCAGCCGTGCGCCACGGAGGTGCCGCCGTGCATCTTCGCCGCGGTGACGAGGTGCTTGACGATGAGCGGGCGGGAGATCGCCGACACCAGCGGGTACTGCCGCATGTAGAGACCGTTGGCCTTGATGGTGGGGGCGCAGTATTCCTCGGCGAACTCGTCGCGGGCGTCCACGACGATCGACTCGACGGCGCCGCAGTCCAGTGCGCGCTGGCGCACGACGTCCATGTCCTCGCCACCCTGGCCGAGGTCGATGGCGACGGCGACGACCTCGGCACCGGTCTCCTTGCCGATCCAGCTGATGGCGACGGAGGTGTCGAGTCCGCCGGAGTAGGCGAGGACGACGCGATCGGACATGGTGTTCTCCTTGGTGTGTGCTGTGGGTCTGTGGGTCTGGGTGTGCGGGTCGCCCGGTCAGAGCTGGCGTCGGGCCAGCGCGGAGAGCCGGTCCGCGAGCTCTGCTCCGGAGACGGGTTCGCGGGCCATCACGAATATGGTGTCATCCCCGGCGATGGTGCCGACGACGTCGTCCGGGTTGGCGCGGTCCACGGCGCTGGCGAGGAAATTGGCGGCCCCCGGCGGGGTTCGCAGGACCGCGATGTTGCCACTGTGATCGGCGGACACGAGCAGCTCGCCGAGCATCTTGGCCAGTCGGTCGGTGCCTCCGGGGATGCCGGGGACGTGGCTCCCGTCCTCCGGGATGACGTAGCGCCCCGCTCCCCCGTCGGCGGCGCGGAGCTTGACGGCACCGAGCTCGTCCAGGTCACGGCTGAGGGTGGCCACCGCGACCGCGATGCCCTCCTCGGCCAGCGCCTCGGCGAGCTCGGTCTGGCTGCGAACCGGGCGGCGCCGAAGGATCTCGGTGATGCGGGCGTGCCGCACCGTCCGACTCACGGCGCCGACCGAGGTCACGCCCCCTCCAGGAGCCAGACGAGCAGTGCCTTCTGGGCGTGGAGCCGGTTCTCCGCCTCGTCGAACACCCGGCTCCGGGGCCCGTCGATGACGTCGGCGGAGATCTCCTTGCCCCGGTACGCGGGCAGGCAGTGCAGGACGATCACGTCGTCGGAGGCCCGCTCCACCGCCTCCTGGTCGAGCCGGTAGTCGGCCAGGTCGCGGAGGCGGTCGGTCGCGGACTCCTCCATGCCCATCGACACCCAGGTGTCGGTGATGAGTACGTCGGCCCCCTCGACCGCCGAGTCGACGTCGGTGGTGATGTGGACCGATCCGCCGGTGGCCTCCGCGATCCGCTCGGCGTCGGCCACCACCTGACCGGAGGGCTGGTACCCGTCGGGGGCGGCGATGGTGACGTGGATGCCGGCCGTGGCGAACCCCAGCAGATAGGAGTGCCCCATGTTGTTGGCCCCGTCGCCGAGGTACACGGCCCGCAGGCCCGCCGTGCGGCCGAAGTTCTCCCGGATGGTGAGGAGGTCCGCGAGGATCTGGCAGGGGTGGAACTCGTCGCTCAGTGCGTTGACGACGGGGACGTCCGAGTGCCCGGCGAGTTCGCTGAGGCCGTCCTGGGAGTACGTCCGCCACACGATCGCCTCGACGTAGCGGGACATCACCCTCGCGGTGTCCTCCAGCGTCTCGCCCTTGCCCATCTGGGTGGAACCGGACTCGACGACGATCGCGTTGCCGCCCAGTTGGGCGATCCCGGCGTCGAAGGAGAAACGGGTGCGCGTCGACGTCTTGTCGAAGATCACGGCGACGGAGCGGGGGCCCTCCAGCGGGCGCACGGAGAACGGCTCCGCCTTGAGCTTCAGCGCGAGGTCCAGGACGGCAGCCTGCTCGGCCGGGCTGAGGTCGTCGTCGCGCAGGAAGTGGCGCACCGAGCGGGAGGACGCGGGGGTACCGGTCATGACGAGGACTCCTTCCGGGACGCGGCGTCGAGGATCGCGGGCAACGCGGAGACGAACTCCGCGGCGCGGGCCTCGGTGAGGATGAGCGGCGGGGCGAGCCGGACGACGTCGGCGGTCGTGGCCCCCACGAGGTAGCCGGCCCCGCGCGCGGCCTCCTCCACCGACTTGGCGACCGGGGCGGTGAGCACCATGCCGAGCAGCAGCCCCCGTCCCCGCACGTGGTCGATCAGCGAATGGTCGAGGCACTCGATCTCCGCGGCGACGACCTTGCCGAGCCGGTCGACGTGCGCCACGAGATCGTCGGACTCGATCGTGTCGAGCACGGCGACCGCGGCCGCGCACGAGACCGGGTTACCCCCGAAGGTCGTCCCATGCTGGCCTGCGGTGAGCAACTCGCCGGCCGCGCCGATCCCGAGGCACGCCCCGATCGGCAGCCCGCCGCCGAGCCCCTTGGCGAGGGTGATCACGTCGGGCACCACTCCCGCCTTGCGGGAGGCGAACATCGCGCCGGTGCGGGCGATGCCGGTCTGGACCTCGTCGACGATCATGAGGGCGCCGTGCTCCGTGCACAGCGCGCGGACGTCGGCGAGGAAGCCCTCCGGCGGTTCGACGACGCCTCCCTCGCCCTGCAGGGGCTCGAGGATCACGGCGGCGGTGTCACCGGGGGTCTTCTCCACGAGTGCGGTGAGGGCGTCGATGTCACCGTACGGATAGAACTCGACGCCGGCCGGCATCGGTTCGAACGGTTCGCGCTTGGCCGGCTGACCGGTCATCGCCAGCGCGCCCATGGTCCGACCGTGGAAGCCGTTCTCGGCCGCGAGGATCCGCGAACGACCGGTGCGACGGGCGATCTTGAACGCGGCCTCGTTGGCCTCGGCACCCGAGTTGCAGAAGAACGCCCGCACCGGCTCGTCCACCGCCAGCAGGGACTCGAGCCGCTCCGCGAGCTCGACGACCGTCGGGTGGACATACAGGTTCGACACGTGCCCGAGCTCGGCGACCTGTCGGCTGACCGCGTCGACGATCGCGGGATGCGCGTGACCGAGCGAGTTGACCGCGATACCGCCGAGCAGGTCGGTGTACTCGCGGCCGTCGGCACCGACGACGGTGACACCGCGTCCCGAGACCAGCTCGAGCGGCGGGGTGCCGTAGTTGCGCATCAGGGCGGTGTCCCACCTGGAGGTGAGGGTGGTGGTGGTCTTCTCGCTCACGCGTGGTCTCCTGCCGGTGTCCGGGTCTCGTGATCGCCCTCGGTCACCATCGTCCCGATGCCGCCCTCGGTGAGGATCTCCAGCAGCACGGAGTGCTCGACACGGCCGTCGATGACGTGGGCGGCGCGCACACCGCCCTGCACGGCGCGCAGGCAGGCCTCCATCTTGGGGACCATCCCGCTCTCCAGTGACGGGAGCAGGCGCTCGAGGGGCCGGGTACCCAGGTGGGTCACCAGCGAGGAACGGTCGGGCCAGTCGGTGTACAGCCCCTCGACGTCGGTGAGGACGACGAGTTTCTCCGCTTCCAGGGCCGAGGCGAGGGCACCCGCGGCGGAGTCGGCGTTGATGTTGTGGACGGTCCCGTCGACGTCGGGGGCGATGGTCGAGACAACGGGGATCCGCCCGGCCTCGATGAGGTCGAGGACCGCGCGCGGGTCGACGGATTCGACGTCGCCGACGAGTCCGATGTCGGTGGGCCGACCATCGACCATCGCGGTACGTCGGACTGCGGTGAACAGGCCGGCGTCCTCGCCGGAGATACCGACCGCGTACGGACCGTGCGCGTTGATCAGGCCGACGAGCTCACGGCCGACCTGCCCGAACAGCACCATCCGCACCACGTCCATCACCTCGGGGGTGGTGACCCGGAACCCGCCGCGGAACTCCCCTTCCATCCCGAGCCGCGTGAGCAACGACGTGATCTGCGGACCCCCGCCGTGGACCACGACGGGCTTGAGGCCGCAGGTGCGCAGGAAGACCATGTCGGCGGCGAAGGCCTTCTTGAGCTCGTCGTCGATCATCGCGTTGCCGCCGTACTTCACCACGACGATCTTGTCGTGGAACTTCTGAAGCCACGGCAGCGCTTCGGCGAGGACGTGCGCGCGGACGAACGGCGTCAGCTCGGTGGACCCGTCGTTCATCGCTGTGGTCATGTCAGGCCTCTCCGGGCTGGTCGGGGACGGTCAGGGCGAGATGGACGTCGGCGCCGCCGCGGTGCCGGAACCGGAACTCCACGCCGTCGGCCGTGGGCACCGGCTCGGGCAGCGGCGAGTGCTCGGTGTCCGGGCGGAAGACGAGGACCTCGATCGGGCCGACCTGCGTCCCGGACGCCGCGGCCAGCGACTCGGCGACGCTCTCCGCGACGAGGTGCGCGGCGGTGAAGTCGGCGGCCGTGTCCCCGGTGCCGGCACTTCCGATCAACACCACGGCGCGGGTGGCGGGGACCTGGGCGCAGCGGGCGCTCCACTGGAGCTCGCCGGCCAGCGCCGTCTCGGATACGCCCGGCGCGGTGACGTCGAGCCGGGCGGCCGTGCCGACGGGCGCCAGCCACGACACGCTCCCGGGGTCGTCGATGTACGTCCGACGGATGAGGCCGTGGAGGTCTTCACCCGGTACGGCGCCGTCCGCGCCGACCGGTCCGGCGTCGGTCACGGGGCGAGACCGACCGTGCTGAGCCCGTCGGTCTCGGGCAGGCCGAGAGCGAGGTTCATCGACTGGATCGCCCCGCCGGCGGTGCCCTTGGCGAGGTTGTCGATCGCGGCGGTGAACACCGCGCGGCCCGCGCGCTCGTCCACCTCGATGCCCAGCTGCACGGCGTTGGAGCCGAGGACGGAGGCGGTCATGGGCTGCACGCCGGCAGGCAGGACGTGGACGAACGGCTCGTCGCCGAACGCCTCCGCGTAGACCGCGCGCAGCTCGGCGGCGCTCGCCGTGGTGGGGGCCACGGCGGTGGTGAGGATGCCGCGTGCCATGGGGGCGAGGACCGGGGTGAAGCTCAACGACACCTCCTCGTCGGTGACCGACCGGAGGTTCTGGAGGATCTCCGGGGTGTGCCGGTGGGTCGTGACGCCGTACGCCTTGACCGAGCCCATGACCTCCGAGGCCAGCATCGGGACCTTGGCGGACTTGCCGGCGCCGGACGCGCCGGTGACGGAGACGATCGTGATGGCCGAGGCGTCGATCAGCTTCGCCGCGACGGCCGGGAACAGCGCGAGCGTGGCCCCGGTGGGAAAGCACCCGGGCACGGCGACACGGCGGGTGGTCCGCAGTGCCTCGCGCGCCGCCGGCAGCTCGGGGAGCCCGTACGGCCACGACCCGGCGTGCTCGGAACCGTAGTAGCCCGTCCAGTCCTCGGCGCTGGAGAGCCGGAAGTCCGCGCCGAGGTCGACGACGAGGACGTCCGGCCCCAGCTGCTCGGCGATCGCCGAGGAGTGCCCGTGGGGCAGGCCGAGCACCACCACGTCGTGGCCCGCGAGGGACTGCGCGTCGGTCTCCGCCAGGACGCGGTCGGCGAGCGGCAGCAGGTGCGGGTGATGCTCCCCCAGCGTCTGCCCGGCGTTCGACCCGGCGGACAGGGTGCCCAGCTCGAGCTCACCCGACACGTAGGCCGGGTGCCCCAGGAGAAGGCGGAGGAACTCCCCTCCCGCGTATCCCGAAGCACCTGCGACCGCTACCTTGATTGCCATACGCACGAGTATGCACGATCTTGCAATCTTTTGCACGTGCGGGGTCAGGCCCCCAGCTGTCGCCGTCCCCCCGCGAACCGCCGCTGCCCCAGGTCCACCGAGCCGCCCACCCGGCGCCCCTCCTCTATCCCGGACATGCCGACCCGTCGGCGGGTGCCGCGCACCGCGGTCGGGAACCGGCGGCGCAGCTCCGCGTCCGCCCGCTGGGCGTCCGACCGGAGGACGATCCCCGCCCCGGCGGCGTCGCGGCTCTCGGCGACGGCGCCCTGCTCGGCGGCCTCCAACCGCCGGCCGACCTCGAAGGCGAACCCGGTCATGAACGACTTGCGGTGGGTGACGGCGGAGACGCCGGGCGCCGGGCGCTGGCGGGCCGCCGCGGCGAGCATCACCCCGGTCAGCGGCCCGGCGAGCATGCCCACCCGCTCGACGTGCCGCCGGACCCCGACGATGTGGACGACGCGCGTGTTGTCACCGCGCACGGAAGTGACGGCCCGGCAGTGCATCGCCGACGCGAGTGCGGCGACGAGGCCCACCTGGTCGGGCTGGTATCTGCCGGAGACCAGATGGTCGAGCACGGTCACCTCCGCGGCGGTGGTGTCCGGACCCGTGCGCGCCAGCGCCTCGTCGACGCCGTACTTGGCGAGTAGTGCGTAGGCGCGCTCGAGGAGCACGTCCGCCTCCGGCGTGCCGGCCACGCTCTCGGCCTTGGCGAAGAGTTTCCGCACCCGGTCCAGCGCCTTCTCGGGTGGCGGGGCGGCGTCGCGGCCGCGCGGGTCCGCACCACGCCAGTCGCGGTCGTCCGCTCCGCACCGGTCGCGATCGTCCGCTCCGCGCCGGCCGCGGTCGTTCCCGTAGCGCTGGTCGTCGTGGGAGGAGGTGGCGTGGGAGGCGTTCATGGTCTGCTCCTGGTCGTCTCGGCTGTCAGTCGGGACGGATGTTCGCACGCGTGTACGACACCGGCGGCGACCGCGAGCGGGCCGGACCGGGCGGGCCCACCGTCCCGGGCGACGCCCGGGGCGACGTCCGGGGCGACGTCCGGGGCGACGTCCGGGGCGGCGCTCAGCGGTGCAGGAACCAGGTGTGGTCGAGCGGCCCGGATCCGTGGCCCACCTCGAGTGCGAGCCCACCGCGCAGCGCCCCGTCCATCCACGGCCGGACGCGGCGGTAGGCCGCCTCCCAGTCCTGCGCGCCGACCCGGGCGGTGGCCAGGGCCGAGGACAGCGAGCAGCCGGTGCCGTGCGTGTGCGGGGTGTCGACCCGCACGAACGGCAGCCGGAGCGTGGTCCGCCGGTCGCCCTCGGTCTCGACGAGGACGTCCTCGGCGCTGCCGTCCTCGAGGTCGCCGGTGGTGGCTAGCACGGCGCAGCCGGTCTGCTCGTGCACGAGTTCGGCCTGACCGACGATGGTCTCGATGTCCGTGGCGCTCGTCTCGCCGCACAGGACGGCGAGCTCGGGGACGTTGGGCGTGACCAGGTCCGCGAGGGGGACCAGGTCGCGGAGCATGCGCGCGGCGTCCTCGCTGGCGAGCCGGCCGCCGGTGGTGGCGACCATGACCGGGTCGAGGACGACGTGCGGAGGACGACGACGACGAAGCCAGTCCCCGACCGCCTCGACGAGGCCCGCCTGACCGAGCATGCCGATCTTGACGGCGTCGATCACCACGTCATCGGCCACGGCGTCGAGCTGGGCGATGACGGTCTCGGGCGGCACGGCGTGCACCCCGGTGACGCCGACGGTGTTCTGGACGGTGACCGCGGTGACGGCGCCCATCCCGTACCCGCCCATCGCGGCGACCGCCTTGACGTCCGCGAGCAGACCCGCGCCGCCGGACGGGTCGGTGCCCGCGATGCACAGCACCCTCGGTGCCCGGACCGCGTCAGCCACGCAGGCTCGCCCCCACGGCCTTCTCCGCGGCCTCGACGGCCGCGGTGCGCCAGGTGCTCGCCTCGTCCTCGGTGAGCGTGCGGTCGTCGGCGCGGAACGTCAGCGCGTACGCGAGGGACTTGCGGCCGTCGCCGAGCTGGGCGCCGGTGTAGACGTCGAACAGGCGCACGCTCTCGAGCAACTCCCCGCCCCCCGAGCGCAGCGCGGACTCGAGGTCCACGGCGGGCACCGAGGCGTCCACCACGAGCGCGACGTCCTGGTTCACCGCCGGATAGGACGAGATCGTCGGGGCCGGCAGGACCTCACGGGCGCCGATCGCGGTGAGGTCGAGTTCCACGGCGCAGGTGCGGGCCGGCAAACCGAGTCGCTCACACGCCGCCGGGTGCAGCTCGCCGGCGTGCCCGACGACGACCGAGTCGACGAGTACCTCCACGCAGCGGCCCGGGTGCCAGGGCGCGTACTCCGCCGCCCGGACCCCGACCTCGGCACCGAGCGCGCGACCGACGGTCCTCGCCGCCTCCACCGCGTCGAGGGCGTCGGCCTCCCGGCCCGGACCGAAGTGCCCCGCCGGCTCGCGCTTACCGGTGTACAACGCCGCGACGTGCAGCGGCTGCTCGGGCAGCGAGGCGCTCAGCCGCTCGCGCTCCTCCGGGGTGGGCTCCCGGTCGACCGGCAGCATCTCCACCGGCGCGGTGGTGGGCGTACGGAACGACACCTGCGCGACCGAGAACAGCGCGAGATCTCGTGCGCCCCGGGTGATGTTGCGGCGGGCGATCTCGACCAACGAGGGCAACAGCGTGCTCGCGAGGTGCGCCTTGTCGCTCTCGAGGGGGTTGACCACGGACATCGTGCTGCGGCGCTCGTCGTCGTCACCCAGTCCCATGTCGTCGAACACCGACGGATCACAGAACGGGGACGTCAGCACCTCCACGTGCCCGGCCGCGGCCAGGGCGTGGCCGACGGCGCGGCGACCACGCTGCTCGGCGGTGAGGCCCCGGCCCGCGGGCGCCGTGGGCAGCACCGACGGGATGTTCTCCAGCCCCTCGAGGCGCAGCACCTCCTCGACCAGGTCCGCCGGCAGGGCGAGGTCGGGACGCCAGGTCGGGGGCGTCACCTCGAGCAGCACCGCGTCGTCACCGGCGACGGCGCAGCCGATCTGCTCCAACCGGCGCCGCGCCGTCCCGGCCGGGTACCCGACGCCGGCGACGCGCGCGGGACGGTCCGGGTCGAACGCTATGGTCGGCATGACCGGCGCCGAGCCGACGTCCGTGAGGGAGTCCTCGACGGCGCCCCCGGTGATCTCGGCGAGCAGGGTGGCCGCGCGGTCAAGGGCTGCGATCGAGGCGGCGGCGTCGACCCCGCGCTCGTAGCGCTTACCCGCCTCGCTCGGCAGCTTGTGCCTGCGGATCGTCCGGAACACCGCGAGGGTGTCCCACACGGCGGCCTCCAGCAGCACGTCCGTCGTCCCTTCGGAGACCTCGGTCGAGGCCCCGCCCATGACGCCGGCCATCGAGACGGGCCCACTATCGTCGCAGATGACGACGTCCTCGGGATCGAGCGTCCGCTCGACGTCGTCGAGAGTCACCAGGGTCTCCCCCGCGCGCGCCCGACGGACGGTGAGCCCGCCCTGCAGTCGCGCCGCGTCGAACGCGTGCATCGGGTGACCGAGCTCGAGCATGACGTAGTTGGTCACGTCGACGGCCGGCGAGATCGGCCGCACGCCCGACAGCAGCAGGCGGCGCGCCATCCACCAGGGGGTGCGCGCGGCCGGGTCGACCCCGGTCACCCGACGCAGCGCGAACCGCCGGGCGCCCGACTCCGGCAGCACCTCCAGCGGCCAGGCCTCGGCATCGGACGGGAGCCCGAGTTCGACGGCGGGGTCGGCGAAGTCGAGGTCGAACCCACACGCGAGCTCGCGGGCCAGGCCGCGCGCCGACAGGCAGTACCCGCGGTCGGGGGTCACGTTGAGCTCGATGACGGTGTCCCGCTCGCCGGCGCCGGCGGCGAGCACGGGCCCGGCGGGATCGCCCGGCTCGGCCGTGCCGGGGGCCAGGACGATGATGCCGCTGTGATCGGAGCCGATACCCAGCTCGGACGCCGAGCAGATCATGCCCTCGCTGGGCCTGCCGTACGTCTTACGCTTGCCGATCTCGAACCCGCCCGGCAGGACGGTGCCGGGGAGCGCCACGACGACGAGATCGCCTTCGGCGAAGTTCCGGGCGCCGCACACGATCTGCTGTGGCTCGTCCCCGCCTACGTCGACCAGGCAGAAACGGATGGGCTTCTTGAAGCCCTCGAGCTCCTCGATGCTCGCGACCCGGCCGATCGTGAGCGGGCCGGTGATCTCGGGGAGCTGCTCCGGCGCGCCCTCCACCTCGAGCCCGACCCGGACGAACCCGGCGTCGAGCTCGGCGGGGGTCACCGTCCAGCCGTCGTTGGCCCGCTGCAGGATCTCGGTCAACCAGGACTGCGCAATTCGCACTGTGGGGTCCTTCGTCTTGGTGTGGTGGGGGTGTGCGGCGGGTCAGGCGCGGATGCCGAAGGGCAGGGAGAAGCGCACGTCACCCTCGACCATGTCGCGCATGTCGGACAGGCCGTTGCGGAACTGCAGGGTGCGCTCCAGGCCCATGCCGAACGCGAAGCCCGAGTACTCCTCGGGGTCGATGCCGCAGGCCGTGAGGACGTTCGGGTGGACCATGCCGCAGCCGCCCCACTCGACCCACCCGGCGCCGCCCTTCTTGCGCGGGAACCACACGTCCACCTCCGCGGACGGTTCGGTGAACGGGAAGTAGTTGGGGCGCATGCGGGTGCGGGTCTCCGGACCGAACAGGGCACGCGCGAACGCGTCGAGCGCGCCGCGCAGGTGGGCCATCGTCAACCCCTTGTCGATCGCCAGGCCCTCCACCTGGTGGAAGACCGGGGTATGGGTGGCATCGAGTTCGTCGGTGCGGAACGTCCGGCCCGGGCAGGCCACGTAGATCGGCGGCTCGCGGTCGAGCATCGTGCGGATCTGCACCGGAGAGGTGTGCGTGCGCAGCACCTGGCGGCTGCCCTCGGGCGCGACGTGGAACGTGTCCTGCAGCGTGCGCGCCGGGTGGTCGGGCAGGAAGTTGAGCGCGTCGAAGTTGTAGTGCTCCGCCTCGACCTCGGGCCCCTCGGTGATCTCCCAGCCCATCGCCACGAACACGTCCGTGACCTGCTCGGTGATGATCGTGATGGGGTGCTGGGCTCCCACCGGGGCGCGCCCGGACGGGACCGTGAGGTCGAGCGTCTCGGCCACGAGGACGGCGGCGTCGCGCTCGGCCTGCAGCTCGGACAAGCGCGCGTCGTAGGCCTGCTGCACGCGCCCGCGGGCGACGTTGACGGCCTTGCCGGCCGACGCCTTTCGCTCCTTGGGCAGCGCGCCCAGGCCCCGGCGCGCCAGGGCGATCGGGCTGCGATCACCCAGATGCGCCGTCTTGGCGGCGGCCAACGCGTCGAGGTCGGCGGCTCCCGCGAACGCCGCCTCGGCGGCGGCGGCGTAGCCCCCCAGTGACTCCTCGTCGATCCGGACCTCGCCCGCGCCTGTGTCTTCGCTCACCAGTGCCCTCGTCCTCCCCGTCACGTCGGCCTTTCACGACCGACACACCTCGGGCTCTGAGGGTAGTCGATCCCCGTATCACCACCTGGACCGCCCGCGCCCGGGTCGGGTTGGCTGACCTACGTCTCGCTTCGGCGTGTGGCCCGGTGAACGACCATGACGGAGGACGACGCAGATGGCTCTGACCATTAGCAGGAAGGAAACGGGGGTGCTCGCCGGCTCGGTCTCGCTGGCGCCCGCCCTCAGGGGGTGCGCCGGGGGCGCGGAGGAGGTGAGCGCGGACGCCGACACCGACCGGGCCACCTCGGAGCAGTGGCCCCGCACCCGCCCGCCGAGTGTCGCGGATCGAGAGCTTCTGCAGCACGCGGCGGACGTGGGTCTTGACCGGCTCCTCCGAGAGGGTGCGTCACCTGACCTCCCGAACGGCCCCCGACTCCACCACGAACTCGCGGGTCGCGCGGAAGGCGTCCCGCATGCGCCGGTCGTGGGTCACCAACAGGACCGTCCCGTCGAAGGCGTCCACAGCCTGCTCGAGCTGCTCGATCGCCGGCAGATCCAGGTGGTTGGTCGGCTCGTCCAGGACGAGCAGGTTCACGCCGCGCTGCTGGAGCAACGCCAACGCCGCGCGGGTGCGCTCGCCCGGTGACAGCGTGGCGCAGGCCCGCGCGACGTGCTCGCCACCGAGCCCGAACTTGGCCAGGAGGGTCCTCGCCTCGGTGGGGTCGAGCCCGGCCGGGTCGGCGGCCACACAGAACGTGTCGAGCAGAGTGTCGCCGCCGCTGAACTCCGAGCGCGCCTGGTCGACCCGGCCGGGCAGGACGCCGGACCCGATCGTCGCGCGCCCCCCATCGGGTGACGAGGCTCCGGTGAGCGCCGCCAGCAGGGTGGACTTACCGGCGCCGTTGGCCCCGCTGACGAGGACCCGGTCGCCGGCGCCCAGCTGCACGGTGACGGGCCCCAGCACGAAGTGGCCGCGCCGGACCACCGCGTCGGTCAGCACCGCCACCACCGCGCCGGAGCGGGGTGCGGCGGCGATCTCCATGCGTAGCTCCCACTCCTTGCGCGGCTCCTCGACCACCTCGAGGCGCTCCAACGCCCGCTCGGACTGGGAGATCTTGGCGGCCTGCTTCTCCGAGCGCTGCCCGGCCCGGTTGCGGATGTGCTTGTCCCGTTCGGCGTCCTTGCCGCCGGACTTGCGCATCGTGTTGCGCACGCCCTTGTCGAGCCACGTCTTCTGCGTCTGGACGCGCTCCCTGAGCTGATCGACGCGACCCGCGTACCCCTCGTAGGCGTCGCGGGCCCGCTGCCGCGCGAGTGCGCGCTCGGCGAGATAGGCCTCGTAGCCCCCGTCGAACACGGTGATCTGCCGCTGGGCGGAGTCGAGTTCGACGATGCCGGTCACGCACCGGGACAGGAACTCGCGGTCGTGACTGACCACGACCATGGGGCGGCGTTCGGACCGCATGAACTCCTCGAGGACGGCCAGTCCCGCGAGGTCGAGGTCGTTGGTCGGCTCGTCGAGGAGCAGGATGTCGTACTGGCTGAGCAGGACGGCGCAGAGGTTGACGCGGGCGGCCTGCCCTCCCGACAGCGCGGTCATGGGCAGCTCCGTCACGGCGGCGTCGAGCCCGAGCCGCGCCGCGGTGGCGGGGATCCGGTCGTCGAGGTCGCCGCCCCCGAGCGCCAGCCAGCGTTCGAGGGCGTCCCCGTAGGCCTCGGCGGCGGCGTCGGAGTCGACCATCCCTTCCGCGAGCGCGTCCATCCGTGCCTGCGCGTCCGCGACGCCGGTGACGCGGTGCAGAAAGTCTCGCACCACCTCGTCGTCGTCCCGTTCCACCTCCTGGCGGAGGAGGCCGACCGTGGCGTCCGGCGGGCTGACGGTGACCTGTCCGGCCATCTCGGCGAGCGGGTCGCCGGCGAGCGCGTGGAGGAGGGTGGATTTTCCGGCGCCGTTGGGCCCGGAGAGGCCCCAGACGTCACCGGGGGCGACGACGAGGTCGAGCCCGTCGAACAGCGTGCGCGCTCCCCGGGAGGCGCCGACTCCGCGGACGGTGAGCGTGGCGCTCACGACCCCGCCTGCAGCCGGGAGCTGGTGTGCAGGCAGATGGACGCCGCGGTGACGATGTTCAGGCTCTCGGCGCGACCGCGGATGGGGATGCGGACCCGCAGGTCGGCGGCGGCGGCGAGGTCGGCCGGCACGCCGTGGGCCTCGTTGCCGAAGATCCACGCGGTGGGCGCGGCGAGCACGTCGTCGGCGCGTTCGATGTCGACTTCTCCGTCGGCGTCGGCGACGGCCACCTGCAGACCCGCGCGGTGGGCGCGCCCGACGAGGTCGTCCTCGGCGATGCCGCGGACGACGGGCAGGTGGAAGACACTCCCGGCCGAGGAGCGGACGGCCTTGGGGTTCTCCGGGTCGACCGCGCCCTCGGTGAGCCACACGGTGTCGGCGCCGAGCGCGTCCGCGACACGGATGAGCGTGCCGACGTTGCCCGGCTCGGCCAGCCCCTGACCGACCGCGACGAGGCGCGGCGAGGCGAGGGCGTCCCGCACGTCCATCGCCTCCGCGGCGTGCGCGGTGGCGTCGGCGGCAGTCCGCGTGACGGAGCGGCACACGGCGACGATCCCGGTCGGAGTGACGGTGTCGGACAGACCGCGGATGGCGCGGTCGGTCACCACTGACACCGCGACGCCGGCGGTACGGCCGGTGTCGACGAGGTCGGCGAACCGGTCGAGCGCCGCCTCGGTGCAGAAGAGCTCGACGGCGGCGCCGGTGGCGAGCGCGGCCTCGACGGAGTTGGCGCCCTCGGCGAGGAAGCGTCCGGCCTTACGCCGGGCCGCGGCTCGGTGGAGCTTGGATGCGGAAACGACCCGCGGGGTCCGTTCGGTGAACGGATCCGCGGGTCGTCCCGTGCCCTCTGCGGGCGGAGTGTTCGTCAAGTCGCAAGTGTCAGGCAGCCGGCGCGTTGACGTCGGCCGGCAGAGCCTTGCGCGCGACCTCGACCAGCGCCGTGAAGGCGGCCGGGTCGGTGACGGCGAGGTCGGCGAGCACCTTGCGGTCCACCTCGACGCCGGCGAGCTTGAGGCCCTGGACGAAGCGGTTGTAGGTCATGTCGTTGGCGCGGGCCGCGGCGTTGATTCGCGAGATCCACAGCTTCCGGAAGTCGCCCTTGCGCGCGCGACGGTCACGGTAGCTGTAGGTCATCGAGTGGAGCATCTGCTCCTTGGCCTTGCGGTACAGCCGCGAACGCTGCCCACGGTAGCCCTTGGTGGACTCGAGTACGGTCCGACGCTTCTTCTGGGCGTTGACTGCCCTCTTCACGCGTGCCACTGGTCAATCCTCACTGGTCTGGGGCGGTCGCCTACGGGGCGACCGGGAGTTACTGAAGGTCGGAGGGGCTCAGAGCCCGAGGAGCCGCTTGATGCGGGGCACGTCGGCCGGGGCGACGTCCGTGCGGCCGTCGAGGCGACGGGTGCGCTTGGTGGGCTTCTTCTCCATGATGTGGCGGCGGTTGGCCTGCTGGCGCACCAGCTTGCCGGTTCCGGTCTTCCGGAAGCGCTTGGCGGTGCCCTTATGGGTCTTCATCTTCGGCATGATCGGTCTTCCTCACATGGTTCGGCCCGGAATGCCCGGTGGGGCCTCGGGTGTGCGGACGGCGTGCGTCCGTGGTCTTGTCGGCGCGGAGGGCCTACTCGGACGCGGGGTCGGTGACCTTCGAGTCCTGCGCCTTGGCGCGGGTCTTGGCGCCGCGGTGGGGGGCCACGACCATGGTCATGTTGCGGCCATCCTGCTTGGCGCTGGTCTCCACGTATCCGTATTCGGTGATGTCGTCGGCCAGGCGCTGCAGCAGCCGGAACCCGAGCTCGGGCCGGGACTGCTCACGGCCGCGGAACATGATCGTGACCTTGACCTTCGAGCCCTTCTCGAGGAAACGGACGACGTTCCCCTTCTTGGTCTCGTAGTCATGCGTGTCGATCTTCGGCCGGAGCTTCTGCTCCTTGACGACGGTCTGCTGCTGGTTCTTCCGCGACTCGCGCTCTTTCTGCGCCGCCTCGTACTTGAACTTGCCGTAGTCCATGATCTTGCACACCGGCGGGCGTGCGTTGGGCGCGACCTCCACGAGGTCCAGATCGGCCTCCAGGGCCAGACGAAGTGCATCCTCGACGCGAACGATCCCCACCTGCTCGCCCCCGGGGCCGACGAGTCGGACTTCGGGGACACGGATTCGTTCGTTGATACGTGCTTCGGCGCTGATGGGCCCTCCTCGGTAGTTACGGTGCTGGCGTCCGCGGCCACTCACGTGGCCGCACAACCGCCCTCGAGGCGCCCCACGCCTCGCCGACCGTGGCCGGCGAAGCCGAGAAGGCCCCACGGCATGTCTACCGGGGGCCTCTCACTCCTCACCCGTCGACGAGTACACGTCCGCGATCGCTCGCGGAACCCCTCGTCGGGGTGGTGACCATCAAACTGCCTCGCGGCGTCGGATGGTGGGAGATCGGGCTCCTCTTGGACGACGGAATCCGCGTCGTAGCGGATTCCCACAGTCGCCAGTGACTCTACCAGTTCTGGCCGGTGCCCCCAAACCGGTGTCGGTGCACACGGCCCCGGGCGGTCCGTGGGACAGTAAACGGCATGACCACCGACCAGCCTTCATCCGCCGACCAGGCCACCGAGAACCTGCTCGGGGATCACCTCGACGCTCGCGAGGTCGAGATCGTCGATCTGGCGGACGTCTCCGCGCAGGAGATCATCTTCCGTTCCATCGTCGTCCTCATGAGTGCCGCGGCCGAGAAGCTGGGGCTGTCCGACGAGGACCCGGCCTCGAGCCCCCGTCTGGACCTCGACGAGTCCCGCAAGCTCATCACCGCCCTCGCGGGCCTGGTGACCGGCTCGGCCGAGCATCTCGGGCCGCAGGCACGCGTCGTGCGCGACGGGCTGCAGGGCCTGCAGCGCGCGTTCCGCGAGGCCAGCGCGTACCCCGACGAGCCCGGCGAGGGCCCCGGCGAGAAGTTCACCGGCCCGGTCTACTGACCTCTCCCCCCACCGCGGTCGGCGCCACACGGCGCCGACCGCTCCCGGCGGGAACACACCGCGCGCCCGGCGGCGGGTGATCAGCGCAGCGCGCGTGCCTTGCGAGCCGCCTTGGCGGCGGTCTTCTTGGCCGCGGTCGGGGCGGCCTTCTTCGCCCCCGGGCTCTTCTCTCCGGTCTGTTTCGCACCGGTCTTCGCCGCCCCGGCCTTGCGCGCCCCGTTCTTCGTCGTCGAGGGCGATGCGGAGGGCGCCTCTCCCGCGCCCGTTCCGTCGGCCGCCTGCCCCGTCGCGGTATCCGCCGCGGGCAGGACCTCCGCGAGGAACCGTCCCGTGTGGCTCTCCGGGACGGTGGCGACCTGCTCGGGGGTGCCCTCGGCGACCACGGTCCCGCCGCCGGCCCCGCCCTCGGGGCCCATGTCGATGACCCAGTCGGCGCTCTTGATGACGTCGAGATTGTGCTCGATGACGATGACGGTGTTGCCCTTGTCCACCAGGCCCTGGATCACCAGCAGGAGCTTGGTGATGTCCTCGAAGTGCAGGCCCGTGGTGGGCTCGTCGAGGATGTACACCGTCCGTCCGCTGGAACGCTTCTGCAGCTCCGCCGCGAGCTTCACGCGCTGGGCCTCGCCGCCCGACAGGGTGGGCGCCGGCTGGCCGAGCCGGACGTAGCCGAGCCCGACCTCGGTGAGCGTCTTGAGGTAGCGGTGGATCGAGGTGATGGGCTCGAAGAACTCGCAGGCCTCCTCGATGGGCATGTCGAGTACCTCGGCGATGGTCTTGCCCTTGTAGTGCACCTCGAGCGTCTCGCGGTTGTACCGCGCGCCGTGGCACACCTCGCACGGCACGTAGACGTCCGGCAGGAAGTTCATCTCGATCTTGAGCGTGCCGTCGCCCTGACAGGCCTCGCAGCGTCCGCCCTTGACGTTGAACGAGAACCGGCCCTGCTTGTAGCCGCGCACCTTGGCCTCGGTGGTCGCCGCGAACAGCGTGCGGATCTTGTCGAAGACGCCGGTGTAGGTGGCCGGGTTGGAACGCGGGGTCCGGCCGATCGGCGACTGGTCCACCTGAACGAGCTTGTCGAAGTCCTCGACCCCGTCGATCCGAGAGTGCCGGCCGGGGACCTGACGCGCGCGGTTGAGCTGGTTGGCCAGTGTCGTGGCCAGGATGTCGTTGACGAGGGTGGACTTGCCGGACCCGGACACCCCGGTGACAGCGCACAGCACGCCGCCCGGGAACACGACGTCGACGTTCTTGAGGTTGTTCTCCCGGGCGCCCCGGACGTGGAGCCGCCGGTCCGGGCTCGGCTCGCGCCGCTTCGCGGGCACGGCGATCTGGCGGCGGCCGGCCAGGTAGTCGCCGGTGAGCGACTCCGTGTTGGCCAGCAGCCCCTTGTAGTCGCCCGAGTGGACGACCCGTCCGCCGTGCTCGCCGGCCAGCGGGCCGATGTCGACGATCCAGTCCGCCGACCGGATGGTGTCCTCGTCGTGCTCCACCACGAGCAGGGTGTTGCCCAGGTCGCGGAGGCGGACGAGGGTGTCGATGAGGCGGCGGTTGTCGCGCTGGTGCAGTCCGATCGACGGTTCGTCGAGCACGTAGAGCACTCCCGCCAGGCCCGATCCGATCTGGGTGGCCAGGCGGATGCGCTGGGCCTCGCCACCGGACAGGCTGCCGGCGACGCGGTCCAGGGAGAGGTAGTCCAGGCCCACGTCGAGGAGGAACCCCATCCGGGCCTGGATCTCCTTGAGGACCCGGCCGGCGATCATCGCCTGCCGGGAGTCCAGTTCCAGCCCGTCCAGGAAGGCCGCGCAGTCCTCGACGGACATACGGCTGATGTCGGCGATCGAGCGCTCCTCGCCGCCGGGGCCCGCGAGGGTGACGGCGAGGATCTCCGGCTTGAGGCGGGTCCCGTCGCAACCGGGACAGGGCACCTCACGCATGTAGCCCTGGTAGCGCTCCTTCTGCGATTCGGACTCGGTCTGCTCGAGGCGTCGCTTGAGGAACGACATGACGCCCTCGAACTTGGCGTCGTAGGTGCGGGTCCGTCCGAACCTGTTGCGGTACTGGACCCGGACCTTGGTGGGGGCTCCCCCCAGCACGGCCTTGCGCACCTTCGCGGGCAGGTCCTGCCACGGCGTCCGCAGGTCGAAGCCCATGTCGCTGGCCAGGCCGGTGAGGAGCTGCTGAAAGTAGTCCGCGCTCTGGCCACCCGACCAGGGTGCGATCGCGCCGTCGGCCAGGGACCGCTCGGGATCGGGGACCACGAGGTCGGGATCCACCTCTAGGTGTGCCCCGAGGCCGTCGCACACCGGGCAGGCGCCGTAGGGGTTGTTGAACGAGAACGCGCGCGGCTCCATGTCGTCCAGCGCGATGGGGTGACCGTTCGGACAGGCCATGTGCTCCGAGAACCGGCGGTGGCGGCCGGGATCCGATTCATCGCGGTCCACGTACTCGATCACGATCACGCCGTCGGCCAGGCCGAGGGCGGTCTCGACCGAGTCGGTCAGCCGCCGTCGCGAGGACGGCTTGGTCGCCAACCGGTCGACCACCACCTCGATGTCGTGCTTCTCCTGCTTCTTCAGCGTCGGGGGTTCGGACAGCGAGTGCAGGACACCGTCCACCCGCACGCGGCTGTAACCGTCCGCGGCGAGTTGGGCGAAGAGGTCGACGAACTCGCCCTTCCGCGTCCGCACGACCGGCGCGAGCACCTGGAACCTCGACCCCTCCTCGCCCTCGAGGATCTGGTCGACGATCTGCTGCGGGGTCTGCCGGGAGATCACCTCACCACACGTCGGGCAATGCGGCACCCCGGCGCGCGCGTAGAGCAGACGGAGATAGTCGTGGACCTCGGTGATGGTGCCGACGGTCGAGCGGGGGTTGCGGTTGGTCGACTTCTGGTCGATCGACACCGCCGGCGAGAGTCCCTCGATGAAGTCGACGTCCGGCTTGTCCATCTGGCCGAGGAACATCCGCGCGTAGGAGGACAGCGACTCGACGTACCGACGCTGGCCCTCCGCGAAGATCGTGTCAAACGCCAGCGACGACTTGCCGGAGCCGGACAGCCCCGTGAAGACGATCAGCGAGTCGCGGGGCACGTCGATGTCCACGCCCTTGAGGTTGTGCTCCCGTGCGCCGCGGACGACCAGACGGTCCACCATGGGTTCTCCTTCCGAGTGGGGAGCGCCGCCACTGACCCGTGACGGAAGCCGTACGCCGGGGCATGGCCGCCGTTCCCGCAGACGAAGGTACCAACGTGGTACGACACGCTTACGGCCACCGGCCGCGTCTGACGTCGGTAGCCTGCAGTTATGTCGAATCCCACCGAGTCCCTACCCGACCGCATCACCCTCACCGAGGGTTACTCCGGCCGCCTCTCCGGGCGCCTGACCGGCGAGCGCTGGACCGTGGGTCCCGCGCGGCTGAGCAAGATCTCCGTCGGCGAGATGGACAACAACGTCTACGTCATCGAGTCGACCGACACCGGCGCGGTACTGCTCGTCGACGCCGCCAACGACGCACCGCAGCTCGTCGAGCACCTGCGCGACCGGGCCCCCGGCGTCAAGGAGGTGCTGACCACCCACCTGCACACCGACCACTGGATCGGCCTCGCGGAGACGGTCGAGGCGCTCGGCCTGACCACCATCGCCTCCCCCGGTGACGCAGGGGGCATCGACGTCCCCACGGATCGTCACGTTTTCCACGGGGACGAGCTCGAGGTGGGCGACCTCCGGCTGGAGGTGATCGGCCTGCGGGGTCACACCCCCGACGGCGTCGCGCTGCTCCTGCGGACCGACGCGGGAACCCACCTCTTCTCGGGCGATTCGTTGTTCCCCGGCGGCCCCGGCAAGACCGGGTCCCCCGAGGACTTCACCACCCTGATGGACGACCTGGAGTCCCGGGTCTTCGACGTCCTCGACGACGACGTGGTGGTCCACCCCGGGCACGGCGACGACACGACGATCGGCGCCGAGCGTCCGCACCTGGCCGAGTGGCGCGACCGCGGGTGGTGACGGGCGGCCGGCCCGCCCCGCCGAACGGCGACCCGCGACCGCGACCGGAAGCGCGCGCCGCGAGTTCGCACTAGGTTCGGTGACGCACTCCCACCTATCCAGGAGGAACGATGATTCGACGACTCGCACGACCCATGCTCGCCACGGTGTTCGTCATCGACGGCGTTGAGACGCTTCGCAATCCGCAGGCCCACGTCGCCGATGCCGCGCCGCTCGTCGACAAGACGGCACCGCTGGTGGAGAAGGGTGAGCAGGCCGTCAACGAGAAGGTGACTACGTCGGTGCCGCCGGTGCCCAAGGACACCGAGACGCTCGTCAAGGCGCTCGCCGGGGTGAAGATCGGCGCGGGCGCGCTGTTCGCGCTGGGCAAGGCCCCCCGCCTGTCGGCGCTGGCGCTCACCGCCGCCCACGTCCCCTCGGCGGTCAGCCGACACGCGTTCTGGATGGAGTCCGACCCGGCCGCGCGCAGCCGAAAGACCACGGGGCTGGCCACGGACGTCGCACTCCTCGGTGCGCTCCTGCTCGCCTCCGTCGACACCGCCGGTCAGCCCGGCGTGGCGTGGCGCGCCCGCAAGGCCGGCGACACGGTCGCCGCCAGGCTGCCCGGGGCGAAGGCCGAGACCGCTGCGGCCGGCGCGGCGCTCGCCGGCGTCGCCCACAACGTCGCGGACCATGCCCGGGATGCCGCCGACACGATCCGGGACAAGGCCCCGGAGGTGGCCGAGACGGTGCGTGAGAAGGCTCCGGAGGTCGCCGACCAGGTCCGTGAGCAGGCGACCGGCGTCGCCGGGGTCGTCCGCGAGAAGGCTCCCGAGGTCGCCGGCCGACTGCGTGGCCGCGCCGCCGCCGCGCGCGATCAGGCCGCGCAGGTCCGCGACGCGGCCGTGCCGGTCGCCGCGCAGGTGCGCGACCAGGCGGGTGCGGTGGCCCACGCGGCCGCCGAGGAGGCCCGCCCGCTCGCCGCCGAGGTGCGGGGTCGAGCCGACGCCGCCGCCCGCGTCGCGTCCGACCAGGCCGACGACGTCCGTAAGGCCGCGGAGGCCCGGAAGAAGGCCGCGGAGAAGAAGGCCGGGAAGAAGTCCGCGCGTCTGGGCAAGGACGCCAGGAAGACGTCCAAGCGGTTCGGCAAGGACGCCAAGAAGAAGACCGCCAAGCTCGAGAAGGACGCCGGCAAGGCGGCCCTGGTGGCCAGGAAGAAGACCGACGAGGTCCGCGCGAAGGCCGCCGACGCCATCCATCCCTGATCCGTCCCGGACCCGGCCGCCTCTCGGGCCGGCCGGGTCCCCCGGACGACCTCGCCTCCCGATGACCCCGCCCGCACCCGGGCGGGGTCATCGCCGTCCGAGGGCGAGTCGCGGATCCCGGTACCCTGGACATCCTGCCCGAACAGCCCCACCCGGAAGGAGCGCCTGTGACGGGACACGACGCCGTCGACGAGGAACAGCGTCACCTCGGTCGTCTCCTCGACCGCCTCGAGGAACTGCGGGCGGACACCCGTGCGCGGCTCGACGCCGTCCTGCGCACCTCCGGCGGGACGCCGCAGGCCCGGTCGGAGCGGGAGTCGTTCGCCCGCCTCTACTCGTCGGAACTCGCGGCCTTCAGCGCGGCGAACCTGGGCCTGTACTTCGGCCGCCTGGACATGGGGGACGGGGAGGTCCGGCGGATCGGCCGCGTGGGGCTGCGGGACGACGACGAGGACCTCACCACGCTGCTGCTGGACTGGCGCGCCGACCACAGCCGCCCCTTCTACCTGGCCACGACCGCCCGACCGGAGGGCGCGCACCGCCGTCGTCACCTGCGCACGATCGGCCGTCGGGTGATCGGGATCCACGACGAGTACCTCACTGCGCCGGAGGACGGCGAGCTGCCGGAGGACCACGACGACGTGGTGGGGGAATCGGCCCTCCTGGAGGCACTCGACACCGCGCGGTCCGGGCACATGACGGACATCGTGGCGACCATCCAGCGCGAGCAGGATGAGATCATCCGCAATCCCCACGCGGGCGTGTTGGTCGTCCAGGGCGGGCCGGGCACGGGCAAGACCGCGGTGGCCCTGCACCGCGCGGCCTATCTGCTCTACACCCACCGTCAGCGGCTGGACCGCAGCGGCGTGCTCATCGTGGGCCCCAACGCGCGGTTCCTCGACTACATCGCCCGGGTGCTGCCGTCGCTCGGCGAGTCGGGGGTGGTGCTACGCACCCTCGCCGATCTCTACCCGGGCGTGCGGGCGACCGGCCCCGAGACACTGCGCGGTGAGGAGGTCAAGGGGTCGGGCGAGATGGTCGCCATCCTCAAGGCCGCCGTGCGGGCGCGTCAGCTCGCGCCGCGATCCGAGGTGGTGGTGCGCGTGGAGGGCCACGACCTCACGCTCGCCCCGGCCACGGTGCGGGCGGCGCGGGGGCGGGCGCGGATGACCCGGCGCCCCCACAACCAGGCGCGGGAGGCGTTCGCGACGCGGATCGTCGACGCGCTCACCGAGCAGTACGTGGCCGCCCTGACCGATCCGGTGGGGCGCGCGGAGGACGACGCGTGGTCGCCGGAGGGCGACGGCGTCGGGGATCTCGGGGATCCGGCCCGGCCGCTGTTGGACGCGGACGACCGCGCGGAGCTCCGGCGCGAGGTGAAGGCCTCCCGGGAGGTCGCGGAGGTCGTCGACGAATGGTGGCCCGTCCTGCGGCCGGAGCGGCTGCTGGCCGATCTGCTCTCGAGCCGCGAGCGGATCGCCGAGGCGGCGGGTGACTACGTCGCGGAGGACCAGGAGGCGCTCTTCCGCCGGGACGGCGCCGCGTTCTCGGTAGCGGACGTGCCGCTGCTCGACGAGCTCGCGGAGCTGCTCGGGGAGGATCCGACGGCGGACGGCAGCGAGGCCGACCGCGCCTGGGCGGAGCAGCTGCGCCAGGCGGAGGAGGCGCTGGAGATCCTCACCGGCTCGGCGGTCCAGGACATCGAGGACGATCTCGATCCCGAGGTGCTCATGGCGTACGACGTGGTCGACGCCGAGGCGCTGGCCCGCCGCCACAGCGCCGATTCGGACCTCACGGTCGCGGACCGTGCGGGGGCCGATCGGACGTGGGCGTTCGGGCACGTGATCGTCGATGAGGCCCAGGAGTTGTCCACCATGGCGTGGCGGGTCATCATGCGCCGCTCCCCCAACCGGTGGATGACCCTCGTCGGGGACGTGGCGCAGACGTCGAGCCCGGCCGGTATCGACTCGTGGCACGACGCGCTGTCGCCGTACGTCGACGACCGGTGGGTGCTCACCGAGCTGACCGTGAACTACCGGACGCCCGAGACGATCTCCGCGGTGGCGGAGCTGCTGCTGGCGGAGATCGATCCCGACGCGTCCTCCCCGCGCCCGGTGCGCCCGGGGCGGCGTCCGGTGGCGTGGCGGGAACCGGAGCCCGACGCGGTCGCGCGGGTCGTGACGGAGGAGATCCGCGCTGTTCCGTCGGAGCGCGCGGTGGCCGTCCTGGTCCCGGACGACGGCGGGGAGGGTGACGGGCACGGCCACGACGGCGACGGTGGCGGCGACCACGAGGGTGACGACGACGAGGGCACCCCGCCGCGGTACGCCGCCCTGGCCGAGGCCGCGGAAGAGGTCCGGCCGGGGACCTCGGTGCTGCCGTTGGCACTGGCCAAGGGGCTGGAGTTCGACGTGGTCGTGGTGGTGGATCCGGATCGTGTGCTCGCACGCTCACCACAGGGCCTGCAGGACCTCTACGTCGGCGCCACCCGCGCCACCCAGGAGCTCGTCCTGGTCCAGCCGGGGGGCTTCGGCCCGCTGCTCGCGGGGATCCGGGACCGCCTGGCCGCCGGAGACCGGGAGCTCAGCGCATGAGGCTCGTCCGTGCACGGGTGCTGGCCGCGGCGGCGCTCCTCGCGGCGACCGCCGCGGCGGCGGCGTGTGGCGACGGAGCGGACGGATCCGACGGCGACGGGATCACCACGGCGGCCGCGCCGGAGACCGTCGCGTCGGACACCTCGGGCGGCGCCCGGCCCGGGACGGGTGGGCCGCTGCGCACCGAGGAGGAGCGGGCCTTCCTCGCCGACCTGGCCGGGCTCGGGTTGCCGACCGAGATGACGGCGGAGACGACCCTGGAGGTCGGTCTCGGCATCTGCCGGGGGATCGACGACGGCGCGGACACCGAGATGATCCTCGATCGGATCCGTCCCCTCACCAGCGCGATCGCGTCCCAGAACGACGAGTGGGACACGGCCGGGGTCGGTCGTGCGCTCATCGACGCGAGCCGGACCCGCCTCTGCGACTAGCGACCGGGTGAGACGAGCGGCCGGGTACGACGAGCGGCCGGGCCCGGCGTCCACCCGGCCCGGCCGCGTGGCGCGAGCGCCTAGGTGGTGTGGACGATGAGCACGTCGCAGGTGGCCCGGCGGGCCGCGTCGGCGGGCACCGATCCGAGCAGCCGCCCGGTCAGCGAGTTCAGCCCCTTGTTGCCCACCACGAGTAGATCGGCGCCCACCTCGTCGGCCAGCTTGATCAGCGACTCCACCGGCGCCCCACGGACCGTACGCGCCTCGAGCTGCGTGGCCCCGGCGGCGAGAGCGCGCTCGCGGGCGCCGCGGACGATGTCCTCGGCTGGATTGTCGCCGCGGATCTGGTAGGCGTCGTCGCCCAGCTGATCGGCGGCCTGGCTGACCGACCGCGGGTCGGCGGGCACGTACGCGCAGGCGATCACGAGCGTCGCCGCGGCGTCGGCGGCCAGTCGGGCGGCGCGATCGACGGCGCGGTACGACGACTCGGAGCCGTCGGTTCCCACCACCACCTTGGTGTAGGCGCTCATTTGCTTCCTCTCCTCGGGAACACGTTGCACACAGCGTAGTCCCAGCCGGGCGCGACCGTGCAGGGTAAGCGCGGTCTGCACTCGGGTCCGGGCGCGCGTGGCCGCGCCGCCCGGGTCAGTCGATGCCGGCCTCGCGCATACCCTTGAGCTCTTTGCGCAGCTCGGCGATCTCGTCGCGGAGCCGGCCCGCCAGCTCGAACCTCAGGTCCGTGGCGGCGGACATCATCTGCTCGGTCATCTCCTCGATGAGCTTCTCGAGCTCCTTGCGCGGCCGGGCGGCGTCCCCGACCGCACGCGCACCGAGCAGTTCCGGACGGTCCGCGCCGTCGGCGGCGTCACCGCGCTCGTCCCCGACCCGGTCGAGGATGTCGGCGATCTTCTTGCGCAGTGGCTGCGGGTCGATGCCGTGCTCGGTGTTGTAGGCGATCTGCTTCTCGCGGCGCCGCTCGGTCTCCTCCATCGCGTACCGCATCGAGTCGGTGATGGTGTCGGCGTACATGTGGACCTCGCCGGAGACGTTTCGCGCGGCACGGCCGATCGTCTGGATGAGCGAGGTGCTCGACCGGAGGAACCCCTCCTTGTCCGCGTCGAGGATCGCCACCAGGGACACCTCGGGCAGGTCGAGGCCCTCTCGCAGGAGGTTGATGCCCACCAGCACGTCGTACTCACCGCGACGCAGGTCCCGCAGGAGTTCGACGCGCTGCAGTGTGTCGATCTCCGAGTGCAGGTACCGCACCCGCACGCCGAGCTCGAGCAGGTAGTCCGTGAGGTCCTCGGACATCTTCTTGGTCAGCGTGGTGACAAGCACGCGCTCGTCGCGCTCGGCCCGCGCGCGGATCTCCCCGATGAGGTCGTCGATCTGACCCTTGGTGGGCTTGACGACGATCTTCGGGTCGACCAGGCCGGTCGGCCGGATCACCTGCTCGACGAACTCACCGCCCGAACGCCCCAACTCGTACGGGCCCGGCGTCGCGGACAGGTACACGGTCTGCCCCACCCGGTCGGAGAACTCCTCCCACGTCAGCGGCCGGTTGTCGAGGGCGGACGGCAGGCGGAAGCCGAAGTCGACGAGGTTGCGCTTCCGGGAGGCGTCGCCCTCGTACATCGCGCCGATCTGCGGGACCGTCACATGGGACTCGTCGATGACCGTGAGGAAGTCCTCGGGGAAGTAGTCGATGAGGGTCGCCGGCGAACTGCCCGCGGGCCGACCGTCGATGTGACGGGAGTAGTTCTCGATGCCCGAGCAGAACCCCACCTGCTGCATCATCTCGATGTCGTAGGACGTCCGCATGCGCAGTCGCTGGGCCTCGAGCAGCTTGCCCTGGCTCTCCAGCTCGGCGAGCCGGACCTCCAGCTCCTCCTCGATCGACGCGATCGCCTTGGCCATGCGCTCCGGCCCCGCCACGTAGTGGGTGGCCGGGAAGATGCGTACCTCGTCGACCCGGCGGACCACGTCCCCGGTCAGCGGGTGGATGTAATACAGCGCGTCGACCTCGTCACCGAAGAACTCGATGCGGACCGCGAGCTCCTCGTAGGTGGGGATGATGTCGACCGTGTCGCCCTTGGCGCGGAAGGTGCCCCGGGTCATCGACACGTCGTTGCGCTCGTACTGGACGTCCACCAGCAGGCGGAGCAGCTGGTCGCGGTCGACCTCCTGCCCGACCTCCAGGGACACGGATCGGTCGAGGTACGACTGGGGGGTGCCGAGGCCGTAGATGCACGAGACGGAGCTGACCACCACCACGTCCCGCCGCGACAGCAGCGACGACGTCGCGGAGTGCCGCAGCCGCTCGACGTCGTCGTTGATCGACGAGTCCTTCTCGATGAAGGTGTCCGTCTGCGCGATGTACGCCTCGGGTTGGTAGTAGTCGTAGTACGACACGAAGTACTCGACGGCGTTGTTGGGCAGCATCTCGCGCAGTTCGTTCGCCAGCTGGGCCGCGAGCGTCTTGTTGGGCGCCATCACCAGCGTGGGACGCTGCACCTTCTCGATGAGCCACGCCGTGGTCGCGGACTTACCGGTGCCAGTCGCACCGAGCAGCACGACGTCGCGCTCCCCCCGCGCGAGCCGCTCGCTCAGTTCGGCGATCGCCGTCGGCTGGTCGCCGGACGGCGTGAACTCGCTGACCACCTCGAAGCGGTTGGTGCTGCGTTCGACGTCGCCGATCGGTCGGAATTCCGAGTACGAGAGGACGGTCGGGTCGGCGGGGATCCCGTCGTCGGGGATCTCGGTCGCGAATGCCATGTCACCAGCGTACGAGCACTCGCCCACCCCCGCCCACCGGCGTTCTCCTGACTGATGTCACAGGCGACAACTACCGTACTCTTGACGCTTCCTCACCCTCTCGTCATGTCGTCTGGAGAAACACCGTGGCCTGGAGCCCCCCTCGTCGTCGTACCCCTGCTCGTGGTCCCCGCCACCGAGGCGCCCGGTCCCTGGCCGCGGTGACCACCGCATCGCTCGCGGCCGGGACGCTCTCCCTCCTCGCGCCCGTCGCGTCCGCCGCGCCGTGTGACCCGTGGCCCCCGGCCGGCATCGGCGGCGGGAGCGGTTCCCTCGGCGGCTCCTCCGGCGGCTCGATCGGCGCACCCGGGCGCCCGGCGACCCCCTGGCACGACGGCGGGTCCGGCTACATCCCGGTGCTCGAGGGCCGCACCACCACCGTCGAGCTCCTCACCGGGCCCACCAGCCCCAACAACACGGTCGAGCGCTTCGGCATCTGGGGCACCGACCTCGGGATCATGTGGGAGAACGGCGGCGCGGGCGGCGAGGACCAGGTGCACATGGCCCTCGGCGACACCATGGGCGACTGCGACGAGCCGGGCGACCAGTGGCGCAGCAACATCCTCTTCCGCTCGGGCGACCGCACGCTGCACGACGGTATGCGGATAGACAACGCTCCGATGGAACGAACGGGAATGGCCAAGTCGATCCTCCCCCGGTCGAACATGCCCGGTGAGACCACCGTGATCCCGACCGCCGGCGTCGAGGTGGGCGGCGTCCAGTACCTGCGGTACATGTCCGTGGAGCGCTGGGGCACGCCCGGCGAGTGGACCACCAACTACTCCGCGCTCGCCCGGTCGGCGGACAACGGCGACAACTGGCAGCCCGTCTCCGGCACCGCCCGCCGCGGCACCGCGCCGATGCCCCTGCCCGCCGAGCTCGGCGAGGAGTTCACCCGCCACACCGACGGGCAGATGAGCGCCTTTCTCAAGCATGAGGGCTTCATCTACGAGTACCTCACGCCGTCGGGCCGCAGCGGATCCGCGCGCCTCGCCCGGGTCCCCGAGGCCGATATCGAGGACATGGACGCCTACGAGTACTGGACCGGCACCGGCTGGTCCGACGAGCACCGCGACGCCCGCCCGGTCCTCGGAGCGCCGACCGTCAACACCGCCGTGAGCGAGCTGTCCGTCACCTACAGCGAACACCTCGACCGATTCATCGCGCTGTACAACAACCGCCAGAACAACATCGTCATGGCGCAGGCCGAGACCCCGTGGGGCCCGTGGTCGGGCGAGGACATCGTCGTCTCGTACAGCCAGGTCCCCACCCTCTACGGCGCCTTCGTGCACCCGTGGAGCCCCGCCGTCGAGACCGACGGCGAGGACCTCTACTACACGATGTCCACGTGGGACGCCTACAACGTCTTCCTCATGCGGACGGACCTGTCCGACATCCCGCCGCGGAACGTCCCGAACCCCAACGCCAGGATGCGCACGACCGACGACAGCTGGACCCGCAACACCCCGGATCCCGCCGACACCGGCGAGACCGTGCTCGTCGAGCGCCGCTCCCTCCCGGGGGCCTGACATGACCCGCTCCCTCCCCCGCCTCGCGGGGGCTATCACCGCTGCCTCCGTCACGCTCGCCGCCTCGGTCACCACCGTCGGCACCCTCGGTGCCGGGATCGCCTCGGCGGGACCGTGCAGCGAGATGTTCGGCAACTTCGGGTCCCTTCTCGAGCACCGCACCGGCGCCGGGATGGCCACCGGGTCTCTCGGCTCCCTCGGGTCGTCCGGCGATTCCGGGTCGATCGGCTCCACCTCGCGCGCGCTCGGCTCGGCCGACCGCTCCGGGTCACTCGTCCGCGAGCTGGAGGCCGGCTCGCTCGGCAACGGGCTGTCGGGCTCCCTCGACCCCATGGTCGGCTCGGTCTACGGGATGCCGCCGTGGATCATCGGCGAGGAGGGCACGGTGCCCGTCCTGCGCGGCCCCACCCGGTTCGAGCAACTCGTCACCGGTCCCACCAGCCCCTCCGAGTCCCTCAGCCGCTTCGGCGTGGGCGGTACCGACCTCGGCATCATGTGGGACAACGGCGACCCCGACGCGCCCCGGATGCTCATGGCCTTCGGCGACACGATGGGCGACTGCACCGTCCCCGGGACCCAGTGGCGGTCGAACGTCCTGTTCCGATCGGCGGACACCGACCTCACCGACGGCATCACCATCGATTCCGCCGCCATGGGCACCGACGGGCTCGCCAAATCCATCGTGCCGCGCTCGGGGCTGCCCGGTGAGGTGACCATCATCCCCACCGCGGGCATCGCCGTGAACGGCGTCCAGTACCTGCGGTTCATGTCGGTGGCGCACTGGGGCCAGCCGGGGTCGTGGACCACCAACTACTCCGGCCTGGCCTACTCCACCGACGACGGCGAGAACTGGACCGTCGCGCCCTCGATGGCCCGGCCGATCACCGACATAGTGCCGACGGGCGCAGGGGCACCCGGTGTCGACGCCGCGTGGCGGGGCGCGCAGATGAGCTCGTTCCTCACCACCGACGAGCACCTCTACGAGTACCTCACGCCCTCCGGACGCCAGGGCGGCGCGATCGTCGCCCGGGCCCCCCTCGACGGCTCCCCGGCCGCCGACGACCTCGAAGCCCCCGGCGCCCCGCCGACCGCGGGCGTGCTCGACCCCGGCGCCTACGAGTACTGGGACGGCACGGAGTGGGTGTCGGACATCCGCGCGGCCCGACGCGTCCTGCCCGCCCCGGCCAGCGAGATCTCCACCATGTGGAACGAGCATCTCGGCAAGTACACGGCGATGTACGCCCAGGGCTACGACTCGGTGGTCCTTCGCACCGCAGGCCGCCCCGAGGGGCCGTGGAGCGCCCCGACCACGCTGGTGGACTACTCGTTGCTGCCCGGCGTGTACGGGGCGTTCATGCATCCGTGGGCCCAGGGCGAGGACCTGTACTACCTCGTCACCACCTGGAACGCTTACAACGTCTTCCTCGTGCGCACCCGGCTACCAGAGGTGTTCCCCGACCGCTCCCGCTCCGCACGAGGCGTGGCCCCTGCGCCGCCGGAGACGGAGGTCGTCCGTCAGGTGCCGGTCTCCGAGCTCGTGGACGGGGTCGTCCCCACCGAGTGACCGGGCCGCCTCGGGGGCTCGCGCCGCCGGCCTAGCGGCCGCGGCGCGAGGCCTCGCACAGCGTGCGCTCGAAGCGGCGCGTCTCCTCGCGGTTCGCTCGGCCCAGGATCTCGGAGTACTCGGCGCGGGCACCGGGATCGGCACCGATCACCTCGGCCATCAACAACGCGAACTCGTGCTCCGGGTCGTCCTCGGCGACCACGGACACCTCCAGTGGGCGCGCGGGGTCACACCAGTGCAACAACGGCTGCTCGCTGGAACGGTCGCGGACATAACCCGCGCCGGTGAGCTTGGCGAGCGCGGCCTCGACCGCCGGCGCATCGCGCACCGTGACCTGCAGATCGATGACGTCCGGAGCGTCGAGTCCGTCGACCGCCGTGGGCCCGACGTGGTCGATCCGCGTGGCGATCTCGCCCACCACGTGGCGGAGCCGGGCGCACGCGCGCTCCGCCTCGCCGGCCCACTCGGGGCGGAACGGGACGACGGTACGGTCTCCGACGACCGGCGTGCCGGTGCGCAGATTGTGCTCGAACGGGTTCAGCCGGAGCTCGATGAGGGCGTTGGTCAGATCGATGGTCGTCTGCCGGTCCCCGGAGTTGTCGATCAGGACGTCGGCCACGGCTCGCCTGGCCTCGTCGGTCGCCTGCCTGGCCATCCGCGCGCGGGCGTCCTCCTCCGGCATCCCGCGCTGCTCCACGAGTCGCCGGAGCCGCATCTCGGCCGGGGTGTCGACCACGATCACCAGGTGATAGCCGGAAGCCATCCCGCCCTCGACGAGCAGCGGCATGTCGTGCACCACGACCGAGTCCGCGGGGGCCGAGCCGAAGAGCTCCGCGGTCCGCTCCCCGATGAGCGGGTGGGTGATGGCGTTGAGCGCGGCCGTCCGTTCGGCGTCGACGAACGCCTTCGCGGCGAGGGCTGCGCGGTCGAGCGCACCGTCGGGACCGAGGATGTCCTCGCCGAACTCGGCGACGAGCATCGCCAATCCGGGACTGCCGGGTTCGACGACCTCGCGCGCGATGCGGTCGGCGTCCACGATCACCGCTCCCGCGTCCGCGAGTACCGCCGTCACCGTCGACTTGCCGGCGCCGATACCGCCGGTCAGACCCACCATCAGCATGGTCTGCAGTCTAGGTGACCGTCCGGCCACCCGTCTGGGCGGGCGAATCCGGGCGGGCGGACCCGGGCTCGCGAAATAGACCGCGGCCCCGGAGGGCACCCACCGTGGTGGGCGACCCTCCGGGGCCGGTGCTCTCGCGCGCCCGGGGCGCCGTCAGGCTGCGACGATCACTCGCCGCCGGCGAGCTTGGCGCGCAGGGCGGCCAGCTGCTCGTCCGAGGCCAGCGAACCGCCGGTGGTCTCGGAGGTGCCGGCGTCGGCAGCCGGACGCGAGGACGGGGCGGACTCCGACGAGTAGTTGGTCGGCGCGGCCTCGGCGGCCTCCGCGGCGGCGGCGCGACCCTTCTCGATCTGGGCCGTGTGCATCTTGTGGCGACGCTCGGCCTCCGCGTAGCGGTTCTCCCACTCCTCGCGCTGCTTCTCGAAGCCCTCGAGCCACTCGTTGGTCTCGGGATCGAAGCCCTCGGGGAAGATGTAGTTGCCGGCCTCGTCGTAGCTGTCGGCCATGCCATACTTCGACGGGTCGAACTCCTCCGTGTAGTCCTCGTCGGCCTGCTTGAGCGACAGGGAGATACGACGACGGTCGAGGTCGATGTCGATGACCTTGACCATGGCGTCGTCGCCCACGGAGACGACCTGGTCGGGGACCTCCACGTGGCGCTCGGCCAGCTCGGAGATGTGGACCAGGCCCTCGATGCCCTCCTCGACGCGCACGAACGCACCGAACGGGACGAGCTTGGTGACCTTGCCCGGGACGATCTGGCCGATCGCGTGGGTCCGGGCGAAGTGCCGCCACGGATCCTCCTGGGTGGCCTTCAGCGACAGGGAGACGCGCTCGCGGTCCAGGTCGACGTCGAGCACCTCGACGGTGACCTCCTGGCCCACCTCGACGACCTCGGACGGGTGGTCGATGTGCTTCCAGGACAGCTCGGAGACGTGGACGAGACCGTCGACGCCGCCGAGGTCGACGAACGCACCGAAGTTGACGATCGAGGACACGACGCCCTTGCGGACCTGGCCCTTCTGCAGCTGGTGCAGGAACTCGGAACGCACGGCGGACTGGGTCTGCTCCAGCCACGCACGACGCGAGAGAACGACGTTGTTGCGGTTCTTGTCCAGCTCGATGATCTTGGCCTCGAGCTCCTGGCCGACGTACGGCAGCAGGTCGCGGACGCGGCGCATCTCCACCAGCGAGGCGGGGAGGAAGCCACGGAGGCCGATGTCGAGGATGAGGCCGCCCTTGACGACCTCGATAACGGTGCCCTTGACGGCCTCGTCCTTCTCCTTGAGCTCCTCGATGGTGCCCCAGGCACGCTCGTACTGGGCGCGCTTCTTGGACAGGATCAGGCGGCCGTCTTTGTCCTCCTTGGTCAGGACCAGGGCCTCGACCTCGTCGCCCACCTCGACGACCTCGCCCGGGTCGACATCGTGCTTGATGGAGAGTTCGCGCGAGGGGATGACGCCCTCGGTCTTGTAGCCGATGTCGAGCAGGACCTCGTCGCGGTCGACCTTGACGATCGTGCCCTCGACGATGTCACCATCGTTGAAGTACTTGATCGTGGCGTCGATGGCGGCGAGGAAGTCCTCAGCGGAGCCGATGTCGTTGACGGCTACCTGCGGGGACGTGGCGTTGGTGGTCATAGGGTGGGGTGCTCCGAGGTGGATAGGAATCGTAGGTGGACGGACTGAACGCGAACGCGTACGCACGCGACCGTCAACTGTACGCTTCTGCCGTGACGTCCACAAACCCCCCCGGACATGGAGAGTCGGTCCGAGCCTCCCGCTCGTGGTGGGACTCCGAGGCCTCGGACTACCACGAGCGACACGGCGACTTCCTCGGCGCCCACTCCCCCGACGGCGAGTTCATCTGGTGCCCCGAGGGCCTGCACGAGGGCGACTGGCATCTGCTCGGGGACGTCGCGGGCCGCGATGTGTTGGAGATCGGGTGCGGTTCCGCACCGTGCGCGCGGTGGATCGCCGGGCAGGGCGCCCGCGCCGTGGCCGTGGACCTGTCGGAGGGCATGCTCCGGGTGGGCGCGGAGGCGGCGAGCCGCTCGTCCGGCCCGGCGGCGTCCGTGCCGCTGATCCAGGCCGACGCCGGGCGGCTCCCGTTCGCCGACGCGAGTTTCGACGTGGCGTTCTCGGCGTTCGGCGCGATCCCCTTCGTGGCGGACTCGGCGGGCGTGATGGCGGAGGCGGCGCGGGTGCTGCGCCCGGGCGGGCGGTTCGTGTTCTCGGTCAACCACCCGATGCGGTGGATCTTCCGGGACGATCCGGGCCCCGACGGTCTGCGGGCCGTGTTCCCGTACTTCGACCGCTCGCCGTACACCGAGTATGACGACGACGGCGAGCTGTCCTACGTCGAACACCACAGGACGGTGGGTGACCGGATCCGCGAGTTGGTCGCCGCCGGGTTCGTGGTTCAGGACCTCATCGAGCCGGAGTGGCCGGAGTGGCTCGACCGGGAGTGGGGGCAGTGGAGCCCGCTGCGGGGCGGCATCTTCCCCGGCACCGCGATCTTCGTGGCCGCCCTGCCGTGACACCCGCCGGCCGCGGTCATCCCGACCGGCGGGTGCCGCGTGCGCTCAGAGGATCTTCGACAGGAAGTCCCTGGTGCGCTGGTGGGTCGGCCTGGCGAGCACGTCGGCGGGCTTGCCGGCTTCCACGACGACGCCGTTGTCCATGAAGGCGACGGTGTCGGCGACCTCGCGCGCGAAACCCATCTCGTGGGTGACCACGACCATGGTCATCCCCGCGTCGGCGAGCTCCCGCATCACGCCGAGCACCTCACCGACGAGCTCCGGGTCGAGCGCCGAGGTGGGCTCGTCGAAGAGCATGAGCTTGGGGTCCATGGCGAGTGCACGGGCGATCGCGACGCGCTGCTGCTGCCCACCGGAGAGCTGCGCCGGATAGGCGTCGGCCTTGGCGGCGAGCCCGACCATGTCGAGCAGTTCGCGGGCACGCTCGGTGGCTTGCTCCCGCGACTGGCCCTTCACCAGCATCGGTGCTTCGATGACGTTCTCGAGCGCGGTGCGGTGCAGGAACAGGTTGAAGTGCTGGAAGACCATCCCGATGTCGCGGCGCTGGCGGGCCGCCTGCGCGGGCGAGATCTCGTAGAGCTTATCGCCTTTCTCGCGGTAGCCCACCAGGTCGCCGTCCACGTAGAGCCGACCGGCGTCGACCTTCTCGAGGTGGTTGATGCAGCGCAGGAAGGTGGACTTCCCCGAGCCCGAGGGGCCGACCAGGCACAACACCTCGCCCGCGGCCACCTCCAGGGTGATTCCCTTGAGCACCTGCAGGGAACCGAAGTTCTTGACCACTTGGTCGGCCTTGACCATCGGCGTCATCGCCTGCCTCCGGACGGGTCGGCGGCCTCGGCCGCGGCGAGGGAGGACGGCGTGAGACCGTCCGCGTCGGCGAGCGCGCGCAGTTGCTTGCCGGTGAGCTGGCGGGTGGCGCCGCGCGAGAACCTCTTCTCGAGGAAGTGCTGTCCCACCATGAGGACGCTGGTGACGACGAGGTACCACGTGGCCGCGACCAGCAGCAGCGGGATCGGCTGGAAGTTGACGCCCGAGATGTCGCGCGCCTGACCGTACAACTCCCCGGAGAACGGGATCGCCACGACGAGCGAGGTGGTCTTGAGCATGGAGATGAGCTCGTTGCCCGTCGGCGGGATGATCACGCGCATCGCCTGGGGCAGGATCGTGCGCCGCATGGTCTGGCCCCACGTCATGCCGAGGGCTGTGGACGCCTCGGCCTGGCCTTCCGGCACGGACGAGATGCCGGCCCGCACGATCTCGGCCATGTAGGCGGCCTCGTTCATGGCCAGGCCCACCACGGCCAACCAGAAGGCCGAGTACAGGACCATGGTGTCGTCGAACCGGATGAACTGGAGGTCGGTGAAGGGGATGCCGAACTGCACCTGTCGGTAGATGGTGAAGATCAGTCCCCAGAACAGCAGCTGGACGTAGACGGGGGTGCCGCGGAAGATCCACAGATAGACCCACGCCACGGCTTTGAGTACCGGGTTGGCGCTCATCCTCATGACCGAGAGGATGACTCCGAGGATCACGGCCAGGATCATCGACAGCACGGTCAGCGCGATGGTGTAGAACACGGCCATCCCGAACCTGGTGTCGAACAGGTAGCGGGCGTACGTGTCCCAGCCGTAGGCCGGGTTGGTCGCCGCGCCCCAGACGAACAGGAAGACCAGAACGAGGACGATCGTCGCCGACACCCAGCGCCACGGGTGCCGTAGCGGTACGGCCTTGATGGGTTCCGGGGCGTCCGCCGCGGGGGCCTCGGCCCCCCTCTCCGCGGTGCTCACCTGGCGATCCCTCAGCCCTTCCGGATCTCGGCGTCGTCGATCATGCCGTCCTCGACGCCCCAGTTCTGGGCGATCTTCTCGAAGTCGCCGGTCTCGATCAGCTTGTCGGCGGCGGCCTCGAGGGCCGCGGTCAGCTCGGAGCCCTTACGCACCGGCCATCCGTAGGGAGCAGCGTCGAAGACGTCGCCGGCGAGCTGCATCTTGCCCTCGGACTGCTTGACGGCGTACGCGGTGATCGGCGAATCGGCGGACATCGCGTCGACCTTGCCCAGCGCCACGGCCGTGGAGGCCTCGTCCTGGGAATCGAACTGGACCTTCTCGATCGCGGGCTTGCCGGCGGCGACACAGGCCTCGCTGCGGGCGGGCACGTCCTCCTGGTCGGAGACGGTGGTCTGCTGGACGGCCACGCTGAGCCCGCAGGCGTCGTCGGGGTCCACGTCGTTGCCGGCGGCCGACGCCCACTGGATCCCGGCCTCGAAGTAGGTCACGAAGTCGACGGTCTTGAGGCGCTCGTCGTTGACGGTGAAGGAGGAGGCACCCATGTCCATGGTGCCGCCCTCGATCGCCGGGATGATCCGGTCGAAGTCCGACTCGCGGAATTCGGCGCGAAGGCCCATGAGCTGGGCGGCGGCGGTCATCACGTCGATGTCGAAGCCGACGATCTCGCCGTTCTCGTCCTTGAACTCGTTGGGGGCGTAGGGCGGGTTGGTGCCGATCACGATGACGCCCTTGTCGCGGACCTCGGCGGGGACGAGCGCGGCGATCGCCTCGTCGGCCTCCAGCGACACCTCCTCGCGGGGCTCCCCGGAATCCTGCGGGCCCTCGGTGTTGGTGGTGCAGCCGGTCAGGGCGAGGGCTGCGGTGGCGGTCATGGCCAGGGCGGCACGCAGGCCGCGCCGTGAGGTGAGGGTCATGTGGGTGCCCTTTCAGGCGTCGGGAAGCCGAATCTGCAATGAACCTAGGGCATACGGGGACCGGCTCAAAACCAATCGACCTGTTCGGGCACAGTGATCTCCGCCGCGCAGCGACGCCGTCGCGCCGGCCGCCCCCACCCGGCCCGGCCCGGTCAGTGGGCGGCGGAGTCCCAGTTCGGACCGGTGCCGGTCGACACGTCCAGCGGCACGTCCAGTTCGATCGCGGAGTACATGCGGTCCACCACCAGGTCGCGGACCTCGTCCAGTTCGCCGGGCGCCACTTCGAGCACGAGCTCGTCGTGTACCTGGAGGAGCAGGCGACTCTTCAGTCCCCGTGCGGTGAGGTCGGCGTCGACCTTGAGCATCGCGGCCTTGATGATGTCGGCGGCGGTCCCCTGGATCGGCGCGTTGAGGGCGGCACGCTCGGCGTTCTCGCGCTTGAGCCGGTTGTCCGAATTGAGCTCGGGGAGGTAGCGCCGACGACCGAAGAGGGTCTCGGTGTACCCGTCCTTCCGGGCCTGCTCGACGACCGCCCGGAGGTAGTCGCGGACCCCGCCGAAGCGGGAGAAGTACGCCTCCATCTGCTCGCGCGCCTCGCCCTGGCCGATACCGAGTTGGGCGGCGAGGCCGAAGGCGCTGAGCCCGTAGGCCAGGCCGTAGCTCATGGCCTTGACGCGGCGCCGCAGCTCCGGAGTGACCTGGTCGATCGGGACGCCGAACGCCCGGGACCCGACGAACGAGTGCAGGTCCTCGCCGGTGCGGAAGGCCTCGATGAGGCCGGCGTCGCCGGACAGGTGCGCCATCACGCGCATCTCGATCTGGCTGTAGTCGGCGGTGAGCAGGCAGTCGTACCCCTCACCCACGACGAACGAGCCGCGGATGCGCCGGCCGTCCTCGGTGCGCACGGGGATGTTCTGCAGGTTGGGGTCGGTGGAGGACAGGCGGCCGGTGGCGGCGACGGTCTGGTTGAAGGTGGTGTGGATGCGTCGGTCGTCGCCGATGGTCTTGATGAGCCCCTCGACGGTCGTGCGCATCTTCGTCGTCTCACGGTGCAGGAGCAGTGCCTCGAGGAAGGCTCTCCCCGCCGTGTCGCCCGTCTCCTTGGCGAGCAGTTCCTCGAGCGCCTTGGCGTCGGTGGTGTACCCGGTCTTGGTCTTCTTTGTCTTGGGCATCCCGAGGGTCTCGAACAGGACCACCTGGAGCTGCTTGGGCGAGCCGAGGTTGATCTGCTCGCCCCCGATCGCGGCGTACGCGGCCTCGGCCGCCTGCCGCCCACGGTCGGCGAAGTCGTCACGCAGCCCGTCCAGTGCGGAGGCGTCGACCGCGATGCCGATGGACTCCATCCGTGCGAGCACCGGCACGAGCGGCAGCTCCATCTCCGCCATGAGGGTGGCACCGTGCACCTGCTCCAGCTCCACGTCGAGCCGCTCGGCGAGGTCGACCACCGCGCGGGCGCGGGTCGCGGCGGCGTCGGCGGCCTTCTGTGCGGCTTCGGCGTCGTCGACCTCGTCGAGGAGCGACAGCTGCTTCTCCGCCGCCTCCGCCTCCGGGAGTTCGCGACGCAGGTGACGCTGGAACAGCTCGGCGAGGCCGTAGCTGCGCTGCCCCGGGCGGACGAGGTACGCCGCCAGCGCCACGTCCATCGTGACGCCGCCGAGGCGTAGGTCGCGTCCCATCAGCGCGTGGGTGGCGGCCTTGGCGTCGTGGACCGCCTTGTGGACGGCGTCGTCACCGAGCCAGCCCTGGAGGGCCTGCTCGTCGTCGGGGCCGATCGCCGCGAGGTCGAGGTGGGCGGAGGCGCCGCCCGCGGCGGCGATGGTGATGGTCTGCGCGTCACCGGCGCCGGGCCGGGAGGGGCCGACGACGACGAGGCCGTGCCGCTGCCCGGCCGGCGCGTGGGCTGCGAGCCAGTCGGAGACCTCGCCGGCGTGCAGGAGCGACGCCTGCTCGAGCTCGACCTCGGCGGCGGACTCCGGGGTGCCCTCGGGCAGGAAGGCCGACAGGAAGCGGTCGCGGGCCTGGGGCCCGAACTCCAACCGGTCGAACAGCGCGTTGACATCGCCGCGCTCCGGGGTGGACCGGACGAGGTCGGTGAGCTCGACGCCCAGGTCCAGGTCCCGGGTGAGCTCGGTGATGCGGCGGTTGAGCTGGACCTGCGGGAGGTGGTCGCGGAAGCTCTCCCCCACCTTGCCCTTGATCTCGTCCGCGTGCGCGATGAGCTCGGACAGGCTGCCGTACTGGGTGATCCACTTGGCGGCGGTCTTGTCGCCGACCTTCGGCACCCCCGGCAGGTTGTCGGAGTTGTCCCCCCGCAGCGCGGCGACGTCCGGGTACTGGGCCGGGGTGACGCCGTACTTCGCCTCGACCGCCTCGGGCGTGAAGCGCGCGAGCTCCGAGACTCCCTTGACCGGGTAGAGCACGGTGACGGCGTCGGAGACGAGCTGCAGCGCGTCGCGGTCGCCGGTGCAGATGAGGATCCGGGCGTCGCCCGAGTCCGTGGCGCCCGTCGCGAGGGTGGCGATGATGTCGTCGGCCTCGTGTCCCTCGAGCGAGAGCGTCCGCACCCCGAGGGCGGCGAGCGCCTCCTGGATGAGCTCGATCTGCCCCTTGAACTCCTCCGGGGCGGCCGAGCGGGTCGACTTGTACTCGGGGTACTCGGCCGTGCGGTGCAGCGTGGCCCGTGAGACGTCGAACGCCACGGCGAGGTGGGTGGGCTCCTCCTCGGTGACGAGGTTGGCCACCATCGACAGGAAACCGTAGACGGCGTTGGTGTGTTGACCGGACGCGGTGGAGAAGTTCTCCGCCGGTAGCGCGTAGAACGCACGGAACGCCAGCGAGTGCCCGTCCAGGAGCAGGAGTCGGGTGGGGCCGTCCCCCGCGGCGCCCCGGGTGGCGGGGCCGGGCCCGGTCGCGGGTTCGGCGCCGGCTTCTGCGCTGGCGTCCGTGCTGGCGTCCGTGCTGGCGTCTGTGGTCTGGCTCGTGGTGCTCACACGGCCACTCTAGGACGGGCGTCGGACAGGCGCTCATCGGTCGTCGGTTAGACTCACCGACCAGCGGCTCGCCGCGCTCGCCCCCGTAGCCCAATTGGCAGAGGCAACGGATTCAAAACCCGTCCAGTGTCGGTTCGAGTCCGACCGGGGGCACCACCACGCCACGGCGTTCCGCACCGCGGCCGGAACGCTACGACGTTCAGCACCGGAACGGGAAGCTATCCCTCGACGTCGGACTTGAGGTTGGTCAACAGCTGGTGCTGGATGCGCTTGAGACCGGCAGGCGCAAAGGTCCGCTCGAAGAACCCACCCACTCCCCCGGCACCGTCCCAGGACGTGGTCATCTCGACGAGCGAGCCGCCCGTCGCCTCGCGGACGGTGTACGTGGTGGCCATGGACGAGTTCTCGTCCTTCTCCACGAGCGACCAGTGCGCGCCCGCGTCGTCCACCGTCACGGTCGCCTTGACGTCGCGGTTGCGCTTCTTCGTCGCCTGCAGGTTCCAGGCCGCGACGGTGCCGTGGCCCTGCCCGCCCTCGATCAGGCGGTAGGCGCTGAACTGTTCGGGCTGGATCCGCGGCCGGACCTGCGCATAGTCGGCGATCGCCGTGGTCACGGCATCGACCGGTGCCTCGATGACGATGGTGTTGGTGGCGGTGACCCTGGCCATGTCGGTGACTCCTCCTCGTGGGTCCGACCCTCTCGCACCCGTCGCGGTCGCGAAGGTGGCGCCCGGTGGGCGCGTCGGACCTTTCCCATCCTGCCCGATGCCGGCGGTCCGTAGCGGCCCGCCGGGACGGAACCGGCCCGCGACGGCACCGCCCGGCGTCTCACCGGACGGGCCGCCGCGGGCCGGCTGGTCTGCGCCGGGTATCAGTGCCCGCGCTTGATCCATTCCTCGAGGTGCGGGGACTCGTCGCCGACCTTCGTGCCGTCACCGTGACCGGTGTGCACGAGGGTCTCCGCGGGGAGCGTGAGGATCCGCTCGCGGATGGAGGTGATGATCGTCGGGAAGTCCGAGTAGGAGCGGCCGGTGGCGCCCGGCCCGCCCGAGAACAGTGTGTCGCCCGAGAACAGGACACCCGCCTCGGGAACGTGGAACACGCACGAGCCCGGCGAATGCCCGGGGGTGTTCATCACCTCGACGCGGGTGCCGGCGATCTCGAACCGCTGACCGTCCTGCAGCTCACCGTGGGACACGTCGGGATGCGTCTCGTCCCACAGCATCTGGTCACCCGGGTGGACGAGGATCGGGGCGTCGAGCTTCTCGGACAGCTCCGGCGCCACGGTGATGTGGTCGTTGTGGGCGTGCGAGCACAGGATGCCCTTGACCTTCCGCCCCCCGACCGCGTCGATGATCGGCTGGGCCGTGTGGGCCGCGTCGATCACGAACACCTCGGAGTCGTCCCCGAGGATCCAGATGTTGTTGTCCACCTCCCATTCGCCGCCGTCGAGAGCGAAGATCCCGCTCGTGACGACCTTCTCTATATGCAGCCCGCCGGCGTAGCCGGCACTGGTGTAGGTCTCACTCACAACGTCACCACCGATCGCAGTACGGAACCGGACTTCATGGCGTCGAACGCCGCCTCGACGGCGTCGATGCCGATCCGCTCGGAGACGAACTTCTCCAGCGGCAGTCGACCCTGCAGATGCAGGTCGACGAGCATCGGGAAATCCCTCTCGGGCAGGCAGTCGCCGTACCAGGAGGACTTGAGGGACCCGCCGCGGCCGAAGAAGTCCAGCAGCGGGAGCTCCAGGCGCATCTCCGGCGTGGGAACTCCCACGAGGACGACCGTGCCGGCGAGGTCGCGGGCGTAGAACGCCTGCTCGTACGTCTCGGGCCGGCCGACCGCGTCGATCACCACATCGGCACCGAAGCCACCGGTGAGCTCCTGGATCGCGGCGACGGGGTCGGTGGAGGTCGAGTTGACCGTGTGGGTCGCCCCGAAGTCCTTGGCCCACTCGAGCTTGGTGTCGTCGATGTCCACCGCGATGATCTCGGAGGCCCCGGCGAGTCGCGCGCCCGCGATCGCGGCGACGCCCACACCGCCGCACCCGATCACGGCCACGGACTGACCGCGGGTGACCCTGCCGGTGTTGATCGCGGCACCGATGCCGGCCATCACGCCGCAGCCGAGCAGACCGGCGACCGCCGGGTCGGCCGACGGATCGACCTTCGTGCACTGGCCCTCGTGGACCAGCGTCTTGTCGATGAACGCCCCGATACCAAGTGCGGGCGTGAGCTCGGTGCCGTCAGTGAGGGTCATCGGCTTCGACGCGTTATGAGTGTTGAAGCAGTACTCGAGCTGCCCGCGCTTGCACGCACGGCACTCGCCACACACCGCGCGCCAGTTGAGGACGACGTAGTCACCCTCGGCCACGTGCGTGACGCGCTCCCCGACGGTCTCGACGACACCGGCGGCCTCGTGACCCAGGAGGAACGGATACTCGTCGTTGATGCCGCCGTCACGGTACGCCAGATCGGTATGGCAGACGCCGCACGCCTGCACCCGCACGATGACATCGTTGGGGCCCGGATCGGGAACGACGACGTCGACCAGTTCGACCTCGGCGCCCTTACTACGGGCGATGACGCCCTTCACGGTCTGCGACATGGATCGCCTCTCGACTAGATGTGGTTACTACCCACCCACTCTGTCAGAAGCGCACGGGGCCCGGCCGCACAAAGCGATGCGCCCCGCCTCCTTCAGGGGAGACGGGGCGCAGGTGCGTGCGCGAGCGGGGATGCCCCGGTCAGACGGCGAGGTCCTCGCGATCAGACCGCGATGCCGTTGGCGCGCAACCACGGCACGGGATCGATCCACTGGCCGGCCGGGTTCCGGACACCGAAGTGCAGGTGCGGCCCGGTGGAGTAGCCACGGTTGCCGACCGTCCCGATGATCTGGCCGGCGTTGACCCGCTGGCCCACGGAGACGTAGTTCTGGTCGTTGTGGCCGTACTCGAGGAGGTGGCCGTCGTCGGTCTGGATGCGGATCCACAGGCCGTACCCGGACGCCGGCCCGGCCGCCACGACGGTGCCCGACTTGGCGGCGAACATCGGGGTGCCGATCGGGGCGCCGAAATCCGTGCCGTTGTGGAACGTTCCCCAGCGCGGGCCGAAGCCGGAGGTGATCGGGCCGAACGTCGGGGCGTGCGCACCACCGGCGGCCGGGATACCGAGCGAACCGAACATTGCCGGGTCGATCGCGTACTCGCGCAGCTGCTCGGGCGTGAGGCCGATGCCCTGGACGACGCCCTGCGCCATCTCGGTGAGCTGGTCCACGCCGATCTCGGCGGACTGCGCGGACGCGGCGGGGGCGGCGGCGAGCGCCGCGCCTCCCGTGAGGGCCGCACCGGCGACGGTGCCGGCGACGAGGCGGCCGACGGCGTTGGAGGAACGGGCTGCGCGGTGGCGACCGGCGGTCGCGCCGGAACCCTCGACGCCGAGTCGGTCTGCGAGCTCGGCGAAGGTGATGCGAGTGGCGTCGGACATCAGGGGAAACCTCGGAGTCTGGAGGGGCTGAGCGGTGAGCCGACCGGCTTCCCCGGTGGCCTCCAAGAAGGTAACAGAATTATCTCGACGCTGTCACGTCAAAAGCACGAACTCACCCGAAAGCGCCGGTGAGCGGGGGTGCTCACCGGCGCTTCCGGGTGTTATCAGATGGTGACTACGGGCGGTCGACGACCGCGCTCCGCCCTGCTCAGTGGTCGGCTTCGCCGATCCGGTGCACGAGGATGAAGTTGGTCGATCCCTCCACCCCCGGCACGTTGCCGGCGACGATCACGATGAGGTCGTCCTCGTTGTACCCCTCGACCGGGAGCAGGAGTTCGTCGGTGACCTTCACCAGCTCCGCCGTCTCGGTGACGCGGTCGGTGAGGAAGGTCTCGGTGCCCCACGTCAGCGCCAGCTGACTGCGGATGCGCGGATCGCCGGTGATGGCGATGAGCGGGAGATGACTGTGCAGGCGGGCGAGACGCCGGACCGTGTCACCGGTAGAGGTGACCGCGACGAGCGCCTTGGCGCCGAGCCGCTCACCGATCTCGCGCGCCGAGTACGAGATCACGCCGCGCTTGGTGCGCGGGATGTGGACCAGGTCGGGGGCGGCGGTCGAATCCGACTCCACCGCCAAGGCGATGGAGGACATCGTCCGCACGGCGTCGATGGGGTACTTGCCCACAGACGTCTCGCCGGAGAGCATGACCGCGTCCGCCCCGTCGAGCACCGCGTTGGCCACGTCGGAGGCCTCCGCTCTCGTGGGCCGCGAGTTGGTGATCATCGACTCGAGCATCTGCGTGGCCACGATGACCGGCTTGGCGTTCTCGCGGGCGATCTGGATGGCCCGCTTCTGGACCAGCGGGACCTCCTGCAGCGGCAGCTCGACGCCCAGGTCGCCGCGCGCCACCATGATGGCGTCGAACGCCAGCACGATGGACTCGAGGTTCTTGACGGCCTCGGGCTTCTCGAGCTTGGCGATGACGGGGACGTGGATCCCCACCTCGTCCATCACCTCGTGCACGAGGTCGACATCCGCGGGGGACCGCACGAAGGACAACGCGATGAAGTCGACGCCCAGACCGAGGGCGAACCTCAGGTCGGCGATGTCCTTCTCGCTCAGCGCGGGCACGGAGACGTTCATGCCCGGCAACGAGACGCCCTTGTTGTTGGACACGGTGCCGCCCTCGGTGACGACGCAGCGCACGTCGTCACCCTCGACCCGCTCGACGGTGAGGCCGATGTTCCCGTCGTCCACGAGCAGGCGGTCGCCCGGACGCGCGTCGGCGGCCAGACCCTTGTACGTGGTGGAGACGCGGTCTTTGGTGCCCTCGACGTCCGCGACGGTGATGACGACGTGGTCGCCCTCCGCCCACTCGTGCCGGCCCTCGATGAACCGGCCGAGCCTGATCTTGGGGCCCTGGAGGTCCGCGAGCACGCCGACCGCGCGTCCGGACTCGTCGGAGGCCTTGCGGACCCACTTGTAGTTGGCCTCGTGGTCGGCATGTTCTCCGTGACTGAAGTTGAGGCGGGCGACATCCATCCCCGCGTCGACCAGCTCACGGATGCCGGCCTCCGAGGCGACGGCGGGACCCAGGGTGCAGACGATCTTGGTACGACGATTCACCCGACCCAATCTAGTCCCCTCGGCCGGCGGGCCGGTTAACCCGACGTCAACGACCGGCCAACGGGGGTGCGTCCGTCGGCCCGTCCTCCACCGACTCGTCCACGGGATCGCGGGGAGCGCGCAGCTCGGAGGGGTCCTCGCGGCCGCGGCGGGCGCGCCAGAAGTACAGCAGCGCGGCGATCATGACGACCAGCGACACGATCGTGTTGATCCGCAGGCCGAACACCTCGGTGGCGGCGTCGGAGCGCAGCAACTCGACCCAGAACCGGCCGAAGCAGTACAACGCCACGTAGAGGGCGAAGAGTCGGCCATGCCCCAGCCTGAATCGGCGGTCGATCACCACCAGTGTGATCGCCACGAGCACGTTCCACAGCAGCTCGTAGAGGAACGTGGGGTGCACCGTCGCCAGCACCTGGCCGGTGGAACGCCCGATGGTCTCCGAGTAGCCGTACGCCTCGTCGTAGCGCTGGTAGATCTCCAGGGCCCACGGCACGTCGGTCTCGCGGCCGTAGAGCTCCTGGTTGAAGTAGTTGCCGAGACGGCCGATGCCCTGCGCGAGGACGATGCCCGGCGCGATCGAGTCCCCGAGTGCGCCCAGGGCCCGGATCCCCTGCTGCCGCAGACCGATGTAGGCCCCGAGTGCACCGAACGCGACTGCACCCCAGATGCCCAGGCCGCCGTCCCAGATCTTCAGCGCGTCGATCGGGTTGCGGCCCTCACCGAAGTAGCGGTACCAGTCGGTGGCCACGTGGTAGATGCGCCCGCCGACGAGCCCGAACGGGATCGCCCACAGCGCGGTGTCGAGCACGACGCCCGCCCGCCCACCACGCGCGACCCAGCGCTTCTCGCCCCACCAGACGGCGATGACGATGCCGAGGATGATCCACAACGCGTAGGCGCGCAGCGGGAACGGGCCGATCTCCCACACGCCCTGGGGAGGGCTCGGGATCACGACCGCACCCCGCGGCGGCGGACACCCTCGGCCAGCTCCGCCGTCAGACGCCTGAGCGCGTCCGGCCCCTCGGTCGCCGCCGTGATGAGCGCCGAACCGACGATGACGCCGTCGGCGTAGGACGCGATCTCAGCGGCCTGGTCGCCGTTGCGCACGCCCAGGCCCACACCACAGGCCAGACCCGAGATCTCGCGCACGCGTCCGGTGAGCGTGCGTGGCGCGTCGGAGACCACGTCCCGCGCACCGGTCACACCCATCACCGCCTGGACGTAGACGAAGCCGCCCGTGCGCGACAGCGTCATCGCCAGTCGTTCCGGGGTGGACGACGGGGCCACGAGGAAGACCCGGTCGATGCCGTGTGCGTCGGAGGCGGCGATCCAGTCGTCCGCCTCGTCGGGGATGAGGTCGGGAGTGATGACGCCGGTGCCGCCGGCCGCCGCGAGATCGGCGGCGAACCGGTCGACCCCGTATTGCAGCACCGGATTCCAGTAGGTCATCACCACGGGCACCGCGCCGGCGTCGGCGACCGCGCGGACCACGTCGAAGGTGTCCGCCACCCGGAATCCCGCCCCGAGGGCGGTGTCGGCGGCGGCCTGGATGGTGGGGCCGTCCATCATGGGGTCGGAGTACGGGATCCCGACCTCGATGATGTCGCAGCCGCCCTCGACCATCGTCCGGACGGCCTCGATCGAGCCCTCGAGGGTCGGGTAGCCGGCCGGGTAGTAGCCGATGAGCGCGGCCCGGTTCTCCGTCCGGCACCGCTCGAACACGTCACTGAGAACGCTCATCCCTCGACTCCCCCGTCCGCGTACGCACCCTCGCCGTCGTCGGCGCCCTGACTCGAATCCACCCCGGCCTCCGCCGGTTCACCACCGCCCAACAACCCGAACCACCGCGCAGCGGTGTCGACGTCCTTGTCCCCGCGGCCGGAGACGTTGACCAGGATCAGGCCGACCCCCTCGGCGGCGAGCTGGGCCGCTCCCGCGACCGCGTGCGCGGATTCGATGGCCGGGATGATGCCCTCCGTACGGCACAACTGCGCGAAGGCGTCCATGGCCTGCGTGTCGGTGATCGGCCGGTACTCTCCGCGACCGATCTCGGACAGCCGCGAGTGCTCCGGCCCGACGCCCGGGTAGTCCAGGCCGGCGGAGATGGAATGCGACTCGATCGTCTGACCGTCCTCGTCCTGCATGAGGTGGGCGTAAGAACCCTGGAACACGCCGGGCCTGCCGGCGTTGACGGTCGCCGCGGTGCGCCCGGTGTCCACGCCGTCGCCGCCGGCCTCGCAGCCGACGAGGCGCACGGACTCGTCCTCGATGAACGGGTGAAACAGACCGATCGCGTTGGAACCACCGCCGACGCACGCGACCGCGGCGTCCGGCAGCCGTCCCGCCTGCTCGAGGATCTGCATCCGCGCCTCGGCACCGACGACCCGCTGGAAGTCGCGGACCATCGTCGGGAACGGGTGCGGCCCGGCTGCGGTGCCGAACGCGTAATAGGTGTCGTCGGCGTGTGCGACCCAGTCCCGCATCGCCTCGTTGATCGCGTCCTTGAGGGTGGCCGAGCCGATCTCCACGGCCTCGACCTCCGCGCCGAGCAGACGCATCCGGGCGACGTTGAGCGCCTGACGACGCACGTCCACCGCGCCCATGTAGATCTTGCACTCCAACCCCAGCAACGCACACGCGGTGGCGGTGGCCACCCCGTGCTGACCGGCGCCGGTCTCCGCGATCACGCGGTTCTTACCCATCCGCTGGGCGAGCAGCGCCTGACCGAGCACGTTGTTGATCTTGTGCGAGCCGGTGTGGTTGAGGTCCTCGCGCTTGAGGAAGACCCGGGCGCCGATCTCCTCACCGAACCGCGTGGCCTCGTACAGAGGGGACGGCCGACCCGAATAATGCTTCTGTAGCCGGTCGAGCTGGTCGAGGTACTCCTCGTCCGCGCGGGCCTTGGCGTAGGCGTCGGTCACCTCGTCTACGACCGCCATCAGCGCCTCGGGAACGTAACGGCCCCCGAACGGCCCCCAGTGGCCGCGCTGGTCAGGCTCGTGTCCGGTGGCGGTCCGGAGCACCTCCCCCATGGTGGGCAGTGACGTCAGATCCTTGGAGTTCACGACTCCCAGTCTGCCGGAAGCCCACCACCGGGGCCTAGCGGGGTCCCTGCGGGCAGGAGGGGTGGGCACCCGCCGTGGCCAGCGCGTTGCAGGCCGCGCGCGGGTCGCCCTGCGTCACCAGTCCCTCGCCGACGAGGACCGCGTCCGCTCCCACGCTGGCGTACGCCAGGAGGTCCGAGGCGTCCCGGACACCCGACTCGGCGATCTTCACGACGTCCGACGGCAGGCCCGGTGCGATGCGGGAGAACACGTCCCGGTCGACCTCGAGGGTCTTGAGGTTGCGGGCGTTGACGCCGATGACGCTGGCCCCGGCCTCCAGTGCGCGGTCCGCCTCCTCCTCGGTGTGCACCTCCACCAGCGCGGTCATCCCGAGCGACTCGGTACGGTCCAGCAGGGACACCAGGGCGTCCTGCTCGAGGGCTGCCACGATGAGCAGGATCAGATCCGCTCCGTGCGCCCGCGCCTCGTGGATCTGGTAGGGCCCCACGACGAAGTCCTTGCGCAGGACCGGGATGTCGACCGCGCGCCGGACCGCGTCGAGATCGGCCAGGCTGCCGTGGAAGCGGCGCTCCTCGGTCAGGCACGAGATGACCCGCGCCCCGCCGTCCTCGTACATGCGGGCCAGCACCGCCGGATCCGGGATGTCGGCCAACGCCCCCTTGGACGGGCTCGCCCTCTTCACCTCGGCGATGACGCCCACGCCCGGGACACGCAGCGCCTTGAGCGCGTCGAGCGGGTCCGGGGCGGACAGGGCCGCCTTCTTCACCGACTCCAGGTCGATGACGGCCTCGCGGGCCGCGACGTCCTCGCGGACCCCGTCGAGAATCGAGTCCAGCACGGTACCCACCGTGACCTCCCTCAGCAGTGATCGGGGCGGAAAGTGTGATCGAGATCAACAATAGAGGTCCGGAGCCGGGTTCCCGAATCGGGTCCACCCCGATGTGGTCAGCCGGTCGGATCGCGTCCCTCGTCGAGCTCCAGCCAGAGGTCACGACCGGCGTCGCCGTCCGCGTCACCCTCCACTTCGCCGCCGGTTCCGGAGGTACCGCGGGCTCCGCCGGTGCCGCGGGTTCCGCCGGTGCCGCCGCCCGCGGTACCGCCGGCGGCCGCCTCCTCGCGGCGTACTGCGGGCGTGACGTACCGGTCGTCGCGCCGCACGGGACGCGCCGGCCGCGCGAGGACGACGATCCCCGCCGCGAGCAGCGCGGCCGCGCCGGCGCCGGTGAGCGCCGGGCCCACCGGTCGGGTCGACAACTCGGTGATCCTGGACCACTCCGGGATCGACTCCGAGCCCTCGGCGCCCGGTCCCGCGTTGGTCCGGGCGACCCCCTCGTCACTCATGATCACCGTATGGACCCGCTCTGCGTCGACTCCGCCCACCGAAGAGACCAGCAACGTCACGGTCGCCACCCCGAGCAGGGCGATGACCGCCCCCACCGCGCGGGCGGCGAGCCCCCGTACCAACGCCACCGCCGCGATCGCGGCCAGGGCGCCCAGCGCGAGTGGCACCAGAGCCGGCTGCCACTCGGCGCCGGTGAGCGCGCGCCGGGCCTCGCCCGACTGGTCGTTGAACGCCGCCACGTCGAGCCACACCATCCGGGAGGCGATCCACAGCAGGGCCGCGCCGACGAGCAGCAGGACGACGGGCGCCAGGAGCCGGGCGCGACGGCTCACCGGGACTCCCCTGCCGGCCGCAGCGTCTCCGCGGCGGAGACGGCCCGCAGGACCGCCATCGCCTTGTTCCGACACTCGGCGTCCTCCGAGGCCGCCACCGAGTCCGCGACGATCCCGGCCCCGGCCTGGACGAACGCGGTGCCGTCCTTGATCACCGCCGAGCGGATCGCGATGGCCTGATCGGTGTTGCCCGCGAAATCCACGTACCCGACCACGCCGCCGTACACGCCGCGGCGGGTGTCCTCCAGGTCCTCGATGATCTGCAGGGCCCGCGGCTTCGGGGAACCTGAGAGAGTGCCGGCCGGGAAGCACGCGGTCACCGCGTCGATGCCCGTCCGCCCGTCGGCCAGGCGCCCCGTCACCGTCGACACGAGGTGCATCACGTGGCTGTACCGCTCCACTTGGCGAAACTCGGTCACCTCGACCGTGCCCGGGACACAGACGCGGCCCAGGTCGTTGCGCCCGAGGTCGACCAACATCAGATGCTCGGCGTTCTCCTTGGCGTCGTCCACCAGATCCTTGGCGAGCAGGATGTCGTGCTCGTCGTCGTCACCCCTGGGCCTCGTCCCCGCGATCGGGTGGGTCGTGGCGACGCCGTCGACCACGGTGACCAGAGCCTCCGGGCTCGATCCCACGATCGTGAACGCCGTCCCGCCGAACCCGTCCGGCCCGGTGCCGTCCGGGATCGTCATGAGGAACATGTACGGACTGGGGTTGGTGGTCCGCAGGATGCGGTACACATCGCGCGGCGAGGCGGCGGTGTCGACCTCGAAGCGCTGGCTCAGCACCACCTGGAACGCCTCGCCCGCGTGGATCTGCTCGATGATGTCGGCGACCCGCGCGTGATAGGTGGGCTCGTCGGTGCAACGACGCACCTGGAGATCGGGGGTGTCGAACACGCTCACCCCGCCGGCGCCCGGCTCGGCGAGACGCGCCGTCATCGACTCCAGCCGCTCGACCGCGTCCGCATACGCCTCGTCCACCCGCTCGTCGCTGCCGTCCCAGTTGACGGCGTTGGCGATGAGATAGATCCGGCCCTCGTGGTGGTCGAAGGCGGCCAGATTCGTGGCCAGCAGCTGGACGAGCTCCGGTACGCGCAGGTCGTCGACCGTGTCGGGGGCGATCCGCTCGAGCCTGCGGACGATGTCGTACCCCAGGTAGCCGACCATCCCGGACGTCAGCGGCGGCAGGCCCACGATCTGATCGGTCCGCAGCAGGTCGAGGGTCCGCCTGAGGGCGTCCAGCGGATCGCCGCCGGTCGGGGCGCCGGCGGGGACGCTACCCCACCACGTCGCCTCGCCGGCCTCGTCGACCGTCAGCGCGGCCGCCGCGCCACAGCCGATGAACGACCACCGCGACCAGGAACGCCCGTGCTCGGCCGACTCCAGCAGGAACGTGCCCGGACGGTCCCCCGCCAGCTTGACGTAGGCCGACAGCGGGGTCTCGGAGTCGGCGAGCACCGTGCGCACGACCGGCACCACCCGGTGCCCCGCGGCGAGCGCGCGGAACTGTTCCAACGTGGTGGTCGCGGTGCTCATCCGAGGGCCTTGCCGCCGATGCCGAAGGAGTCGTGCGGCATGTCGTTGATGTGGACCCACACCTTCGCGGGGTCCTTGCCCGAGACCTCCGCGTACGCCGCGGTGACGGCCTCGATGACGCGGGCCTTGCCCTCCGCGGTCATCCCGTCGAGCTGATTGATCTGGATGAAAGGCACGGCGATCAGTCCTCCCCGAGAAGTGTGGCGGTGTCGAAACAACTGGTGGTGCCGTTGTGGCAGGCCGCCCCGGTCTGGTCCACGCGGAGCAGGACGGTGTCCCCGTCACAGTCGATCTCCACGCTACGGACGTGCTGCACGTGGCCCGAGGTCTCCCCCTTGACCCAACGCTGCCCGCGCGAGCGCGAGTAGTACACGCCGCGGCGGGTCGCCAAGGTCTCGGCGAGGGCGGCGTCGTCCATCCACGCCATCATGAGCACCCGGCCCGAGGTGACGTCCTGCACGACCGCCGCGACCAGACCGTCGGCGTTGCGCGAGAGCCGCTCGGCGATGGACCGGTCCAGGACGTGCGCGGTCATCGGACCGTGATCCCCTCGGCCGCGAGCGCCTTCTTGACGTCGCCGACGGTCATCTCACCGAAGTGGAAGACGCTGGCGGCGAGGACCGCGTCCGCCCCGGCGTGGACGGCGGGCGCGAAGTGCTCCACCGCGCCCGCTCCGCCCGAGGCGATGACGGGGATCGAGACGGCCTCGCGGGCCGCCCGCACCATCGCCAGGTCGAAGCCCTCCTTGGTGCCGTCGGCGTCCATCGAGTTGAGCAGGATCTCCCCCACGCCCAGCTCCTGCCCGCGCCTGGCCCACTCGACGGCGTCGATTCCGGTGCCGCGGCGGCCACCGTGCGTGGTGACCTCCCACCCCGACGGCGTCGGCTCGGAGCCCTCGGGCACGGTGCGCGCGTCGACGGAGAGCACGATGCACTGCGAGCCGAAGCGCCGACTGAGCTCACCGAGGAGCTCCGGCCGGGCGATGGCCGCGGTGTTCACGCTGACCTTGTCGGCGCCGGCCCGCAGCAACTGATCGACGTCCTCCTCGGTGCGGACGCCGCCGCCCACGGTGAGGGGGATGAAGACCTGCTCGGCGGTGCGGCGGACCACGTCGATCATGGTGCCGCGGCCCGCGGACGACGCGGTGACATCGAGGAACGTGAGCTCGTCCGCTCCCTGCGCGTCATAGGCCGCAGCGAGCTCCACGGGATCGCCGGCGTCGCGTAGATCGAGGAAGTTCACGCCCTTGACCACGCGGCCGGCGTCGACGTCTAGACAGGGGATGACCCTGGTGGCGAGTGTCATGGCCGGATCACCGCTCCCCGGCGAGCCACGGGCGGGGACTCTCCGGTTCCGGCGTGGACCGGCGCCGACCGGCCTCGAAGAAGTTCCCCGGCTCACCGAGCTGCCGGACGGTGTCCAACACCTCCGCGTGGGCGCGCGGGGCCGCCGCCAGCAGCGAGGGCGAGTCGATGGACCACGGCTCACCCGTGAGGTCGGTGACGATACCGCCCGCGGCGCGGATGTGGGAGGCGCCCGCGGCGTTGTCCCAGGCGTAGTTGCCGAAGCTCACCGCGGCGGAGAGCCGGCCCGACGCGACGAACGACAGGTCGACACCGGTCGAGCCGAACTTGCGCGTCCGCGCGGCGTCGAGGGTGAGCTGCTCGAACACCTCACGGCGGTAGGCCGGCGGGTACGTGGTCCGGGCGCCGGTGTTGAGCGAGCCGAGTCCGAGTGCCACGTCGCGGATAGAGACGTCCGACATCCGCGGGGACTCGACGCCGTTCTCCATGAGTGGCCCACCGGCGATCGAGGTGAACGTCAGGCCGAGCAGCGGCAGCCACGTCAGGCCGAGCACCGGCTGGCGCTCGTGCACCAACGCGACCAGGATCCCCGCGGTGGGGATACCCAACGAGTAGTTCGCGGTGCCGTCGATCGGGTCGACCACCCACAGGGTGCCCTCGTTCACGGGCGGGCCGCCGAACTCCTCACCGTGCACCTCGAGGCCCGTCCCCTCACGCAGCGCGTCGGAGATCCGGCGCTCCAGTTCCAGGTCCAGCTCGGTGGCGAAGTCGTTCCGTGCGCCCTTGTTCTGGACGCCGGGGGCGCCGACGCCCTCGACGAACCGGGGCGTCACCTCGTCGAGCACCCGCGTCGCCGACGCGAGCGCCTCGGCGGGGTCGACGGGGAGATCCGTCGGCAGGGTGTTTCCGGTCTCATCTGACATCTCGGGCCTCCTGCTCGAGGTCGTGCGGGGGTGGAGCTACCGGGTGGGCACGGCGCTCGACGGATTCAGCGGCCGCTGACGGCGGCGAGCGCTTCGGGAAGGGTGAACCGACCGGCGTAGAGGGCCTTGCCCACGATGGCCCCTTCCACGCCCTGCGGCACCAGCGAGGCGATGGCCTCGAGGTCCGCGACGGACGAGACGCCACCGGAGGCGACCACCGGTGCGTCGGTGGCCGCGCACACCTGGGAGAGCATCTCCAGGTTGGGCCCGTTGAGCATGCCGTCCTTGGACACGTCGGTGACGACGTAGCGGGCACACCCGTCCTTGTCGAGGCGCTCGAGGACCTCCCAGAGGTTGCCGCCGTCGGAGACCCATCCCCGACCACGCAGCCGCGGCTCGCCGTCGATGACCCGCACGTCGAGGCCCACCGCGATGCGGTCACCGTGGCGGGCGATGGCCGAGGCGCACCACTCGGGGTTCTCGAGCGCGGCCGTGCCCAGGTTGACGCGCGCGCACCCGGTGGCGAGCGCGGCATCGAGCGACTCGTCATCGCGGATCCCGCCGGACATCTCGACCTTGACGTCGAGCGCCCCAACGACCTCGGCGAGGAGCTCCCGGTTGGTGCCCCGTCCGAACGCGGCGTCCAGGTCCACCAGGTGGACCCACTCGGCGCCGTCGTTCTGCCACTGCATCGCCGCGTCCAGCGGTGCACCGTAGGAGGTCTCCGTCCCGGCCTCGCCCTGGACGAGGCGGACGGCCTGCCCGTCGGCGACGTCGACGGCGGGCAGGAGTTCGAGGTATCTGGCGTTGGTCACGGGCATCAGCCTAGTCCGTCGTCAGCGGGGCGCTCCGCCTGACCGCCGGGCTCCTCGCCGTACTCGGCGCGGATCGCGCGCTCGGTGATCCGGCGCGACATCAGGCCCATCGCCACCGCCGTCGCGACGACGCCGACGAGGGCGACGACGGCGCGCCCGGCGGCCGGTAGGGGCAGCAGTGCGACCGCGAGTGCGGTGAGCGCGAGAACCAGGACGCCCGCCCCGGCCACCGCCAAGGCGAGCGCGGCGAACGACACCGTGGCCGGGCCGCGGTCGCTCTCAGGCGACAGAGCGGATCCAGTTCTCGAGGAGCTGCAGGCCGGCGTCCCCGGACTTCTCGGGGTGGAACTGGGTGGCCGACAGCGGGCCGTTCTCCACCGCGGCGATGAACCGGGTCCCGTGCTCGGCCCACGTGACGTCGGGGGCCCGCAGGTGGTCGGAGGGCTCCATCTCCCACCGCTGGACGCCGTAGGAGTGCACGAAGTAGAAGCGCTCGTCGGCGGGCATGCCGGCGAACAGGACGGTGTTCGCGGGCGCCTCGACGGTGTTCCATCCCATGTGCGGGAGGACGGGGGCGTCGAGCTTCTCCACGACACCGGGCCACTCCCCGCAACCGGGGGCACCGGGAGAGTCTTCGTGCTCCCCGTCCGAGAACTCGGTGCCGCGCTCGAACATCACCTGCATGCCCACACAGATGCCCAGGACCGGGCGACCGCCCGCGAGACGCTCTCCGATGATGCGGGGCCCCTTGACCGCCTCGAGCCCCTTCATGCAGGCGGCGAACGCCCCGACGCCGGGCACCACGAGCGCCTCGGCCTCGGTCGCCACGCGCGGGTCGGAGGTCAGCTCCACCGGGGCGCCGACACGCTCGAGAGCGCGATGAGCCGAGCGCAGGTTGCCGGAGCCGTAGTCCAGGAGCGCTACCCGCGGGGCCGTCTTCGTCATGAGTTCACCTTATCGCCGCTGTCGTCGGAGGCCAGATCTCGTACGGGCCGCGTGCGGCGTGCACCCACCGCCGCGGGGCCGCCCACCACGAGGACGATCCCGGCCGCGACGGTGAACAGCACGACGTAACCGAAGCCCGCGAACCCGCCCATGACCACCGACCCGAGCCCGGTGCCGGCGTCGAAGGAGATGTTCCACGACGCGGACGCGGTGCCCAGCCGGGAACGCGGCATCCGCTCGAACGAGCCCACGAGGGCCTCGTTCTGGATGGCGCCGAACCCGAGGCCGAAGACCACGGTCGGGACGAGGAACCACCAGGGGTTCGCCTCCAGTGTCAACAGCCAGGCGATGCCCAGCATTCCGAGAGCTGCGACACCCAGTCCCGGCCACACCAGCGCACCGGGGCCGCGCCGGTCCGACACGAGCCCCGCGACGGTGCGACCGACGATCACGCCGGCGCCCAGCAGGCCGAGCCCGAGCCCGGCGACGACGGCGCCGCTGCCGGAGGCGATCGAGTCGAGAGCCGGCGACAGGAACGAGGCCGCCGCGCCGTAGGGCAGGGTCACGGCGACCATGACGATGAACGGACCGGCCAGGAGGAACAGCACCCGTCGGGGGCCGATCTCCGCGCGGTCGGACTCCTCGGGCGGGGTCGGGTAGACGTGGGGCAGTCGAGCCGAGGCGACCAGGCCGACGACGCCGAACGCAGTGGCGGCCCACGCCACCGTCGGCAGCCCGAAGAGATCGAGCAGCCACAGGCCCACGGGGAGGAAGAGCGCCTCCGAGATACCCACGGCGAGGCCGATCAGCGAGGTGGCGCGTCCGAGCATCCCGGGCGGCGCGAGTTCGGCGACGAGCGCGGAGCCGGCGACCGTCATCATGCCGAATCCCGCACCGCGGACGCCGCTGATGGCCAGGACGGCGAACGGACTGTCGAACAGGGCGAGCAGCCCGGAGGGCAGGCCCAGCAGGGAACTGCCGATCCCGAGCACCCACCGATAGCCGATCACGCCCGTCAGCCGCGGGGTGGCCAGCTGGAACAGGACGGTCACCGTCATGAACACGCCTGTCGTGGCGCCGGCGACGAACTCGCTGCCCCCGCCGCGGACGACCGCCAGCGGGACGACCGGCAGGAGCAGCGAGAATCCGCCGAAGGCCAGCAGGACCAGGACGAAGGCCGCGGGGACGCCGGGGGTGCGGACCAGGCGTGCGAACGCCCCCGGGTTCTCTACTCGCGCGCTCACGCCGGCATCACAGCGCGCCCTTGGTCGACGGTATCCCCGCGATGCGCGGGTCGGGCTCGACGGCGGCGCGCAGCGCGCGGGCCACGGCCTTGTACTCCGCCTCGGTGATGTGGTGCGGGTCGCGTCCGTAGTGCACGCGGACGTGCAGGGCTATCCGGGCGTTGTAGGCCAGGGTCTCGAACACGTGCCGGTTGAGGACCGTGCCGTACGGCGCGCTGTCGTGGCCCACGACGAGGTAGCCCAGCATCATGTCGGGCTCCCCGGTGTGGACGCAGTACGGGCGTCCGGAGACGTCCACGATCGCTTCGGCGAGAGTCTCGTCCATGGGGATCGAGCACTGCCCGAAGCGTCGGATCCCGCGCTTGTCCCCCAGCGCCTGCCCGAGGGCCTGGCCGAGGACGATCGCGGTGTCCTCCACGGTGTGGTGCGCCTCGATGTGGATGTCGCCCGTGGCGCGGACCGTGAGGTCGAAGGCGCCGTGCTGCCCGAAGGCCGTGAGCATGTGGTCGTAGAACGGCACCCCGGTCGAGATGTCGGTCTGACCGTTGCCGTCGAGGTCGATCTCCACGACGATCGACGACTCCCTGGTCGTCCTCTCGACGCGTGCCCGCCGCGCTGTGTGCTCGCTCATCGTCTCTCCTCGGTTCCGGTGGCGATCTCATCGGCCGCCAGTTCGGCGCTCACCTGCAGCAACCGGTCGTTCTCGTGCTCGAGCCCGATGGTCGCACGAAGCCGACCCGGGATGCCCACGTCGCGGATCAGCACTCCGGCGTCGAGGTAGCGCTGCCACGCCCGGCCGGCGTCCGCGAACGGGCCGTAGAGCACGAAGTTGGCCTCGCTGGGCAGCACCTCGTAGCCCTGCTCCTCGAGCCCGGCGGTGACGCGCTTGCGCTCCTCGGCGAGGAGCGCGACCGAGGCCAGTGTCTCCTCGGCGTGACGCAGGGCGGCGCGGGCGGCGGCCTGGGCGATCATCGACAGGTGGTACGGCAGCCGCACGAGCAGCACCGCCTCGACGAAGGAGGGGTCGGCCGCGAAGTAGCCGAGGCGGCCGCCGGCGAAGGCGAACGCCTTGCTCATCGTGCGCGACACGACCAGCTTCGCCGGGTACTCGGCCAGCAGGGTGCAGGCGCTCGGCGACGGGGAGAACTCCGCGTACGCCTCGTCCACCACCACGATGCCGGGCGCGGCGTCGAGCAGTCGACGCAGGTCGTCGAGGTCCACGACGTGACCGGTGGGGTTGTTCGGGGTCGTGACGAACAGCAGGTCCGGCCGGTGCCGGTCGATCGCCGCCAGCGCGGCGTCGACGTCGATCGACAGATCTTCGCCCCGCGGCACGGGGATCCACTCGGTATCGGTACCGGACGCGAGGATGGGGTGCATCGAGTAGCTGGGCACGAACCCCATGGCCGACCGCCCGGGCCCGCCGAACGCCTGCAGCAGCTGTTGGAGGATCTCGTTGGAGCCGTTGGCGGTCCACACCATGTCGACATCCACCGAGACGCCGGTCTGACGGGTGAGGTACGCGGCCAGGTCGGTGCGCAGTCCGACCGCGTCGCGGTCGGGGTAGCGGTTGAGGTCCGTCGCGGCGGCGGACACGGCGGCGGCGATGTCGGCGACCAGCGCGGGGCCGGGCGGGTGCGGGTTCTCGTTGGTGTTGAGCTGAACGGGGACCTCGAGCTGGGGCGCGCCGTACGCGCTCTGGCCACGGAGGTTGTCCCGGATCGGCAGGGCGTCGAGTCCGACGCCGCGGCGGGGGCCGGCGGTCATCGCTCGTCCCGCCCCGCGGCGAGGTCCTCGAAGCGGGCGCGCACGGCCTCGCCGTGGGCGGGCAGCCGCTCGGCGTCGGCCAGCGCCACGACCGTGGGCGCGATCTCCTTCAGGGCGGCCTGGTCGTAGTCGACGACGTGGATGCCGCGGAGGAAGGTCTGCACGCTCAGGCCCGACGAGTGGCGGGCGGTGCCGGAGGTCGGCAGGACGTGGTTGGACCCGGCGGCGTAGTCGCCGAGCGGGACCGGCGAGTAGGCGCCGACGAAGACGGCGCCGGCGTTGCGGACGCGCGCGGCGTCGGCCGCGGAGTCGCGGGTCTGCACCTCGAGGTGCTCGGCGGCGTACGCGTCGACCACCTTCAGGCCCGCGTCGATGTCGTCGACCAGGACGATGCCCGACTGCGGCCCCTCGAGTGCCTCGCGCACGCGCTCGGAGTTGAGGGTGACGTCGTACCGGGCCTCGATCTCCCGATCGACCGCGTCGGCGAACGTCTCCGAGTCCGTGACGAGGACGCTGGCGGCGTTCGGGTCGTGCTCGGCCTGGCTGATGAGGTCGTAGGCGACGTGCACGGGGTCGGCGGTCTCGTCGGCGAGGACGGCGATCTCGGTGGGGCCGGCCTCGGAGTCGATGCCCACGACGCTGCGGCACAGCCGCTTGGCGGCGGTGACGTAGACGTTGCCGGGGCCGGTGACCATGTCGACGGGCTCGAGGACCTCGCCATCGGTGTCCTCCCCTCCGTAGGCGAGGAGCGCGACGGCCTGCGCGCCGCCGACGGCCCAGACCTCGTCCACTCCGAGGAGCGAACACGCGGCGAGGATGGTCGGGTGCGGCCACCCGCCGAAGTCGGCCTGCGGCGGTGAGGACACGACGAGGGATCCGACGCCGGCGACCTGGGCCGGGACGACGTTCATGATGACGCTCGAGGGGTAGACGGCCTTTCCCCCGGGACGTAGAGCCCCACCCGCTCGACGGGCACCCACTTCTCGGTGACGAACCCGCCTGGGGCGACCTCGGTGACGCTGTCGCTGCGCCGTTGCGCCGAATGGACGATACGAGCGCGCCTGATGGCCTCGGCCAGTGCGGCTCTGATATCCGGGTCGAGTTCCTCGGCCGCGCGGGCGATGACGTCGGCCGGCACACGCACCGAGGCCGGACGCACCGAGTCGAACTTCTCTCCGTGGTCGAGCGCTGCCCCGGCCCCGTGCTCGCGGACCGCTTCGACCACCGGACGGACGGTGTCGACGACGGAGTCGACGTCGGCGGCGCCGCGCGGGAGCGTACGCCTCAACTCGGCCGTGCCGAGAGAGCGACCGCGCAGGTCGATGCGGGAGAGCATGGTGTGGCCTTTCCTCGGGAGCACCGTGGCCGCGGGCCGGATCGGCGCCCGTGTCGCGAGGACACGGTCGGCCATGACCCGCGCGGCCACCCGAACAGTCTAGTGACGCTGACGGGGTCCGCGACTCGGGCCACCTGCCCGGGTGACCACCGGGCGGTTCGCGCCCCCCACTCAGGCCCCGCGCACGGATTGTCAGCGGACACTCATCTTTCCGCGGCCCCCGCTTTCTATGCTCGTCGGCATGCGGAAACTCCTGTGGGTGGTCGGCGCCCTCGCCGTCGTCCTCGTCGTCATCCTCGCCGCACCGTTCGTCTACAAGGCCGCTCGCGGCGGGGACGACACCGCGCCGACGGTGATCGATGTCGAGGCCGCCGACGCCGCGGCGACCGACCTCGACGGCACCTGGGACGTCGTGCCCGGCGCCCCTCCCAACGGGACCGTCGCCGGGTACACGGTCGACGAGGTGCTCCGCGGCGAACCGGTGACGGTCGTCGGCACGACGAACAAGGTGAGCGGCGAGGCCGTGATCGCGCAGGGCGTGCTCGAGACGGGCCGCTTCGAGGTGGACATGGGCGGCCTGTCCACTGACATCGGCGCCCGCGACGAAAGGGCCCGCTCGGCCGACATCCTCGACGTGGCCGGGCACCCCGTCTCGACCCTCGAGGTGGCCGACCCCGTCGACCTCGGCGCCGTTCCCGACGACGGCACCACCGCGACCGTGTCGATGCAGGTCGACCTCACCGTCAAGGACACCACGCTCCGCTCCCCCATCGACGTCACGGTGCTCCGCTCGGGCGATCAACTCATCGCCTCAGGCGCGATACCGGTGACGTGGACCGACCTGGGGGTGGAACCGCCCAGTCTGGGATTCGTCACCGTCGCGCCGGACGGCACCGTCGACTTCCGGGTGGTCCTGGAGAAGCAGCGATCCCCGGCTCCCTGACTTCTCGCGACGAGGAAAGGTGAGTCGGGAATACTCAACGCATGGGCTCCGTTGAACGGGGTGCGATCCCGGAGAGACCGGGCGCTCCCCGATCAGTCCTGAAGGAGACCTGCCATGGCCACCAGCAATCGCTTCGATCCGTTCCGTGAGCTCGACCGCCTCCTGGGGGAGGGGTTGCGCAGCGCGACCGGCTCGACCTCCCTGCCCATGGACCTCTACCGCGAGGGTGACCGCTTCATCGGCCTCATCGACATGCCCGGCGTCGATCCGGCGAGCATCGACATCGACGTGGAGGACCGCACGCTGACCGTGCGGGCCGAGCGCCGCTCCCCGATCGACGGCGACGGCCAGTGGCTCATGCACGAGCGCCAGTCGGGCGCGTTCGCCCGCCAACTCGCTCTGGGCAAGGGCCTGGCCACCGACAAGATCGAGGCCGACTACACCGACGGCGTCCTCCGGCTGGTGATCCCGGTGGCCGAGGAGGCGCAGCCGCGCAAGATCGCCGTCTCGCACGGCACCCAGCGCACCGAGCAGGCCGAGATCGTCGAGGGTTCGTCCGACCTCGGGAGCTGACCTCCCGCCTCGGACCGACGAACGGCGCCGACATGCCCCACCGCCCCGTCCTCCCGCGAGGTCGGGGCGGTGGGGCATGTCCGGGGCACCGGAGTCAGCAGTCGATCTCCCCCACCACGACGAGTACGTCGGTCGCCCGCGAGAGTCCCACGTAGATGCGCTCGCGGAAGCGGTCGATGCCCTCGTACCCGTTGCACACCAGCACGACCGCCCGCCGCTCGAGTCCCTTGAAGCCCAGGACATGTCCGTAGAAGATGTCCTCGCCGCTCCAGAACGTCTCCCAGTAGGCGTCGTTGCCGTCCTCCTGCAGCTCGACCTGCATCGGGTGGCGTGAGCCGATCGTCAGCAGGGCGACGTCGCCGGGTTGCCAGCCCTCGTCCAACAGCCGCATGGCCTCGTCGTCACCCACCGCGATCGGGTCGGCCCCCTCCGGGACGTCGACGTACCGCACGGCGGGGCCGGTCCCTCCCCGCAGCTCCATGCGGTGTCCGACGAGTGGGAGGAACGCGCTGGCGATCTGCCGGGTGTTGCGGAGATTGTGGTCCAGCACGAGCGGCACGAGGTCCACGGGCGGTCGACCCGCCCGCTGGAACACGCTCTGCCCGACGTCACCGACGATCATGAGGCGACCGTCCTCCCGGTCGCGCAGGGCCCCGATCACGGGCTGCCACCAGCTGTCCGCGAAATCCTGCGCCTCGTCCACGATCACGGCGTCGAATCGCCGACCATCGGGGAGCCCGTCGGCCAACTCGGACATCAACCGCGGAAGCTCCTCCTCCCACCACCGCACCGACTCGGCGGACCGGATGCGCTCGTCGGGTCCCGCCGGGGCGCCCCACTCCACCCCCAGGGCGTGGAACTCCCCGACGTAGGCGGGGCGTTCGCGCCGTTTCCAGCCGGCGGTGACGCGCCTGAGGTAGCTGGCCAGGCCGTGGGAATAGCAGATCAGCGCCACCCGCTGCCCGTCCCGCGACAGCCGGCGGGCCTGTTCGAGCGCGAGGTAGGTCTTGCCGCTCCCGGCGCCGCCGCGGATCTCGACGCGCGGGAGGGCGTCGACCGCGCGCAGCAGCACCGACTGTTCGCGGGTGAGCGCGTCTGCGATGTCGGCGTTCTCCGCGGCGCGTGCCACCACGTCGCGCTGCGGCAGCCCGCGCCCGCCGAGGATCTCGGCCAGCCTGTCGACCGTCTCCGCGGCGAGGAACGGGCGATCGGCCGGACCGGACTCCCGCCCGACCCGGTGCGCGACCGACGCGAGCTGATCGAGCTGGTCCCGGTCCACGATCCGGTCGCGGCTGATCTGCGGCAACGCGAAGTCGTCGGGGATCGAGGCGTTGGGGAAGACGAGCAGGTGGGTCCAGCGCTGGTGCTGTCGCGGCCAGCGCGGGTCCTCGCTGACGTAACCGCGCAGGGCGTACAGCGCCTCGCGGCACTGCGTCACCGGGTCGATCATGAACTGCTTCCCGGCACTGCCCTGCACCCAGCGTCCGTCCTCGACGGCGATCTGCCCGGACTTGATCTCGATGGCCACGATCCCGGCCCCGGGCATCGCGACGAGGGCGTCGACCTCGTGCTCCTTCTCCGCCGTCGACACCCGCTGCCCCACCACCACGAGGCATGTGAGAACAGTTACCCCACCCGCCCCGTCGGCGGTCCCGGTGCACGCCGGGGCGGTCACGACCTCCGGGTGGCCCTCACGACGACGTCGTGCACGGTCACGGCGGCGCCGCCGCGCCCGGCCATCTCACGTGAACCTTGAAGCGCCGTGGCGATTTCCCACCGGTCCTGCCCGAGCACTGCCGTGATCCCGGCGGCGGTCGCGCTGGCCTCGGCGGGCGGGTGGGCTCCGTGACGCCCGTGCCCGCCGTGGTGGAGGTGACCCACGATGAACAGCGTGCCGCCCGGGGCCACCCAGCCCGCGAGCCGCTCGTAGAAGTCCAGCTGCGGGACCGAGGGGTGGGCGTAATGCGTGGTGACCAGGTCGAACCGGCCGTCGGGCTGCCAGACGGACAGGTCCGCCTCGAGCCACGACACCCGGTCGACCAGGCCGGCCGCCGCCGCACGACGCGCCGCGACCTCGAGCGCCCCGGCCGCGATGTCGACGCCCGTCACGCGCCAGCCCCTCGACGCCAGCCACAACGCCTCGGCCCCCGCCCCGCACCCGGCCTCGAGCGCCGTCCCGGGGCTCAGCCCCGCGATCTCCCGGACGAGGTGCGGATTGGGCGGGCTCGTGGCCATCGCGGACGCCCGGCCAGCGTCCCCGGCGTTCCCAGCGTTCCCGGCGTCCGCCGCGCCTGACCAGACGCGGTCCCAGTACCGACGATCAAACTCGTGCGCCATCGGCCGCCTCACCCGCCTGCGCCTCGACGGCCTGCTCGGTGACAGCCTGCTCCGCGACAGCGCGCTCGAGGTCGGCCGTCACCAGCGCGGCGTTGAGGAACTGCGCGACGCGGGCACCGTGAGCGGCCGCCGCTCCGACCTGCGCCATGAGGTCCGCGCAGTTGCCGGCCGCCCACACGCCCGGCACCGAGGTGGCGCCGGTCTCGTCGGTGGCGATGAACGTGCCCACGGGGTGGTCGTCCGCCGTCACGCCGATCGCGATGTACGGCTCGACCCGCACGGTCATCCGACTGCCCACCACCACCGCGTCGAGATCGATGACCTCGTCGTCGTCGACACGGACGCCGACCACGCGCCCACCGTCGGTCTCCACCCGCGAGATCACACCCTCGACGACTCCGATCCCGAGCGCGTCCAGATGGACGCGGTCCTGCTCGTCGAGCGGCCGCCCGCCGGCGAGGAAGGTAATGTCGCGGCTCCACTGGTGGAACAGCACGGCCTGGTGCACGGACATCGGGCCGGTCGCGATGACGCCGATCCGCTGGTCGCGAACCTCCCAGCCGTGGCAGTACGGGCAGTGCAGGACGCCGTGCCCCCACTGCTCGCGGACCCCGGGCACGTCCGGCAGCTCGTCGGTCACCCCGATCGCGAGGACGAGCGTGCGCGTGGGCAGCACCGTCCCGTCGGCCAGGATGACGTCGAACCCGTGCCCGGCCGGGCGGGTGTCCACGACCTCGCCGTCGACGACCTCGCCGTCGTACCTCTCCACCTCCGCGCGCCCCCGCGCGAGGTACTCCCGCGGCGCCACCCCGTCCAGCGCGAGGAGACCGTGGATCCCCTCGGCCGGGGCGTTGCGCGGCCGCCCCACGTCAATGACCGTCACGCGGCGCCGTGCGCGCGCCAGTGTGAGACCGGCGCTCAACCCGGCCGCCGCGCCGCCCACCACGACCACGTCCCGTAGGTCGTCGCTCCGTGTACTCATCTGTCCGTCTCCCCCGCTCCGGGCCGGCGGTCGCGGCCCTCGTCCCTCGACGATGACGGCCGCGCATCGGCGGCGCAACATTCCTTGCCGAAGTGGCAAACTGGGTGGATGACCGACCCGACCGCCCAGACCCTCACCGGCGTGGGACCCCGCCTGCGGTCCCTGCGACGACGCCGCGACATGACCCTCGCCGAGCTCGCCGACAAGACCGGCGTCTCCCCCAGCACCCTCTCCCGACTCGAGTCGGGACAGCGCCGTCCCACGCTCGAACTGCTGCTGCCGCTCGCGCGGGCGCACGGCGTCACGCTGGACCACCTCGTCGACGCCCCGCCGACCGGCGACCCCCGCGTCGCCCTGCGGCCCTTCACCACCGACTACGGCGCCACCGTCATCCCGTTGTCACGCCGGCCGGGCGGGATTCAGGCGTACAAGTTCGTGCTACCCCGTGGGAGGGACGACGACGAGCCGCACCTCCACGTCCACGACGGCCACGACTGGGTGTTCGTCCTGGACGGCCGGCTCCGACTGGTCCTCGGCGAGCACGACCTCATCCTCACCCCCGGCGAGGCGGCCGAGTTCGACACCCGCACCCCGCACTGGTTCGGCGCCACCAGCGCCGGCCCGGTGGAGTTCCTCAGCCTCGTGGGTCGGCAGGGCGAACGGGCGCATATCCGGGCCAGCACCGCGAGGGACTGATCGGTCGTACCGTGGACATGGCACGGTGATCGGCTCGCCCCCACTCGGCGAGCACGGTCGCCACCAGGGAGGAGTGCGCCATGACCACCGACGGCCCGTCCGCCGACAGCCCGAAACTGCTCAGCGGCGGCAACCCGCAGATCCCCAAGGGCGAGGGCCCCGGCCCGGTCCGCGACTACATCGCGGCGATGCCGGAGTGGAAGCAGGCGATCGGACAGCACCTCGACGACCTGATCGTCCGGACCGTCCCGGACGTGCACAAGGGCGTCAAGTGGAACCAACCCATCTACGGCCACGAGGGCGCCGGGTGGTTCCTGTCGTTCCGGTGTTTCACCCACTACGTGCAGCTGCAGTTCTACCGGGGGACCTCGCTCGACCCGATGCCCCCGAAGGGATCCACGCATCCGGAGATGCGGTACTTCGACATCCGTCGCGACGACCAGCTGGACGACGACCTGCTGCGCTCGTGGATCGAGCAGGCCAGCCGGCTACCCGGCCAGGACCTCTGACGTCGGGGCCCCGGGCGCCGGCGCGGGCACGGGCGGCACCGGCGCGGGGGCGATCACCCACCCGGTCGTCATCTGGCCGACGAAGGCCGGCAACCGCGCGAGGATCCGGTTCTGCTCGGCCCGGGGCCGGAACTCGACGCCGAGGTACCGCGGGACCTCGTGGGGCCGGTCGCGCACCAGTGACCGGAACGCCGGCACCAAATCCTGTTCGATGTACTCCCACCGGGGTTCCCGGTCGGCCCAGTTGAACCCCGGCAGCGGCGTGTGCAGGACGGTCGGCCGCCCTCCCACGTCGGCGCGGACGGTCAGCGGCCCGAACGCGCCGAGCGCGGAGGCGCCCGGGATGTCGGGCGCGCCGCCGATGGTGGTGATGTAGGTCAGCACCCGCCCGACGTCGCCGCGGCCCGCGGCGGTGGCGTCCCACTGGTCCGCGATGATCTGGTTCTGCTCCCGCGACGCCATCCGCATCAGCGCCTCGGAGCGGCCCTCCGGGGTGCCGCTGTCGAGCTGCCGCCACGCCTCGACCACGTAGTCGTCGTAGGCACCGCTCGCCGCGAGCTCCTCGATGGCGGGCATGCCCTCCGCGGCGTACGCCTCGTGCATCGGGACCATGTCCATGAAGATGTTGCGCTGCATGATCAGGAGCCGGTGCAGGTACCAGTCGACGTCGGCCTGCCGCAGCGTCGGCCCGACGGTGGCCAGCAGACGGACGTCGGCCGGCATGTCCTGTGCCTGTTCCCACGGAATCCCGACGAGCGCGCCGCCGACCCCGGCGCCGAGTTCGTGCACCCCGGGGACGCCGAGCAGGCCACCCACGTCGTCGAGGTCCCAGAATCCGGCGGCGAAGGACATGCCGGCGAGTCCCGCCATGCCGGTCCACCAGAAGCCGTCGTGGGAATTGTGGAGCCGGAGGTAGTTGACGTACACCTTGTCGACCGTGTCGAGGGTGGCCTCGAGCCCGCGCGCGGGATCCCACCCGCCCAGGTCGATGCCGGCGTTCTCGGCGCCCACGGCCAGCCAGTACTGCCGCGTGAGGGTGCCGTAGCGTTCGGGCGCCACCCCGGCCGCGCGCGCGGACTCCAACGCGGACCGCAGCTCGTCGGGATCGGTGGGCAACGCGGTCGTGAATCCGCCCGGCCGCTCGCCGTGCGGGTTGTCCGCGGCGATGTCGAGATAGGAGATGTCGAGATCGCGGGTGTACGGCTGCGCGCCGACGGGTGCGGGCGACGCGACCGTCGCCAGTGCGACCATCACGGCCACGACTACGGCGGCGACCCGGTGGCGTGGCGCGACATCTGATCGACTCGTCACAGCCTCCCCCTACGCCCCGATGTGATCCAGATCACTCTATCCGGGATCCGGACCTCGAGGGGTGCCACGTCCGGCGCAGCGCCGCTCCCGCCGACCCCACTGTGCGCCGGGCCGCTGCCCGTGCCACAATGAACGGTGTTCAGGTCGCCCTGCGGCCGCAGCGTCACCAAGGAGTGTCATGAGCATGTCGATCGACACGGCACCGGCCCGCAGCGCGACCCGGGACCTCGCCCAGATCGCGGTGTTCGCCGCCCTCATCGTGGTGCTCGGGCTGCCCGGCCAGATCAGCATCGGCTCGGCGGGCGTGCCCATCACCCTCCAGACCCTCGGCGTGATGCTGGCCGGGTCCCTGCTCGGCTGGCGCAAGGGCGCCCTGTCGGTGGTCGCGGTGATGGTCATCGGCCTGGCGCTGCCGGTGCTCGCGGGTGGCCGCACCACCCTGACCTCGCTGGCCGGCCCCACGGCGGGTTTCCTCATCGGCTGGATCCCGGCGGTGATCGTGATCGGCCTGCTCACGGCGTGGGTCCTGCCGCGCTACCGCGTGCTGCCGGGGTTGCTCATCAACATCGTCGGCGGCATCGGGGTGATCTACGCGGTGGGCGTTGCCGGGATGCTTATCCGCACCGAGCTCACCGGCACCGGCGCGATCGCCGCCAACACGGTCTTCCTGCCCGGCGACCTGCTCAAGGCGGTGGTCACCGCGATCGTGGCGTCGCAGGTGCACCGCGCACGTCCCGGGCTGATCGCCCCGCTGCGCGGGCAGCGTTCCACGGCGGCGTGAGCGGCCCCGACGACCCCGGCCCGCGCGGCGCCGAGATCCGCTTCGACGGAGTCGGTCACGCCTACGGCGACCGGCCAGTCCTCACCGACGTCGACCTCACCCTCACCGAGCGCCGCATCGGCATCGTCGGCGTCAACGGCGGCGGCAAGTCCACGCTGGCGCGCATGATCAACGGGCTGGTCGTCCCCACGTCCGGTACCGTGACGGTCGACGGTCTGGACACCCGCCGCAAGGGCGCGCAGGTCCGGCGCCGGGTGGGCTTCTGCTTCACCGATCCGGACACCCAGATCGTCATGCCCACCGTGGCGGAGGACGTGGACTTCTCCCTACGGCGCTCCGGGATGGGCAAGGAGGAACGACGACGACGAGTCGCCCGGGTGCTCGAGACCTTCGGCCTCGCCGGGCATGCCGGTCATCCGTGCCATCTCCTCTCCGGGGGGCAGAAGCAGTTGCTCGCGCTGGCGGCGGTGCTGGTGATCGAGCCCGCGGTGATCGTGGCCGACGAGCCCACGACCCTCCTCGACCTGCGCAACCGCCAGTTGGTGGCGGAGACGTTCGCCGCGCTCGAGCAGCAGCTGATCGTGGTCACCCACGATCTCGACCTGGTCGCCGATTTCGATCGCGTGCTGGTGGTCGACGGCGGCCGCGTGGTGATCGACGACTCCCCCGGGCCCGCGCTGGCCGGCTACCGGCGCATCGCGCTGGAGCGCTGACGTGTTCGCGACGTACATCCCCGGGGACTCGCTGCTGCACCGCCTTCCCGCCGGGCTGAAGATCCTGCTGGTGTGCGTGCTCGTCCTGGCCGCGACCCTGCTGATCCGCGAGCCGTGGCACGTCCTCCCCGCCCTGGCCCTGACCGCGGTGCTGTACGCGATCGGTCGCATCCGCCCGCGCGCGGCGTGGGATCAGGTCCGGCCGGTCCTGCCGATGCTGCTCGCGATCCTCGTGCTGCAGTGGATCGTCGCCGACCTCGACACCGCCCTGCGGGTGTGCGGTGCACTGCTGGTGGCCATCGCGGTGGCAGGCCTCGTCGCCCTGACGACCCGCATCTCCGACATGCTCGACGCGGTCACGCGCGCCGCCGGTCCTCTGCGCCACGTCGGCGTCTCGCCGGACCGCATCGCACTGGTGCTCGTGCTGACGATCCGTGCGATCCCGCTCATCGCCCGCCGGCTGCAGCAGGTCACCGAGGCCCGCAGGGCGCGAGGCCTGGGCATGTCGATCCGTGCGCTCGTGGTGCCCACCGTCCTCGGCGCGCTCACGACGGCCGACCAGCTCGGCGACGCCCTGGCCGCCCGCGGCGTCGACGACTGAGCCCGCACGACGTGAGCGCCCCTCCCCGGCGTGTGATCAGCACCACTCCCGTCCGCTCGCCGCTGGGTATCGTGGCCTCATGTCCCGAGAGACCCGGAAACCCGGCCGCGGCCGACCCACCCCGGCCGACACGGACGACTCCGCCGCCTCGTCCGCGCTCGTGCCCTCGACGCGCGAGTCCAAGGAGGTGGCACTGCGGTCGGCGCCGGTGTCCAGCCTTGTGGGAACGGCCTTCGGCGCGGTGGCCGCGTTAGCGCGACTGGCCCGCCCCAAGGCGCTGCATCCCAAGGGCGTCATCGCGAAGGCCACGCTGAGCGTGACGGGGGTCGGACGCACGGGCTCCCCGTTGCTGGACATCACGGGCCGCTGGCCGGCGACCGTCCGCTTCTCGCGGGCGGTGGGACTGCCGGACGCGGTCCCCGACATCGGCGGCATGGCCGTCCGAATCCACGCCGAGCGACCCGTGGACATCCTTCTGGCCAGTACGGGGACGGGCCCGCTGAGCCGCTACGTCCTCACCGCGGGCTGGCGCACGACCGGCCGCACGATGACCTCGATGTTCCCCGTGCTCATCGCCGGCCGCCCGCTCCTGCTGGCCGCGATCCCCGGCGGCGACGGCGGCACGTGGACGCTGCAGCACGCCACGCCCCTCGGCAGGTGGCGGACGCTGGGCCGCCTCACGGTGGACACATGGGAGGACGACGACGAGGACCTGCACTTCGACCCAGTCGGTAACCGTCTCCCCGGGTCGCGCTATCCGCATGTCCTCAGGGCGCTGCGGGATCCGTCGTACCCGCCGCCGGACGGCTCCTAGGCGGCGCCGGGATCAGGCCAGGCCCCGACGGGGCTAGCACTCCGCGGCGCCGCGCCTCCAGTAGCCCATGAACGCCACGGCCTCCTTGGGCACCCCGGCGGCGTCCACGGCGAGTCGGCGCATGGCCCGGACCAGGCTCGCCTCCCCGGCGAGGAACACGTACGGGTCGCCGGCCGACACGGCGGTGGCGGGCTGCCACTCGCGCTCGGCGGGACGCCGCCCGCCCAGGACGGTCTGCACGCACTCGTCGCCCAGGTCCAGCACGCCGGCCAGGTGCCGCGCCACCGCGGCGCCGGGCTCGCCCGCGCGGGGTAGCACGGTGACGAAGTCGGGGGCGCCGTCGGCGAGTGCCACGGCATCGCCGGTGGTGGGCACCTCGATCACGATCTGCACGTGCCGCTCGGGGGCTGCGCCCGGGGCGGCCCCGGCCGCGGCCCGCTCCTCGGCGAGCTCGTCGGCGATCGCCAGCAGGGCCGGGGCGGCGGTCTCGTCGCCCGCGCACACGACACGCGCGGCCCGCCCGGGAGCCCAGGCCGCCCACGGCGCGTGTCCGCGTCCGGGGCCGGCGATGTGGACGGTCTCGCCCGGCCGGACGGTCCGCGCCCAGGCCGAGCCCGGCCCCTCGTCGTCGCCGGGGTGTACCACCATGTCCACCGTGAGCGCGGGCACGGCCTCGCCGTCGAGGTCGACGGTGTCGGCGCGGCGCACGGTGTAGGTGCGCATCCAGCCCCGCTCCCCCTCGGGCAGCGCGAGCCAGTCCCGGATGCCGTCGGCGTCGGGGATGACGCCGCCCCCGCCGGGCGGCGGCACGATGAGCTTGATGTAGCAGTCGCGCACCGTGCCGGGGTCGACGACCTCGGCCGACCACCGGTGCAGGTCGGGTCCCGCGACCACGAGGCGGACGAACGAGTCCCCGAGATCGCAGGCCTCGAGGACCCGGGTCTGCGAGACGACGATCGGTGTCTCTACGGCGATGGCGGTCATGTGGTCCCCTTCCGTCGTCCCCGCGGCAGCACCACGGGGTGGCCGGTGGCCGGGTCGGTGATGATGTCGGCGTCCAGGTCGAACACGCGACGCAGTGTCTCCTTGGTGATCACCCGGTCCGGCGGGCCCGCGGCGACGACGCCGCCCTCGGCCACGGCCACCAGGTGATCGGCCACTCGCGCGGCCAGGCTGAGCTCGTGCAGCACCGCCACGACCGTGCGCCGGCCGGTGCCCTCTCCCCCGTTCCCGCGGTGGCTTGCGGGCAACGGCAGGTCGCGGACCAGGTCCAGGATGTCGAGCTGGTGCGCGAGGTCGAGGAACGAGCACGGTTCGTCCAGCAGCAGCGTGGGCGTGGCCTGCGCCAGGACGAGCGCGACCCAGACGCGTTGCCGTTGACCGCCGGACAGTTCGTCGACCCGCCGGTGGGCGAATCCGGCGGTGCCGGTCATGGTCAGCGCCTCGGCGACGGCCGTGTCGTCGTCGTCGCCCCCTCCCCACCAGCGACGGTGCGGGTGCCGACCCCGGGCGACCAGCTCGGCGACGGTGAGTCCCTCGGGCACGAGGGGCGACTGCGGCAGGAACGCGACCGAGCGCGCGTGTTCGCGCGCCTTCACCGACGCGACGTCGCGCCCGCCGGTCTCGATCGTCCCCGACAGCGGCCGCAGCTGGCGGCCCAGGGCGCGCAGGATGGTGGACTTGCCGCAGCCGTTGGCGCCGATGAACACGGTCGTCCGGCCCGCGGGGATGTCGAGGTCGAGGTCGCGGATCACCGACTCGGTGCCGTAGCCCAGCGTGAGGCCACGCAGCCGGAAGGCCGGATCGGGCTCGGGCTCCGGGTCCATCGGCAGGGCGCGTAGCACGGGCGCGACGGGCGAGGGAATGCTCATCAGGCCACCTTTCTCGAACGCAGGAGGATCCACAGCATGGCTGGCGCACCCAGGGCGCCGGTCACCACGCCGGTGGGGAGGTCGACGGTGCTCAGCGCCTCGGAGGCCACGATGTCGGCGGCGACCACGATGACGGCCCCGGTAAGGGCGGCGGCGCCGATGGACGGGCGGCCGCGACCGATAGCGGCCGCGACGGGGGTGGAGAGCAGGGCGACGAAGGCGAGCGGGCCGGCCACCGCGGTGGCCGCGGCGGCGAGCAGGCTGCCCACGCCCAGGGCCGCGGCGCGGGTGGGGACGGGACGGGATCCGAGGCCGACGGCGAGCTCCGGCCCCAGCTCGGCGGGCCGGAGTGCGGTGTGCAGCCACCCGCCCAGCGGGAGCAGCACGGCCAGCGCGACGGCGAGCCACGCGATGCGCTGGCCCGACGCCCCGGACAGCGACCCCACGGTCCACACCGCGGCCTCCTGGGCGCCGGTCAGCGGGAGGCGCGCGATGAGCTGGGTGACCACGGCGGTGCCCAGCGCGGCGACCGCGACGCCGCCGATGAGGAAGCGCTGGCCCACGATGCCGGTGTGCCGGCCGGCGGAGGCCCCCAGGACGATCGCGAGCGCGACCGCGGAGCCCACCAGCGCGGCGGGCACGACGCCGACCCCGCGCAGACCCCACAGGGCCATCCCGGCCACCGCGCCGGCGGACGCCCCGTGGGAGATGCCGAGGATGTCGGGGCTGGCCAGCGGGTTGCCCAGGACGCGCCGGAACAGCGCGCCGGACGCGCCGAACGCCAGGCCGGCGAGCGCGCCGAGCACCGCGCGCGGCAGCTTGTCCTCCATCACGACGAACGTCGCGCCGGGGATCGTCGCGCCGCTGAGGATGGCGAAGAAGTCGGGGATGGTCACCGTGTAGCGGCCCAGCAGGACGCGCACCGCCATGACCACCACGAGGAGGGCGGCGAGTCCGACGACGACTCCGAGCGCGTGCCGCCGACGGTGGGCCGAGAGCCGACGGACCACCCGTTCGGTCTCGGCGTGCTCGGCGGGACGGTCGAGGACGGCCGTGCTCACGAGGTGCTCACCCCCCGGTTGGCGCGCAGGAGGGCGATGAGGAAGGGCACGCCGATCGCCACGGTCATCACGCCCACGGCGATCTCCCCGGGCGGCGCGATGACGCGGCCGATCGTGTCGGCGAACAGCAGCACTGCCGGCCCGACGAGTACGGACAGGCCCAGGACCACGCGGTTGCCCACCCCGACCAACCTGCGCAGCAGATGCGGCACGAGCAGACCGAGGAACGCGATGGGGCCGGCGAGCGCGGTGGCGACCCCGGACAGGATGACGACCCCGCCCAGGACGACGGCGCGCCCGGCGACCGGGCCGACGCCGAGCCCGCGGGCCATGTCGTCCCCCAGCGCGAGCGCGTCGAGGGCCGCGGCACCGGCGAGGACCAGGACGAGCCCGAGGAGCAGGAAGGGGACGGCCGCGCCGATCTCCGGGGCGCCCGAGCGGGCCACGGAGCCCAGGCCCCAGAAGCGGAAGCGGTCGAGCACGCCGGGCAGCGCGATGACCAGTGAGGACGTGACCGCGGTGCAGCCGGCGGTGACGGCGGCCCCGGCGAGCACGAGCCCGGTCCCGGAGTCGGCACCGAGTCGGCCCGCGCCCACGACCACCATCCCGGCCACCAGCGCGCCGATGACGGAGAACAGGGCGACCACGGACGGACCGGCGGCCGGGGCGAAGGCCAGACCCAGCACCACGCCGAGCGCGGCGCCGGCGGTGAGGCCGAGCAGCCCGGGATCGCCGAGGGGATTGCGGGTGGCCCCCTGCAGTCCCGCGCCCGCCACGGCCAGCGCGGCGCCCACGAGGACCGCGGTGATGGTCCGGGGGACGCGGGCGGCCACGACGACCTCGTCCATGCCCGCACCCGAACCGGGCGCGACGGCGGCGGCGAGGTCGCCGGAGAGCAGCTGGCCGGGCAGCGCGCCCAACACCGACCACACGACGGCGGGGTCGACCGTACGGGCGCCGACGAACAGCGACGCCGCGATCCCCACGACGAGCAACACCAGCGACGCCACCGTGCCGATCACGACACGGCGGCGTCCGGGTGCGGCCGGCACGATCGGCCCGCCCACCGAGGGGGCGGGCGCGGTCGTGAGCGTCGCGGGGCTGGTCACAGTCGTCAGGCCTGCTCTTGCTCTGCGGCCGCGAGGATGTCGGGGACGACGTTCTCCAGGGCCCACGGCAGGCTCAGCGGGGAGGACGCGGAGATCGACAGCACCTGCTGCTCGTCGGTCTGGACGACCATCCGGCCGGCCTCGACCGCGGGGATGCGGCCGAGCAGCGGGTCGGACTCGATGGCCTGCCGGACCTCGGGCGAGGTCGCGTAGGTGATGAGGATGTCGGAGGCGAGCTCGTCGGCGCGCTCGGGCGACCACGTGACGGCGAACTGGTCGGGCGAGCCGCTGGAGGCCTCGGCGACGACCGGGGCCTGCTCCATCCCGAGCTGGGTGAGGAAGCGCGGGCGGTTGTCGACGTCGGTGAACGCGTAGATCTTCTCCGCGGCCTCGGGGTCGACGGTGGCCCAGACGAAGGTCGTGCCCTCGATGGCCGGGTTGTCCTCGGCGACCTGCTGGATCTGGCCCTCCACCTCGGTGATGAGCTCCTCGGCGGCCTCGCTGCGGCCGAGCGCCTCACCGATCAGTCGGGTCGAGTCCTGCCAGGCGGTGCCGAACGGCACGTCGCCCTCGGGCATCGCGATGGTCGGCGCGATCTTGGACAGGGTCTCGTACTCCTCGGCGGTCATGCCGGAGTACGCCCCCAGGATGAGGTCGGGCTCGAGCGCCGCGATCGCCTCGGTGTTGATGCCGTCGGTCTCGGAGTACAGCTCGGGCATCTCGCCACCCACCGCCTCGAGCTCGGCGTCGAACCAGTCGGTCGAACCGTTGGCGTTGGCCCCGAACGAGTTACGGGGCATGCCGACCGGGACGACGCCCAGCGCCAGGGAGACGTCCGCGTTGACCCAGGAGATCGTGGCGACGCGCTGCGGGGCCTCCGGGATCTCCGTCTCGCCGTAGGCGTGGGTGATGGTGCGCGGGAACTCGCCCTGCCGCTCGACGCCGGTCGTGTCGGCAGACTCGCCGCCCCCGTCGACGGATCCCGTCGAACAGCCCGCGAGCAGGGCCAGCAGCGCGGCGATCGCGGTGAGTACGAACAGCACCGCCCGGGCCCTCGGGCGGGCCGTGTCGGACACCGCCGCCTCGAGTCGGGAACGCCGGGCGGGTGCAGTCATGGGATCTCCGTCCACTGAAACGATCGCTTTGGCTAGTTAGGCTTGGCTAACCTGGCCAGGCGCCACAGTAGAGGCGAGGCGCGCCATAACGCAAGGGTCACGAGAAAGATTTCCATATTCGTTGAGCGAGAAAGTGATTCATCTCACCCAACGGTTGTTTAGGTAAGCCTAACCTGCTTAGCGTTCGCCGGTACCGAAGTCCCCGAGTAGGTCGGAGTACCAGTGAACGATCCATTGTTGAGCAGCGAGAACCGGGAGGCCCACGCCGCGGCCCTGGCGGCGGCGACCGCCGAGGTCAGCCGGTACCTCGACGGTCGGACCACGCCGCGATCCCCGGCGTCTCCGTCGGCGTTGGCCGCGCAGACCGCGGCCGTCGACCTGTCCGCCCCGCTCGGCACCCTCGACAAGGCGCTCGAGGAGGTCCGTGAGCTGTACCTCGACCACGCCGTGGGCTACCACCATCCGCGATACCTCGCGCACCTGAACTGTCCCATCACGATCCCCGCCGTCGCCGCCGAGGCCCTGGCGACATCGGTGAACACCGCCGTGGAGACGTGGGACCAGGGCACGTCCGCGTGCCTCATCGAGCAGAAGCTCATCCACTGGGTCACCGACCTCATCGGGTTCGACGGGTCCGGGCGTCCCGACGGGGTGTTCACGACCGGCGGCACCGCGTCCAACCTCCAGGGCCTGTTCACCGCCCGCGAGGACCGGCTCAGCCGGCCGGCGCCGGGGGGCGACGACACCGGCGACCGCTGCGCGCGGCTGCCGGGCCTGCGGATCGTCACCGGCGAGCACGCCCATCTCAGCGTGGTCAAGGCCGCGCGCCTGCTGGGCCTGGCCCCGGACGCCGTGGTGACGCTGCCCGGCGACGGCGACCGGATGGATCCGGCCACCCTCGACCGCATGCTGTCCACCTTGGCGGACGCCGGGCACGAGGTCGCGGCCGTCGTGGCCCTCGCCGGCACCACGGACCACGGCGCGATCGACCCGCTGCGCGCGGTCGGCGAGGTCTGCCGCCGCCACGACGTGTGGATGCACGTGGACGCCGCGTACGGCGGCGGGCTACTGGTCTCCCCCACCCGCCGCGACCTCCTCGACGGGGTCGACCTGGCGGACTCGGTGACCGTGGACTTCCACAAGACCTTCTTCCTGCCGGTCGCCGCGTCGGCGCTGCTGCTCCGCGACGGCTCCGGCTTCCGACACTCCACGGTGAGCGCGGACTACCTCAACCCCGCCGACGGTGACGACCACGCGGTGGACAAGTCCCTGCAGACGACCCGGCGCTTCGACGCGCTCAAGCTGTGGATGACCCTGCGGGTGATGGGCGCCGACGGAATCGGCCGGCTGCTGGACGGCGCGATCGACGTCGCGGCGCGCATCGGCCGCACCGTCGACGCGGACGCCGAGCTCGAACTGGTCCGCGTGCCGGCCCTGTCGACGGTGCTGTTCCGCCCCCGCCCGGCCGGCGCGGACGGTCGCCCCGTCTCCGACGACGAGTCGGACGCGCTGGTCCGCCCGATCCGGGACGCCCTCTTCGCAGCGGGCCGCTCGCTGGTCGCCGCGACCGTCGTGGACGGGCGACCGTGCCTCAAGCTGACCGTCCTCGACCCCACTCTCGCCGACGAGGACGTCGCCGCCGTCCTGGCCGACGTCCGTACCGCCGCCCGGTACCTGGCCGCCGGGATGCGCGAGGCCACGACCGCGGGGGTGCTGACGTGACGGGGGAGGTCCACGACCTGCTGGGCGTGGGGATCGGCCCGTTCAACCTGGGTCTGGCGTGCCTGGCCGAGCCGCTGGGGTTGGACGCGGTCTTCCTCGACGCCCGCGACGGCTTCGCGTGGTACCACGGGCTGATGTTCGACGACGCCACCATCCAGGTGCCGTTCCTGGCCGACCTGGTGACGCTCGCCGACCCGACGTCGCCGTACTCGTTCCTGAACTACCTCAAGCAGATCGGGCGCCTGTACCCCTTCTACATCCGTGAAGACTTCCAGCCGCTGCGCGCGGAGTACGACGCCTACTGCCGCTGGGCGTCCGAACGGGTCGGCGGCCTGCGCTGGGGCCGGGAGGTGGTCGACGTCCGACGAGAAGAACGGGGCGACGACGACGAGGCCCCCGTCTACCGGGTCACGGCCATCACCCCGGAGGGCACCGAGACCTACCGCACCCGGCACCTGGTGCTGGGGATCGGGACGGCCCCGTGGGCGCCGATCGACCGGGAGCCGCTGGACGGTGACGGGTCGGTGGCGCTCCACGCGAGCGATTACCTGCACCGGCGGGACGAACTGCTGTCGCTGGGATCGGTGACGGTGGTGGGCAGTGGCCAGTCGGCCGCGGAGATCTACCACGACCTGCTTTCGTCCGCCGGCGTCGACGGCCCACGCATCGACTGGGTGACGAGGTCCCCGCGGTTCTTCCCGATGGAGTACACCAAGCTCACGTTGGAGATGACGTCGCCGGAATACATCGACCACTTCTACGCGCTGCCCGCGGATCAGCGCGACCGGATGCTGAGGGAGCAGCGCTCGCTGTACAAGGGCATCAACGCCGACCTCATCAACGAGATCCACGATCTGCTGTACCGCCGCTCGGTCCACGGCCTCGCCAGCGGCCTGCTCGCGGCGGCCACCACCCTGGACGGCGCGGCCCGTGCGGTCGGTGCGGCCCGTGCGGACGACCCGCCCGGCGCGCTGCGACTCGACCTGAGCTGCGCCGACACCGGCCGGTTCTGGACGCATCACACCGACGGGCTGGTCTTGGCGACCGGCTACTCCCCCACGCCGCCGCGGTTCCTGGAGGGAATCGCCGACGAGATCGACCGCGACGAGCGGGGTCGGTACCGCGTGGCCCGCGACCACACCGTCGACCGGGCGCACTCGACGATCCACGTCCAGAACGCGGAGGAGCACACGCACGGGCTCACCGCCCCGGACCTGGGCATGGGGGCGATGCGCAACAGCGTCATCCTGCGCTCGATCTGCGGGCGCGAGGTCTACCCGGTCGAGACGTCGATCGCGTTCCAGCAGTTCGGCGCGCCTGCCGACGGTGCCGACCCCGCCCAGCCCGCCCCCGCACACGACTCGCCGACCACCCGGCACCAGGAGGCACGATGAGCCACCCCGTCAGCACAGTTCCTACCCCGGTCAGCACAGTCCACACCCCGGCCGGGATCGTCACGCTCGAGCCGCTCTCCCTCGGAAGCAGCACAGACAGCACAGACACCCTCCGCACGCTGCATGCCTGGCTCGACCATCCGAGCTCGGCCTACTGGGGTATGCAGGGAGCGACGCCGGCGGAGGTCGAGGAGTTTCTCGCCGACTGGTCGTCGGACCCGCACCGCCGGGTGCTCATCGTCCGCATCGACGGCCTCCGCGCCGGCCTGGCCGTGTTCTACGACCCCGCCGAGGTCGAGCTCAACGGCCGGTACCCGCACGAACCCGGCGACCTCGGCATGCACCTGCTCGTCGCGCCGACCCGCACCCCGGTCCCCGGCACCACGGCCGCGGTCATGGGCGCCATCTGCGAGACGGCGTTCGCGATCCCGATGATCGGCGGCTCGCCGGCCCGCCGGGTGGTCGTGGAGCCCGACATCCGGAACACGGCCGTGCACCGGCTCAACGCCCGCGCCGGCTTCCACGAGGCGGGCCCCGTCGACCTGCCCGACAAGACGGCACTGCTCTCGTTCTGTGGTGCCGACGCGTTCCGCGAGTCGGAGATCGGTGCCGGGACGCGGGTGATCTCGTCGTCGTCGCCGTCGGATACCCACGCCGGGCACGGACGCCCCCACCTGACCGGCCACGCTCATCTCACCGGACACGCCATGCGCCGCGCCCACCGTCACCTGTGCGTCAAGGCCCTCGCCGAGTTCTCCCACGAACGGCTCCTCGCGCCCGTCCACGACGCCGCGACGGACACCTACACGGTCCGCGCCGGCGACGAGCGGTGGTCGTTCCGCGCCCGCGTGCTGCCGCTGGAGCACTGGGTGATCGACGAGGCGTCGCTGCGTCGCGAGGTCGGCGGCGCGTCGGCGGAACCGGACGCGCAGGAGCTCATCATCGCGCTCGCGCCGGAACTGGACATCCCGGAGACGCTGCTCGGCGTCTACCTCGAGGAGATCGCCGCGACGCTCGGCTCGGCCGCGTTCTGCCTGCACCACCGCGACCGGCCCGCGCAGCAGCTCGCCGAGTCCGGTCTCCAGGAGGTCGAAGGGGCGATGACCGAGGGCCACCCCGGCTTCGTCGCCAACAACGGACGCGTGGGCCTCGGACTGACCGACCGGCACCACTACACGCCGGAGTCCCGCTCGACGGTCCGGCTGGTGTGGCTCGCCGCGCGCCGCGACCTCAGCCACCTGGCCACCGTCGCCGGCCTCGACGAGCGCGAGCTCTACACCCGTGAGTTCGGCGCCGAGGCCCTCGAGCGGTGCGACGACCGCCTGCGCGCGCTCGGGCTCGACCCCGCCGGATACCGCGTCCTGCCCGTCCACCCGTGGCAGTGGGAGCACAAGATCGCGGTGGCGTTCGCCCCCGACCTCGCCCGCCGCGACCTGGTGTACCTCGGCGAGTCCGACAGCGAATACCGGCCCCAGCAGTCCGTGCGCACGTTCTTCGACGTCACCCGCCCCGACCGCGGCTATGTCAAGACCGCCCTGGCCGTGCAGAACATGGGCTTCACCCGCGGCCTGTCGCCGAAATACATGCACGACACCCCCGCGGTCAACGACTGGGTGGCCGGGATCGTCGACTCCGACCCCGTCCTACGGGCGCTCGACTTCGGGATCCTGCGCGAGGTCGCCGCGGTCGGCTACACCGGCGACGCCTATCACCGGGCGGCCGCCGCGGGCGTGTCCGACGAGGGTCCGCACACCAAGATGATCGCCGCACTGTGGCGGGAGAGTCCGGTCCCCCGGCTGGCCGACGGCGAGCGGGCCGTCACGCTGGCCTCGATGCTGCACGTGGACCTGCACGGGCGTGCCCTCGCCGTCGAACACCTCGAGCGCTCCGGCCACGACGCCCGCACGTGGCTCCGCGCGCTGCTCGACGCCTACGTGCTGCCGGTCGCGCGGTGCCTCCTCGCGCACGGGCTCGTGTTCATGCCGCACGGCGAGAACGTCATCGTCGTGCTGGGCCCCGACCACACGCCGCGGCGCGCGCTGTTCAAGGACATCGGCGAGGAGGTCGCGATGGTCCGCGACCTGCCGCTGCCCGACGGCATCGAGCGCGTCCGTCACGTCGTGGACGCCGAGACCGCCGCCCTGAGCATCCAGACCGACGTGATGGACGGGGTGCTGCGCCACCTCGCCGCGATCCTCGACGCCGCCGGCGTGCTCGACGCCGCGGCGTTCTGGGACGAGACGCGCCGGTGCCTGGAGGTGCTCGCCCCTGGTGACGCGGGCGACGACGCGGGCGGGCGTGGTGGGGCGGGCGACGACGGCGAGGTGCACCGTCCCACGTGGGAGGCGCTGTTCTCCCCACGGTTCAAGCACTCGTGCCTCAACCGGCTGCAGTTGCGCAACACCAAGCAGATGGTGGACCTGACCGACCAGGCCGGATCTCTGCAGTTCGCGGGCACCCTGGCGAACCCGCTGGCGGCGCGGTTCGGGGAGGCGGTCGACGAGGCGACAGGTCCCGGCGTCCGCGGCGAGGCGGGCGCCGTGTCGGCAGCACAACCCGACACCCGTGGGGTGACGGTAGCGTCGACCGCATGAACGGACGGGAACTCCAGAGGTGCGCGGCCGCGCGGGCGCGCGAGCTGCCGACGTCCACCCTGGAGTTCCCGTTCGGCCCGGACTACGACGTGTTCAAGGTCCGCGGCAAGATGTTCATGTTCCACGCCGAGGTCGAGGGCGAGCCCCAGGTGGTCCTCAAGGCGTTGCCGTCGGACTCGATGTCCCTACGCGCCGCCCATGCCGACATCACGCCCGGTTACCACATGAACAAGCAGCACTGGATCTCGCTGTACCCGGGCGGCACGCTGACCGCCGAGATGGTCGCCGAGCTCGTCACCGAGTCCTACCGACTCGTCGTGGCCGGGCTGCCGAAGGACCAGCAGCCCGTCGAGCCGGAGACCTTCGGCCGCGGCCAGCGGGCCTGACAGCGCGGTCAGGCGCTGTCAGGCGCCGCCGCGTGCTGTCAGGCGCCGCCGCGTGCTGTCAGGCGCCGCCGCGTGCTGTCAGGCGCCGCCGCGGCTCAGTTCGCGGGCGACAACGACGTCTCGGTCAGCGAGCCGGGCTGCTCGCCCACCGATCCCTCGACCGACTCGGTGGCCGAGGAGGTCTCGAGCTGATCCGCCAGCGAGCCGCCCACGAGCGGCACACCGCCGAGGACCGCGCTGACCGATCCATCGACGTCTCCCGCCAGCAGAGCGTCTGCGGACCGGGCAGCCGGGTTGAGGACCGCGCAGATCACGCCGACCGGCACCTGCAGCGGTGCGCCGATCGCATTCGCGGCCAGCCCGGCGGCGCTGCCGGCGTTGCAGGCGAAGGTCGCCGCGGAGCCCAGCGGCCCGGAGGCATAACCGGGCAGCGAGCCCGTGACCGAGCCGGGCAGCAACTCACCGAGTTCGCCCAGCTGGCCGGTCCCGCCGTCCTCGGCGCCGGCACCGCTCTCGGCACCCGTACCGTTCTCGCCATCGGCGGCCGCGGAGCCCGGGATCGAGCCGGTGTCCGCAGGATCGGAGCTCTGAGCTGCTGCGGTACCCGCCGAGGCGACGAGCAGTGCGGCGGCCAGAGCGCCGACGTAAGCGATTGACTTGGACATGGTGAGCCTCCGAACTCCGGTGCGTCGGGCGGTCTCCCCCGATCGACTAATGAGGGTCCCATAAATCTCGAGTCCACGAAGCGTCGTTGCCGATGCGTGATCTGTAGCGGGTCTCCCGACGTAGCCCTTGTGGTGCCGAACACGTGAGCGTAGAATAGAACACGTATTCGAGACGAGTCGCGGCGCGACCGCACAGTCGACCACGGGGGGTGGGGCATGGACGGCGACACCGGGCGCACGACCGGCGGCCCCGCGTCCCCTTCCGGCTCTGCTGACTCATCCGGCTCTGCCGACTCGTCCGGCCCCGCCGGCCCGTCCGGTGCTTCGGCGTTGACGGGCTTGACGGCGGCGGCGCGTGAGGGCTGGGCGGCAGAGAACCGCGCCGCCGCGCAGCGCCTGGTCGCCTGCTACGCCCTGCTGCAGGAATGCTGGCGCGAGTACGGGCACGGTATCGACGGCAGCCACGAGGCCCGCCCCGGCCACGCTGTTGTTGACGGCCTTGTCGCCGCCGCCGGGTATGTGGTGGCAGCGATGTCGATCTCCGCTAGGCGCGCGGAGAAGATGCTGTCCTTCTCGTGGGAGCTGCACACCCGCTACCCGGCGATCCTGGAGGCGATGGCCGCCGGCCTGATGGAACAACGCGTCGCCGAGCTGCTCACCCGGCAGATGTCCACCGTCCGCGGCGATGTTCTCGAGCAGATCCAGCGCCAGGCCGTCGAGGACTACCTGGGCGGCGTCGCCGCCGGTATCCGTCTGGGCGACAAAGCCCTGCGCGATGAGATCGACGCCGTCATCGGCCGCCACGACCCCGACGCCATCCGCCTACGCAAAGAAGACGCCAGCCGCACCCGCGGCGTGCGCATCGGCAAAGGCGTCGACGGCATGTCCAGCGTCTCCGCGTTGTTGGCGACCGAGGAAGCCGCCGTGCTGGCCGAAGCCCTGGATCAGCGGGTCGCCGAACACGACGCCGCCGACGCAGGCGCAGCCGCCGCCCAGGCCGCGGCGCGGGCCGCCGACCCCGATACCGACCCGGACGAACCGGAGCCGCACTACTCGAAGGCCGAACGCCGCGCCGACGCCCTGATGTCCCTGATCTGCGGCGACACCCCCACCCACCCAGGCACCGACACCGATGACGCCGACGGCGGTCCCGCGGGCGCGCCGAGTCGCCCGGGCGGCCCGAGCGCCCCCACCGGCGGCGGTCAGGCGCCGGTGTTGCGGCCGAAGGTCACCGTCATCGCCACCGGCGACAACGGCCGCGACGAACACGGCGCGCGAGTGGAGTTCACCCGCACCGGCGAGGCCGCCCTGCAGACCCTGCTGGAGATGCTCGCCACCGCAGATGGCGCCTCGTTCGAGCAGGTCGACCCCCGCATCGGCGCCGCCGACGACACCAGCGCGGCCCTGAAATACCGGCCCGGCGCCGAGTTGGCGCGCCGGGTCCGGCTCCGCGACGGCACCTGCCGCCACCCCGGATGCGCGGTCCCCGCCGACGACTGCGACCTGGATCATGTCGTGCCGTTCAACCACGCCGACCCCGCCAGCGGCGGCCACACGGTCGAGGCCAATCTGGTGAGCCAGTGCCGGCGCCACCACCGGTTCAAAACCTTCTCCGACTGGACCTACACGTTGCAGTCCGACGGCACCCTGATCGTGACCACCCCCGACGGCACCACCATGCTCACCCGCCCCGACGGCCCCCTGGCCCAGTACCGGCGCGAGCACCAACGCGACGAAGCCGACGCCTGGGCGCGTCAGCAACGCCGCAACCCCGCCCCCGTCTTCGGCGCCAGCATCCTGGACGAGGCGACCTACTTCGCCCGCCGCGCCCAACGCCTGGCCCGCGAACGCGCCCGCGCCACCGCCCGCAACACCACCGACGCCGGCACCACACCAACCGAGCCCACCGCCGACACCACCCCAGGCCCGGACTCGATCTCTGCCACGCGCGAACGGATGACCCCCGCCGCGGCCAGCCGCTGGTGGCAACGCAACAAACCCACCGACAGCGCCCTGGAAAAAGCCATCCTCCACGCCCTCCACGCCCACCTCGACGAACTCCTCCAACCACCACCACCCTTCTGAGGCAGCCACCACGGGGGCGAGCCGCCGGTTACCGCCCTCACCAGCGGCGGATGAGGGATGGTGAAGTCATGACAGAGATCCCGATCGAGCCCTCTGCCCATTCGCTGGCCGATGTCATGCCGTCTGTCGCTGCGTCGCTGGGCTGCGGCCAGCACAACTCGCTCGGGATCGCACCAGCTCGCGACGCGGTGCTGGTCCTCGTCGACGGACTCGGCGCCGAGCTGATTCGCCGGTACTCCGCCGACGCCCCGACTCTCGCCGCCATGTCCACCCGGATGATCTCCGCCGGCTTCCCGGCGACGACCGCGACCAGCCTGACGAGCCTCGCCGTAGGCGCTCCGTGCTCCACACACGGGATCGTGGGGTACAGCTTCCGAGTCTCGGACGACGGCGACGACACCGCCGTCTCGTTCAATCCATTGCGCTGGACCCTCGACTCGGCGGGCGGTCCGTCGGCGATGGACCGCTTCCCTCCCCGCCGGATCCAGCGGCAGCCGAGCCTGCTCGAACTCCTCGCCTCAGACGGCGTCGACGTCACCTACGTGATGCGTGAGGAGTTCCGCGAATCGGGACTGACCCGAGCGGCCTTCCGGGCGGACGGCGAATTCCGCTCTGCCATCTCTCTCGACGAGGTGAATCGGGGAGTGATCGACGCGGTCGGCCGCCCCTCGAAAACCAGGCGCTTCGTCTACGCGTACTACGGAGACCTCGACCTCATCGGCCACATTCACGGCCCCGGTTCTCCCGAATGGCTGGAGTCGCTCCGCGATGTCGACGCCTTCATCGCCGACCTCGCCACCGACCTCCCCCGCGACTGCAGACTCATCGTCACCGCGGATCACGGAATGGTCAGCGCCGAGACCGTCGTCGATATCGACCAGACTCCCTCCCTCCTCGCCGATGTCGAGATAGTCGCCGGCGAAGCTCGCGTCCGCCACGCGTACGCCCGCCCGGGTGCAGCCGACGACGTCCTCCACGCGTGGCGAGCCGAACTGGCCGGTCACGCCCGCGTGATCAGCCGCGAGCAGGCCCTCGACGAGCGCCTCTTCGGTCCCGATCGCGCCTACGCCGACCGGCTCGGTGATGTCATCGCCATCGCGAGCGGCGGCGTCATCCTCGCGCGGTCGGAGCACGAGCCGATGGAGTCGTCCCTCCTGGGCCATCACGGCGCCAACACCGCGGCCGAGCAGCACATCCCGCTCATCCTCCGGTGATCCCGGCACAGCGCCGGCGTCAGCAGGTGACGAGAACCGACGGATCGCTGGTGGTGTCCAGCCACCGACCGTAGGCCGGGGGCCCCGCCGCGCGGACGTCCGCGCACAGTTCCTGCCGGGTGTAACCCGACGCCCGGTAGACCGCGTAGATGACGTTGCCGTTCTCGTCGCGCGGGCGCAGGGACGGGCACGCCATGTCCGTCCGCAGGTAGGACGCTCCTGGGTACCTGGCCAAGCCAGAGGCGATCTCCTGGGCGTAGGCGCCCGGGGTGACCGCCGAGTAGAGGACGACGATACCCCGGCCGTCACACGCCGGTCGTGACATGGGCGTGTCGAGCCCCAGGTCACCGACGGCCACGGCGGGTTCCGGCGCGGCCGGCGCCCCCGGTGCCGCCGGTGCCGCCCGTGGCGTCGGCGCGGACGGCGAGCTCGGTGCCTCCGCCGACGGGACGATCGGGCTCTCCGTCGCTACGGGAGCAGCGATGGGAGTCGCGCCGGGTGCAGCGGCGGGCTGATCGTCCGGGGACGCGACCAGGTAGCCGACCCCCGCCGCGAGTACGAGGAGCAACACCACGACGATCCCGCCCAGCACCCAAACCGCGGTGTTCCGAGGCGGGGCCCGGATGTCGTTGTACGGCGCGTACCGCCAGTCATCGGTGTCCCAACCGTTCCCGGGCGATCTGGTCATGTCCACCACCGTCGACAGGGCCGGGTCACCGACCAATCCGATCAGAATGACGATTACTTCATCCGCAGTGGAGTGACGATGACTCGGTTTCGACTCCGCGAAGCGTGGAACCGAACCGCCGATCCCGCGCGTCGAACAGGGTGCACGGACAGATCGCACAGAACCAACAGCGACGCCACCACGGCCAGCGAGGCGAATATGAGAACGCGGGTATGAGAACGACGACGACGACGAGCGCCACCAGAGCACCGGGCTGCTTCCACCGGGATGCGCGGGACCGTCAGAGGGAATCGGCGCGGCCGGTGGTCGGACCCACGGTGGGGCCACGATGACCGGGCCTCTCGACGTCACGCCGGTCGAGCTGACTGATCTCGCCCGGCGCGTGGACGGATACGGCGACCAGATCGGCGGGATCACTCCGGAGGGCGACCTCACCACGCTGGCGAGTGGTCTGAGGGGCAGCAGCGTCGCGGCCATCGCGAGCACGCTCGGCGCGCGGCTGAGTCAGTCGGCCGACAGGCTGAGCTCCGACTTGTCGGAGGAGGCGGGCCGCCTCCGGACCGCGACCGGGGTGATCGTCATGACGGACGGAGAGAACGCCGCGATGTTCGGCGGGAGGTGAACCCGTGCCGATACGAGTCAGCGACGCACTCGCCTGGCAGGTGGACGACGCAGAATCGCGCCTGAGCGCGGTCCGCGCGGGTATCACCGCGACGAATGACGTCGCGGACCGACTGCGGGACGATGCGGAGAGGGTCCTGGACGGGATGGAGGGTCACTCCGTCGACGCGGCGCGCTCATCGGTTCAGGATCTGCGTAGGCGCACATTCGCACTCGGAGACGACCTGCGCAGTACGGCGAATCCGTTGTCCTCGTTCGCGCGATCCGTCGCCATCCACCGGGATCGGCTGCGGGCGGGCGTCGAGGCGGCACTCCGACAGGGGGCGACCGTCGCGGAGGACGGGAGCGTGGTGTGTCCTCCCGACATGGAGGCGACCCGAGTGCGAGAACTCCGCGAGCTCGAAGTGACCATCAAGGACGCGCTCCGCGCGATCGACTCTCTGGACGTCGAGACGGCGGACAAGCTCAACCGCCTCCACGGGTCGATCGCCGACTACAGCGACAACGCCGATCTTCGGACCACCGTCGCAGGAGTGGTCATCAACGCCATGACCCGGCCTCTCGAAGACATGATCCGGGCTGGCGACGACGGGTTACCCGGGACGCGCGCCGTCGCCAAGGGGCTGGGGCCCTTCGGTAGTGCCCTGGGCCTCGCGGCGGGCATAGCCGGTGCGCCTGACGACGAGCCGATGTCCGAAACGCTCATCGCAGAGGGAAGCGGGTTCGTGGCAGGGCTGGCCGCGGCTGCCGGTTATGGGGCAGCCGCGGGAAGCGTGGTCCCCGGCGCCGGGACCGTCGCCGGTGCCGCATTCGGAATCCTTCTCACCGCTGGTGCGAGTGTCGTCACGTCGAGCCTAATTCGCGATCACTTCGACGACCAGCGACAGGGCAGGTGACACCATGCCTCTCGACCATGTGCAACCGCCGACGGCCGGTCACCAGTGGACATACCGCGTGGCCCAGAATCCGCGGTGGATCTGGCTCCCTGCAACCCTCTTCGTGCTGCTGGTGGGAGCGTTGGGCCTGGAGCCGTTCCTCACCGACCCGGGCTGGGCGACGGCTTCTTCTCTGTGTGCCGCGATCGTTCTTCTGTGCCTCGGCTCAATCGGCCCCGTCGTCGGTGGCTTCACCCACCTGCGAAGCACCAGAATGCCCGGACTGCCGTCAGAGCCCGTGCCCACGACCCACCTCTGGCGCACACATGTACCGACACTCACGGGGCTCATCGCGACGGCGATGTTCGCGACCCTCGAGTACCTGCATCCCCGGATGACCGTCGGCTCCGAACTCACGCCGAATCGCCTTCTCGTGATCGCGGTGGGGTGCTACGGGTTCGCTGCTGCGTCGTTCGTCGTGGCCGGCCACCGGCACCACCTCAGGTTCACCCCGCACGAGTTGGAACACCGTCGCGGGCGGTTCCAGGCCACTATCCCCTGGGACGAGATTCGAGATCTCCGGCCAGTCGCTGACGCCAACCTCAAGTCCGGCCGCCGCAGCCGCGTCCACCTACCCAGTCGACGGAATCTGCGGGCCGGTGTCCAGGTGGCGGTTGGTGACGGGGCGTTGAGCCGTGGCAGGGGGAAGCGCTTCCACATCAACGGTACGGATGTGATCAACATCGACTGCTCCGGGTACGTGATCGAGCCGAACACCCTCGTCAACGCCATCTACCTGCTGGTGCAGAACCCCGAACTACGGCCGCTGCTGGACTCCCCCGAGGGCGCCGAGCTCTTCGTGGGGCCGGACTGGAACATGCGTCGCAAGATGCGAGTCGGCGACCGCTGGGACCGCGTGAGCGGAACGATCATCCGGGCCGACGGGCCACGCGCGGGCGCACAAGAGCTCTCATGACGTCATTGTTCGAGTTCCTCGACGCCGGTGACCGCATCCTCGAACCGCTGGATGACGCGTCACTCGCCCAGCTCGACCCGGGCCCCGGCTGGCGACTGGTCGAACAGACCGCGCCGGTGGACAACGTCGCGATCTGGGGACACCCCGGGTTGTACCGCGAAGGATTCCAGCCGACCGTCATCATCTCGCTGGCACGCGTCACCCCCGCGGTCGACCGCGACACGCTCCTCGACCGACTCGCGGATACGGCTGCGACGCTCGAACGCTGGCGGGTGCGGGCCACCGACCGGGTGGAGGACGGCCGCGGCCACCTGGTCTCGGACACCCTCGGCGAGTTCCGCGTGGGCCCTCACGAGCTCACCGCGTCGACGCTCGCCTCGGTGTGGCAGGAGAGCGGCGCGACGGTGCTGCGTCAGGTAGTGGTCACGACCTTCACCGACCAGGTGACGACGCATTCGGGCGTCCTGCGCGCACTGGGCTGAGGCCGCGACCGGCCGCGCCGCTCGTGCACGCCGCGGGGGCCGTCCACCGGATGCGGGCAGACGGCGTCGTTACTACGGTCGGGAACATGCGTGAAGGCGCATAGCACGACCAGAGAGGAGCCCGAACATGAAGGCAGTCACCTGGCACGGCAAGCGCGACGTCCGCGTCGAGGACGTCCCCGATCCCCGGATCCAGGAGCCGACCGACGCGATCGTCAAGATCACGAGCACGAACATCTGCGGTTCCGACCTGCACCTGTACGAGGTCCTCGGGCCGTTCATGCACGAGGGGGACATCCTCGGCCACGAGCCCATGGGGATCGTCGAGGAGGTCGGCGCCGAGGTGACCGGCCTCAAGCCCGGAGACCGGGTGGTGATGCCGTTCCAGATCTCCTGCGGGCACTGCTACATGTGCGACAAGGGACTGAACACCCAGTGCGAGACCACCCAGGTGCGCGACCAGGGTATGGGCGCGATGCTGTTCGGCTACTCCGAGCTGTACGGCAGCGTCTCCGGCGGCCAGGCCGAGTACCTGCGCGTGCCCCAGGCGCAGAACACGACCATCAAGGTGCCGCACGAGCACGCCGACGACCGCTACCTCTACCTGTCGGACGTCCTGCCCACCGCGTGGCAGGCGGTCGACTACGCCGAGATCCCCGACGGCGGGACGGTCGCCGTGCTGGGCCTCGGGCCGATCGGTGACATGGCGGCCCGCATCGCCGCCCACCACGGACACCGCGTCATCGGTGTGGATCCCGTCCCCGAGCGGCGCGCACGCCAGGCCCACCGCGGCGTCGAGGTCATCGATCCCACGGATGTGCCCGGCGAACTGGGCGACGTCATCCGCGACATGACGGGCGGCCGCGGCCCCGACTCGGTCGTCGACGCCGTCGGCATGGAGGCCCACGGCTCCCCGGCCGCCAGCGCCGCGCACGCGGCCGTGGGCATGATGCCGAAGTTCCTCGGCAAGAAGATGATGGAGAACGCTGGCGTCGACCGCCTCGGCGCGTTCTACTCGGCGATCGACATCGTCCGCCGCGGAGGGACCATCTCCCTGTCCGGCGTGTACGGCGGCAGCGCCGATCCCCTGCCCATGCTCACGCTGTTCGACAAGCAGATCACGCTGAAGATGGGCCAGGCCAACGTCAAGCGCTGGGTGCCCGACATCATGCCGCTGCTCACCGACGAGGACCCGCTGGGCGTCGACGACTTCGCCACCCACCGGCTGCCGCTGGCGGACGCCCCGCGCGCGTACGAGATGTTCCAGAAAAAGGAGGACGGTGCGGTGAAGGTGGTCCTCGAGCCGTGACAGAACTCGCGCGGCTCCTACTGATCCGTCACGGACAGAGCATCGGCAACGTCGCCGACGACCGAGCCCGCGCCGCCGGCGCCCACCGCCTCGACCTGGACCACCGCGACGCCGACACCCCGCTCTCGGAGGCCGGCGTCGGCCAGGCCCGCGCGGTGGGCGCCTGGCTCGGCGAGCTACCGGAGGAGCTCCGCCCCACCGTGTGGCTGACCTCGCCGTACCGCCGCGCGGCCGACACCGCGTCTACAGCCCTCGAGGCGGCGGGCGGGGCGACGGGCGGGGCGACCCTGCTCACCGACGAGCGTCTGCGGGAGCGCGATCTGGGGGTCCTGGACGGCTACACAGGCCGGGGCATCCGGGAGCGCCACCCGGAGGAGGCCGAGCGGCGTGACCGGATCGGCAAATTCTACTACCGCCCGCCCGGCGGCGAGAGCTGGACCGACGTGCTGCTGCGCGTGCGCTACCTGCTCACCGACCTGCGGCAGCAGTACGCCGGCGAGCGGGTGTGCGTGTTCAGCCACCAGGCGGTCATCATGTGCTTCCGCGTGGCCCTCGAGCAGATGGCCGAGCATGACGTCCTGACGATCGACCGCGAGGACCCGCTGCCGAACTGCTCGGTGACGACCTACCAGCGGTCGGACGACCAGCTCGAACTCGAGCGCTACGCTGACACGACGGCTGTAGAGCGGGCGGACGCGCCGACGACGCGTGAGACGCCGACGACGCAGGAGGGGGCTGCGACATGAACCGCGGCGACATGACCGGCGGCGACATGGCGGGCGGCCGATCCGACGGTGCGAGCGGGGCCGAGACGGTCCTCACGCCTCATCTGCTGCGGGGCTGGCCACTGCCCGCGCCCGGCGGGGGTAAGGAGGGCCGCGGACGGGTGATCGTCGTGGGCGGCAGCCGGGCCACCCCGGGGGCGGTGAAACTGGCCGGCGAGGCCGCGCTACGCAGCGGCGCGGGCAAGTTGCAGATCGCCACGGCCGAGACGGTCGCGCCCGGTCTGGCGATCCACATCCCCGAATCCAAGACCGTCGGCCTGCCCGAGCGCGAGGACGGTGAGCTCGCGGCGGTGAGCGCCGAGACGATCGTCGGGCTAGCGAAGTCCTGCGACGCCGTGGTCCTCGGCCCCGGCATCGGGGACAAGTCCGCCGCGACGGACCTGCTCGCCGAGGTGATCCCCAGGCTGGAGACCACCTTGGTGCTGGACGCGCTCGGCATGGCGTACGTGACCGAGAACCCCAACGGCCTCAGGCACCTCGACGGCCGCGTGGTCCTCAGCCCGAACCCCAAGGAGCTCTCTCGCACCCTGGGCGTCGACGAGGACGACGTCGAGGCCGACACGCCCGCGCACGCCATCGAACTCGCGCGCCGCGCCGGGGCGGTCGTGGTGTCCGGCACCGCGACGTCGTGGATCGCCACCCCGGACGGCAGGCTCTGGCGGGACGAGTCGGGGTCGTTCGGACTCGGCGTGTCCGGCTCCGGCGACGTCAAGGCCGGCATCATCGCCGGACTGTTGGCCCGAGGGGCCGATCCGGCACAGGCCGCCGCGTGGGCCACCTACAGCCACGGCCGGGCCGGCGAGCGCCTGTCCGCGCGGACCGGCCCCACGGGTTTCCTCGCCCGCGAGCTGCTCCCCGAGGTGCCGGGGATCCTGGTAGAACTCTCGTCCTGAGCAGACCGTCGGGAGGGTGTCAGTCATGCAGGTCCGGCATCGTGGGATCCCGGTCGGCCGGTCGCGCCGGGCCGGGCGCCCGAACGCGCTCGTCGTCGTCCTCCTCCTCGCCCTCACCGGCGCCCTCACCGCCGCCTGCGGCGGGCCGTTCCCCAGGGACACCGACGGCAGCCTCGACAGGATCACCGGAGGCGTGCTGCGGGTGGGCGTCTCGGAGAACCCGCCGTGGACCGAGGTGTACGACGACGGGCGCGTCGCCGGGCGGGAGGTCGACCTGGTGCGTGGGTTCGCCGCCCGGCAGGGAGCCGACGTGGAGTGGACGCCCGGCGCGGAGAGCGAACTGGTGATGGCGATGGTCCGCGGCGATCTCGACGTGGTCGTCGGCGGGCTGACGTCCGATACGCCGTGGGAGAAAGAGGTGGCGGTGACCCGGCCCTACGCCGATGAGGTCACGCCGGACGGCGACACCGAGCAGATGGTGATGGCCACGCCGCTCGGCGAGAACGCCCTGCTCGTGGAGCTGGAGACGTACCTCGCCGGAACCGGGGAGGCGTCATGAGCGGGGAGGCATCGTGAGCGGGAAGACGGCGCTCGGCGGTCGGGACCTACCCGACGAGCAGCAGGCCGCACTGCGCCGCGCGATCCGGCTGGAGTGGGTGACCCTCGCCGTTCTCGCCGTGACGGTCGCGGCGGTGTATGCCGTGTCGGGTCAGTCGCAGGCGATGAAGGCGGCGTGGATCGAGGACTCGCTGTCCTTCCTTCCGCCGATCGCGTTCCTCGTGGCCGTACGCGTGTCGAGGATCCCGCCGAGCGCGCGGTTCCCGTACGGGCGCCACCGGGCGGTGGGCATCGGGCATCTCGTGGCCGGGGTGTCGCTGCTGGCCATGGGCGTGTTCCTCATCGTCGACTCGGGTAGCGGGCTGATCACCGGCGAGCGGCCGCCGCTGGGTGTGGTGGAGCTCGGCGGGCACGTCATCTGGTCCGGATGGCTGATGGTCGCGGTGATGGCGCTGTCGGTCATCGGGCCGTTCATCCTCGGCCGCATGAAGCTCGCGCCGGCCGAGGCGCTGCACGACAAGGTGCTCTTCGCCGACGCCGCCATGAACCGTGCCGACTGGAAGACCGGTCTGGCCACGATCGTCGGGGTGTTCGGGATCGGCCTGGGGCTGTGGTGGGCGGATGCGGTCGCGGCGCTGGTGGTGAGCGTGTCGATCCTCAGCGACGGCTGGTCCAACATGCGCGGCGCGATCGAGGGGCTGGCCGACGCGCGCCCCACCCGCTTCGACGGCACCGACCCACACCCGCTCGTCTACGAGATCGACGAGCTGCTGGCCGAGGTCGACTGGGCCGTCGACCGCGGCGCGCGCGTGCGTGACGAGGGACACGTCTTCCACGTGGAGGCCTTCCTCGTCCCCGCGGAGGGCCGGGAGGTCACCGTCGAGCGGCTGTCGGAGGTCCGGCGGGGGTTGGCGCAGCTGAGCTGGAAGATCGAGGACGTGGTGGTCACGGTCGTGCCGGAGGTGTTGGACGCGCACCGGCCGTGTTGACGCGCGCACCGGCCGCGCACCGGCCCTGCACCGGCTGCGGATCGCCGTGCGGGCTGGCAGTCTCGGGGCATGAGCACACTCGACGACATCCGCACCGCCATCGACGCCGCCACCGAGCCCGAGCAGCCCGCGCTGGAGCGGGCCCGCATGATCATCGTGGACAAGCTCGGCGAGCGCGACAGCCTGGGACTCGACGAGCTGATCGAATCGGTGTGCGAGGCGTACGAAGCCCACTCGGGCGAGCCGCTGCGTCTGGTCGACGTCGACCCGTCCGCCCCAGACACCGACACGCCCGCCCTGCGCAACCTGCGCTACGCCCGCGCCGCGCGCACGGCGATCATCGCGCTACTCGACGAGGGGACGATCGTCGCGGTCGAACCGCTGCCCGGCGACGGTGAGATGGTCCGCGCCACCGGCGAGGGGGACCCTGCGGGAGATGACCACGACGACGACGAGGTCACCGCCGCCAAGGAGACCACCGACGCGGCAGCCGCGGAGGCCGGGGCCGAGGAGGTCGTCGTCGCGACGGGCCCGCAGCCGGAGGGGCGGCGTTTCTCGCTGGCGGACCGCTGACCGCCTCGCCGGCGGGACCGGACCCGGCGGGGCGTCCTACAGGGTGACGGTCTCGTCCGGGTGGTCGGTGTCCTTGAGCGGCTTCTGCGCCCCACCGGACAGGGTGGTCTCGCCGAGGCGGGCCTCCTTGTACCGCTCGGCCTGCGCCTGGCTGATGGGTTCGCGGGAGCCGTCCTTGGCGTAGCACACCGGCAGCCAGGCGCCCTCGTCGTCCAGGCGGGCGACGATCCGCTGGCGGAGGCGGAACGGCTGGATGGAGTCCGACCACGCGACCAGCAGGTCGAGGTTCCCGCCGCGGGCGTCGGGCGTCGAGTCGGTGATGCAGAAGTGCTGCACGCTGCGCCACACCGCGAACTGCGCGCCGGACACCGACAGCGGGTCGACGGTCGCGGCCTTCGGCGCGCGGGCGGACCGGGTGCGGGTGGCCTTGGCGGGCGCGGGGGGCGGGGGCGGAGAGGTGTTCTCCCCGGCCTCGACGCGGCGCCGGGCCTCCTCCATCCGCTGCAGTCGTCGCTCCGCCGCCGTGCTCTTCTCGCCTGAGTCCCAGAACCCCGTCATGGCAGACGACTTTACGCGGCCTCCCGCCCGGCGCCCGAGCCCGAACGCCCCCGTGGGGCGGACCTCACACGCGTCAAGCCGAAGCGCGGGCGTCTCACATATCCAGACCGAGGTCCAGGACCGCGACCGAATGGGTCAGGCCCCCGACCGCGAGATAGTCGACGCCGCAGCGCGCGTAGTCCGCGGCCACATGGAGCGTGAGCCCGCCGCTGGACTCCAGCCGGGTGGTCGGCGAGACCTTGTCGCGGCGCTGCACCGCGATCTGCGTCTGCCACACCGGGAAGTTGTCGAGCAGCACCAGGTCGACGCCCGCGGCCAGCATCTGGTCGAGCTGCTCCAGGGAGTCCACCTCGACCTCGCACGGCAGCTCCGGGAAGCGCTCGCGGACCGCCGTCAGCGCCGGGAGGACCCCACCCGCGGCGACGACGTGGTTGTCCTTGACCAGCACCGCGTCGCCCAGGCCCAGGCGGTGGTTGACCCCGCCGCCGCACCGCACCGCGTACTTCTGCAGCAGCCGCATTCCGGGCATCGTCTTGCGCGTGTCGCGGACCGCGCAGTTCGTGCCGGCGAGTTCGTCGGCCCACGCGCGGGTGGCGGTGGCGACCCCGGACAGGTGGCACACCAGGTTGAGCAGCGTGCGCTCGGCGGTGAGCAGCCCGAGCGTGGGCGCGCTGATCTCGGCCACGACGTCGCCGGCCGTCACGCGGTCGCCGTCGCGGGCGTGGAGGGTCACGGAGAAGCCCGAGCCGATCACCTCGCCCAGCACCATCTCGATCAGCGGCAGGCCGGCCATCACGCCGTCGGACCGGGTCGCCAGGCGTGCGGTGGCCCGGGCGTCCGCCGGCACGGTGGCCAGCGAGGTGGCGTCCGGGCCGTATCGCAGGTCCTCCTCGAGCGCGCGACGGATCGCGACCACCGCGTCCGCACGGGTGTCGGGATCGAGGAACTCGTCGTCGTCGACCCCGGCTGCACCGCCCGGCAGGCCCGGGCGGCTCACTCCCCCGACCCCGGGTTGCCGATGGCGATCATCCGCTCGACCGACCCGCGCGCGGCCTCGGCGGTCACGGGGTCGACGTGGACCTCGTCGGCGCCCTCGACGAGGGCGCGCAGCAGCGCGGCCGGGGTGATCATCTTCATGTACGGGCAGCTGGCCTGGTCGTTGACCGGCAGGAAGTCGATCTCCGGCGCCGCCTTGCGCAACTGGTGGATCATGCCGACCTCCGTCGCCACGAGCACCTCGCGGGCGCCCGAGGCGCGGGCGGCGTCGACCATACCGCCGGTGGACAGGATCTTGACCTGATCGGCCGGCACGGCGCCCTCGGTGGCCAGGTGCAGCGCGCTCGTGGCGCAGCCGCACTCGGGGTGGACGAAGAGCTCCGCGCCCGGGTGCGCCCCCGCCTTGGCCGTGAGCTGGTCACCGTTGATCGCGGCGTGGACGTGGCACTCGCCCGCCCACACGAGGACGTTGTCGCGGCCGGTCTTACGCCGCACGTGCGCGCCGAGGAACTGGTCGGGCAGGAAGAGCACCTCGCGGTCGGGGTCGATCGACGCCACCACGTCCACGGCGTTGGAGCTGGTGCAGCAGATGTCGGTGAGCGCCTTCACCGCCGCCGTGGTGTTGACGTAGGAGACCACGACGGAGTCCGGGTGCTCGGACTTCCACTCGGCCAGCTGCTCGGCGGTGATCGAGTCGGCCAGCGAGCAGCCGGCCGCCTCGTCGGGGATGAGGACGGTCTTGTCGGGCGAGAGGATCTTGGCGGTCTCGGCCATGAAGTGCACGCCGCAGAAGACGATGGTCGACTGCTCGGCCGCCGCCGCGACGCGCGACAGTGCCAGCGAGTCACCGACGTGGTGGGCGATGTCCTGGATGGCGGGGATCTCGTAGTTGTGCGCGAGGATCACCGCGTCCCGCTCCGCGGCGAGGCGACGGATCTCCGCGGCCCACTCGGCGTCCGGCTCGACGCCCGTGTACACGGCCCCGTCGTGACGGATCTTCTCCGCCAGCGGCGAATCGAGCCGGCCGATCGCGGTGCCGGGCCGCGGCGCGACCGTCGTGCTGTGTCCTGTGGCAGTGCTCAACGCTGCCCCCTCCCGGGTGAAGTCTCACGGCGCCCTCCGGCAACCGCCCGGGGGCGTTTTCGACTTATAATCGAAAACATGACGGAGTGTAACACCGGTCACGAGGTGCTCGTCGTGGTGAGCCAGGTGCGGCCGGTCGGCGAGGTGGCGCCGCCCGCCCTCCACGTGCTGCTCTGGCAACACTCCCTGGGGCCCGCCGCCGGCCGGTGGGCGCTCCCGGGCGGCGGGGTCCGTGACGACGAGGATCTGCGCGGCTCCGCCACCCGGCAGCTCGCCGAGAAGGTCGACGTGCGGTCACTGAGCCATCTCGAACCGGTCGCCGAGTTCTCCGACCCCGCCCGCGTTCCCGGCCGGCGCGTGTTCGCCTCCGGCTTCCTCGGCGTGCTGCCCTGCGATGCCGCCCCGGCCCTGCCCGACGACACCGCGTGGTTCCGCGTGGACGAGCTGCCCGACACGGTGTTCGACCACGCGGAAATCGTCGCCCTCGCGCGCGACCGGCTGGCGGCCAAGATGTCCTACTCCAACCTCGGCTTCGCCCTCGCGCCGGAGGAGTTCACGCTGTCCTTTCTCGCACAGCTCTACGCGGCCGCGCTCGGGCATCCGGTGGACCCCACCAACCTCCAGCGCGTCCTGACCCGCCGACGCGAACTCGTGGCGTGCGGGCGTAGCGCTCCCCCGGGCCCCGCGGGCGGGCGGCCGGCCGGGCTGTACCGCTTCGCCGAGAGGCGACTCCGCATCACCGACCAGTTCGCCACCCTCCGCCCGCCGACCGGCAGCGGGTGGTGAGGTGCAGCTGGCGGTGCCCACTCTCGGGACGGGCAGCGCGATTCGCGCGTGGACCATCTCGCGACTCACTACCGTTAGCGCGTAGCCATCCCTTAGGAGATCCATGCAGGTCGGTCCCGAGCCCCCGCTCGATCACGCTTTCGATGAGGCCGTCATGCTCGTCAATAATGCCCTCAGGCGGACGGCTCCGATCGCCGGCGTCATCGACCTCCCGCCGTTCGACCCCGGCGCCGGGCACCTGACTCATGCGCAGCGGCGTGCGCTCGTCACTGAGCAGCTACCCTTGCCGATCCCGCTGCCGATTCGAATCGAACAGCCGCCGGCGGCAGTGAGTGCCGCCCGTCGATCCCCGCCAGCTCGCCGCTTCGCTCTCTGGCTCCTCTTCGTCGCGGCCGTGGCTTCCATGGCGTTACCCGCATTGTCGCTCGCTCTCGGCGTGGCGTGGTTCGTCGTCCTCGTCTGGCCGAGCCGACCCGGGGTCAACGCACCGCCTGACGAGACTGAGCCGGACTCAGACGGCGCACGCGGAGGGCGCGGCGATGCGACGGACATCGAACTGCGGATCATCTGGATGGCCAGGTGGCAGGCAGCGGCGATCATTGGGAGCCGCGCCTGGAATTCGGACGAGCTCGGCGGTGCGAATCGCATCGACATCGCTCGAACTCTCGAGTCGCTGACGGAACGAGCGCTGAGCCTTCTCCAGTTCGCCTCGACAGCCCTTCCCAAGCCGTCCAGGTCACAGCCAGAGCTTCGTCGACAGTGGCAGCGCGAGCAGGAACGAATCGAGTCGATTCGGGGGGAGTTGGTCGAGCAGGTCGCGGCGATGATCATGTACCGCGAACGTCTGGAACTCATCTCCGACCTTCTGGAACAACGCGACCAGATGGCCGTTCTCTCCGAGCGAGCGGCGGCCTTCGACCAGATACTCCCGCCCACCACCGACGGGCAAGATCTCCTCGACGCGACCGGGGAGCACCGCGACCTTCAAGCTAACCTCGCGGCCCAGATCCAGTATCTCGGTGACCTCACTGACGGCTGGGGGGCCGGGCTACCCCGCCGCGGTTCTCGTCGGAGTTTGTGAAGGCTTCAGAAATCGTCGAGGTCCGTGGAGGGGCTGAGGTACGCGAGGGCGGCGACCGTGAACGCCGCGATCATCGTCCCCAGGGCCAGCCAGCCGACGCCCGGCGGGAACCAGTCCCACGCCGGGCCGGACAGTCCGTAGATCATCCGGTCGTAGAAGAGTTCCCCCGCCGCCGGGGCCTGGCGCACCACCTGCCCGTACGGGGCGTCCTCCGGCGGCGCGGCGAGCACATCGGCCAGCGGCGTGGCGGCCATCGCGGCCGTCGCCGCCGCCAGCCCGGGCACGAGCGCGAGCGCGGGCACGCCTCCCGGCCGCCGCAGGCGGGGGTGGCGATGCCAGAGCGCGAGCACCGCGCACACCGTGGCGAAGCCGATGAGCACGATGAGCGTGAGCAGCTGGCTGCCACCGTCCGCTCCCGAGTCGGCCAGCCGCAGGCCGCGCCCGTCACCGACGGACAGCAGCTCCGAGCGCGGGGCCGCGACGGCCCACAGCGCGAGTGTGGCGACAAACGGGGAGACGACGGCGAGGAGCGTGCCCGCCGCGCGTGGGGCGGTGCCGGGCACACGGTCGGACGAACGCACGACACCTGGCGACGACGGGCCGGTCATGCGGCCCGACTGTACCAACGGCGGTGACGCCGACCCGCTGTGGTGTAATCGGACCCGGCTCCGCCCCGCCCGGCGTGGCGCCCGGATGCCGGGCCGGGCCACCCGCGACCGCCCCGGACGAGACGTCAGGAAGTAGCAGCCAGTGGCCTCCATCCCCGCTCCCGCGCCCGCCCCCCGGCGCCGCGGGACGATGGCCTACCGGCACGACATCGACGGCCTGCGAGGACTGGCGATAGCACTGGTCGTGGTGTTCCACATCTGGATGGGACGCGTCTCCGGCGGCGTCGACGTGTTCCTCACCCTGTCCGGGTTCTTCTTCCTCGGCTCGCTCCTGCGCGGCGCCGGCGATCCGAACACGCCCCTCAACCCGCTGCCGCACCTCAAGCGCCTGGTCCGCCGGCTGTACCCCGCACTGGTGGTGACGGTCGCCGCGACCGTCCTCGGCACCGTGCTCATCAAGCCGCCCACCCAGTGGTCGGCGATCTTCGAGCAGACCGTGGCCTCGCTGCTGTACTACCAGAACTGGGAACTGGCGCTCACCGCCTCGGACTACGCGGCCGCCGACGCGACCATCTCGCCGCTGCAGCACCTGTGGTCGATGTCCGTCCAGGGCCAGTTCTACCTGGTGGCCCTCGCGGTGATCCTCGGCGTGAGCCTGCTCTGGCGTCGGCTCGTCCGCCGCGGTACCCCGAAGTGGGTCCTCGTCGGGATCGTGGCCGCGGGCACCGCCACCTCGGCGTGGTGGGCCGTACTCGGACAGTCCACCAACCAGCCGTGGAACTACTACGACACCGCCGCCCGCATGTGGGAGCTGCTCGTCGGCGGCCTGGTGGCGATCATCCTGGCCGGGATCGTCCTGCCCTGGCCCCTTCGCCTGCTCACCACCGCGGCCGGCCTCTTCCTGGTGGTGAGCACCGGATTCCTCTTCGACGGCGCGGGCCACTTCCCCGGCCCCCTGGCGTGGTACCCCATCGGCGGCGCGCTGCTCATCATCCTCGGCGGGAACCTGCCGCCCGGCCTGCGCGCCACCCCGGCCCGGGACCCGATCACCTGGCTGCTGTCCGGCCGGCTGTTCCGGCGCCTCGGGGACATCTCCTACTCGCTCTACCTGTGGCACTGGCCGCTGCTCATCCTGTGGCTCTCCCACGACCGCGAGGCCGAGATCACGCTCGTCTCCGGCCTGGTGATCATCGCCGTGTCGATCGTGCTGGCGCTGGCCACGGAGAAGTACGTCGAACGACCGTTGCGGATGGCCAGCCGGGCCCGGGGGCGCACCACCCCGGCGGCCGCCGCCCGCGACCGGCTGCGGGGAGGCCCGGCCCGCCCGGCCCGGGAGCAGAGGCTGTTCGTCCGCGCGAGTGCCCTCGTCGTCGTCGCCGCCGTTGCCAGCGTGGCCACCGTCGGCTGGTGGGGCGCCACCTCCGGTTCCCGCTCGGCCGTGCCCTACGTCGACTCCCCCACCGACCCGGACCACCCCGGCGCGCGGGCGTTCCTCGAGGGCGTCCCCGCGCCCGACGACGTCGGCTACGTCCCCTCCCTGCTCCAGGTAAGCAACGACCTGCCCGCCAGCACCATGGACGGCTGCATCTCGACCTTCGAGTCGTCCGAGGTGGAGATGTGCGTCTACGGCGACGTCACCTCCCCCCGCACCATCGCGCTCACCGGCGGCTCCCACGCCGAGCACTGGATCAGCGGCCTCGACGAGGTCGGCCGGCACTACGGCTTCCGCGTGGTCACCGTCCTCAAGATGGGCTGCCCCCTCACCCTCGACGCCTCGGTCTCCGACGGCGACGAACCGCTCTACGAGAGCTGCGCCGAGTGGACCCCCGAGGCGCTGGCCGCGCTCGTGGGACTGAACCCGGACTTCGTGTTCACCACCGCTACCCGCCCCGTCGGCGTGGTCGGACCCGACGTCACCCCCCGCCAGTACGTCGACCTGTGGCGCGCGCTCGGTGAGCAGGGCATCGGCGTCATCGCCATCCGCGACACCCCGTGGCTCAACCGCGGCCGCGGCCCGATCCGCGCCTCCGACTGCCTCGGCGACGGCGGCACCCCCGCCGAGTGCGGCATGCCGCGCGAGCGCTCCATCTCCCCCATCAACCCCGCCGCCCTCGCCGGCGCCGGCCTCGACTCCGTGCGACTGCTCGACCTCACCGACGGACTGTGCGACCCCGAGGTCTGCCCCGCCGTGGTGGGCAACGTGGTCGTCTACCACGACTCGCATCACCTGTCGGGCTCCTGGGTGCGCTCCGCGTCCGGCGAGCTGGCCCGTCAGATGGGGCCCGCGACCGGCTGGTGGTGACCGAGCCCTCCTCGCACGGGGACGTCAACCGGCCCGAAAGGCACTACCCTTGGGCAGCGTGACCCAAGACGACGTGACGCAAGCCGCCCCGGAGCTCATCCGCGCCTGGCCGGGGACCCCCTACCCGCTGGGGGCCACCTACGACGGCACCGGGACGAACTTCTCCCTGTTCTCCGAGGTCGCGGAGCGCGTCGAGCTCTGCCTGATCGACGACGACGGCAGCGAACAGCGTGTGGAACTCGAGGAGGTCGACTACCACATCTGGCACTGCTACCTGTTCGGGGTGACCCCGGGTCAGCGGTACGGATTCCGCGTCCACGGGCCGTACGAGCCGGAGAACGGACTGCGGTGCGACCCGTCCAAGCTGCTGCTCGACCCGTACGGCAAGGCGTTCGACGGCACCTTCGACGGCCACCCGAGCCTGCACAGCTACGACCTCGACAACCCGGACGAGCGCAACACCGACGACTCGCTCGGGCACACCATGACCACCGTCGTGATCAACCCCTACTTCGACTGGGGCAACGACCGGGCGCCCGGCCACGAGTACCACAACACGGTGATCTACGAGGCCCACGTCAAGGGCATGACGGCCACCCACCCCGACATCCCCGCCGAGATGCGCGGCACCTACGCCGGGATGAGCCACCCGGCGATCATCGACTACCTCACCGAACTGGGTGTCACCGCGATCGAGCTCATGCCCGTGCACCAGTTCATGCACGATCAGCCGCTCATCGACAAGGGACTGCGCAACTACTGGGGCTACAACAGCTTCGGGTTCCTGGCCCCGCACAACGAGTACGCCTTCTCCCGCCAGCCCGGCGACGCCGTGAGCGAGTTCAAGGCCATGGTCAAGGCCTTCCACGAGGCGAACATCGAGGTGATCCTCGACGTGGTCTACAACCACACCGCCGAGGGCAACCACCTGGGGCCCACCATCGGCTTCCGAGGCATCGACAACCAGGCCTACTACCGGCTGGTCGAGGGCGACGAGCAGTTCTACATGGACTACACGGGCACCGGCAACACCCTCAACGTCCGGCACCCGCACTCGCTGCAGCTCATCATGGACTCGCTGCGCTACTGGATCCTCGACATGCACGTCGACGGCTTCCGCTTCGACCTCGCCTCGTCGCTGGCTCGCGGCCTGCACGAGGTCGACCGGCTGTCCTCGTTCTTCGACCTGGTCCAGCAGGACCCGGTGGTCAGCCAGGTCAAGCTCATCGCCGAGCCGTGGGACGTCGGTGAGGGCGGCTACCAGGTGGGCAACTTCCCACCCCTGTGGACGGAGTGGAACGGCCAGTTCCGCGACACCGTGCGCGACTTCTGGCGCGGCGAGCCCGCCACCCTGGGCGAGTTCGCCTCCCGCCTCACCGGCTCCTCCGACCTGTACGAGGCCACCGGCAGGCGCCCCAGCGCGTCCATCAACTTCGTCACCGCACACGACGGCTTCACCCTCAACGACCTCGTGACCTACAACGAGAAGCACAACGAGGCCAACGGGGAGGACGGCAACGACGGCGAGAGCCACAACCGCTCCTGGAACTGTGGCGTCGAGGGGCCCACCGACGACCCCGAGATCCTCGCCCTGCGCCGCCGGCAGCGGCGCAACCTGCTCACGACCCTCATCCTCTCGCAGGGCACGCCGATGATCGCCCACGGTGACGAGATCGCGCGCACCCAGCACGGCAACAACAACGTGTACTGCCAGGACAACGAGACGTCCTGGATGAACTGGGACCTCGACGAGGAGCAGGAGGACCTGCTCGCCTTCACGCGCGACCTCGTCCGGCTGCGCAAGGACCACCCCGTGTTCCGGCGTCGCCGCTTCTTCGGCACCCCGGTGCGCGGCGAGGAGGACCCCCAGGACATCGCGTGGTTCGCCCCCGACGGTTCGGAGATGACCAGCAAGGACTGGGACTCCGGCTTCGGCAAGTCCCTGTCCGTCTACCTCAACGGCGAGGGCATCCGCGAGCCGGACGAGCGAGGGCAGCGGATCATCGACGACTCGTTCCTCATGCTGTTCAACGCCCACCACGAGCCCATCGACTTCTCGTTGCTCGGCTCCGAGTACGCCGAGGCGTGGGAGATCGTCCTGGACACCACCCGGCCCGCCGGCGACCACAACGGCGACCTGCCCTCCGACGGCACCCTCGTCGTGGCCGGCCGCGGCACGGCCGTCCTGCGGAAGCTGCGCTGATGGGCGACGCCGCGAACGGTGCGGGGTCGGGCCCGCGGGCCCGGGTCGACGTGCTCTCCAGCACCTACCGCCTCCAGCTGCGCACCCCCGCCTCCGACCCCGACGGCCGCGGCTTCACCCTGGCCGACGCGGAAGAACTCGTGCCCTACCTCGCCGACCTCGGGGTGGGCGCGGTCTACCTCTCGCCCGTCCTGACCGCCACGCCCGGTTCGACCCACGGTTACGACGTCGTCGACCCCACCGAGGTCTCGTCCGAGCTCGGCGGGATCGACGCCCTGCGGTCCCTGCGCGCGGCGTGCCGAGCCCACGGGCTGGGGCTGATCGCCGACATCGTGCCCAACCACCTCGGCGTGGACGAGCCGGCTACCAACCCCTGGTGGTGGGACGCGCTGCGGCGGGGCCCCGACTCGGTGTACCACCGCTTCTTCGACTTCGACATCGAGGAGGCCAACGGGGCGGACGGCGCGATCGCGATACCCGTCCTGGGCTCCCCGGAGGACGTGGCCGACCTCGTCGTCGTCGCCCCTGACGACTCCCCCAGTGGGGAGGCCGAGCTGCGCTTCTACGAGCACCGCTTCCCCGTGGCGCCCGGCACCGGGGACGGCACGGCGCAGGAGGTACACGACCGCCAGCACTACCGGCTCGTCCACTGGCGCGAGCCGCTGCTCGGCTACCGGCGGTTCTTCACCGTCACCGGCCTGGCCGGGCTGCGGCAGGAGGACCCCGAGGTCTTCGACGCCAGCCACGCCGAGGTGCGCCGCTGGTGCGAGGAGGACCTCGTCGACGGCATCCGCGTCGACCACCCGGACGGACTGTCCGACCCGGTGGGCTACGCGCGCCGACTGCGCGACCTCGTCGGACCGGACCGGCTCGTGCTGGTGGAGAAGATCCTCGCGCCCGACGAGGTCCTCGAGCCCGCCATGGGCGTCGACGGCACCACCGGATACGACGCCCTGCGGCTCGTCGACCAGCTGCTCGTCGACGCCTCCGGCGAGGCCCGGCTGTCCGAACTCGCCGCGCGCTACAGCGGTGACCCGGGCGACGAGGACCGGGTCCACGCGCAGTCCGCCGAGCTCAAACGGCAGATCGTGGCCGAGGACCTCGCGCCCGAACTGGCGCGGCTCGCCCGTGTCGTGCGTCGCGGGGCCGCCGCCGGGCACGGCGGGTCGACGAGCGACGACGTCGAGGAGGGCGACCTCCGCGAGGCCCTGGTCTCGGTGATCGCGCGCACGCCGTTCTACCGGGCCGACTATCCCGTCCTGCGGGGCACCCTCCCAGCCATCCTCGACGGCCTGCGCCGCGACCGGCCCGAGCTCGCGCCCGCCCTGCGGCTCGTGGCCAGCGCACTCGCCCGCGGCGGGGAGGCCTCCACGCGGCTCGCGCAGGTCACCGGCGCCGCCACCGCGAAGGCCGAGGAGGACCGGCTCTTCTACCGCCTCGGGCGCCTGGTCTCGCTCAACGAGGTCGGCGGCTCGCCCGGGCGGATGGGCATGTCCGTCGAGGCGTTCCACCTGGCGATGGCCGAACGCGCCCGCGCCACACCGCTGGCCATGACCGCTCTGAGCACTCACGACACCAAGCGCGGCGAGGACGTCCGCGCCCGGATCTCGGTGCTCTCGCAGGTCCCCGACGCGTGGGCCGACCTGGTCTCGCGCGTGTTCGAGGCCTATCCCCCGCCCGCCGAGGACGCCGGCTACTTCCTGCTGCAGGTCGTCGTGGGCGTGTGGCCGGAACCGGGCGCCCCGGCCGACGAGCTGCGTTCGCGCCTGCACGACTACGCCGACAAGGCCCTGCGGGAGGCCGCGGTCCACACCAGATGGACCGAGCAGAACGCCGAGTTCGAGTCCGCCGCGCACCAGTGGATCGACACCCTCCTCGACTCCGGCGCCGCGCTCATCGGCCCGTTCGTCGAGCGCATCGCCCCGGCCGGACGCGACAACGCACTCGTCGCCAAGGCCGTGCAGCTGCTCTCCCCCGGCGTGCCGGACATCTACCAGGGCACGGAGGTGTGGGAGGACTCGCTCGTCGACCCGGACAACCGGCGGTTCGTGGACTACGGTCCGCTGCGCTCGGGCGCCGTTGCCCGCGCCGGCCACCCGAAGTTCGCGCTGGTCCGCGAATTGCTCCGGATCCGCCGCGCGCACCCGGCGGACCTCGTCGGCGGAACGCACGTGCCGCTCCCCGTGCACGGTCCCGCGGCCGCGGACGTGGTCGCGTTCACGCGGTCGGTCGACGGCCGCGCGGCGGTCGGTCTGATCGCCCGGCGACGGACAGCGGCGCTCAGCGCCCGCGACCTCGCTGGCACGGTGATCCCGCTACCGGAGGGGACGTGGGCGGTGCGGTCGGACGGCTCGACGATCTGCGGCCGCGTGGACGTGGGCGAACTGCTCAGCGCGAGCCCCGTCGTGGTGATCGTTCGCGAGGACTGAGGCGGGACGGTCGGCTTTCGGGCCGGGCGGCGGACCCGGGTTCAGCCGCGGCCCAGCAGCCGGTCGGTCTCGCGCCGTTCGCGCTTAGTGGGTCGGCCCGCGCCGCGGTCCCGCCGCGGCTGCGAGGCCAGGACCTCCTTGGGCGGCGGCGGGGGCGAGTGGTCGATGTAGCACGTCGCGGCCACCGGGGCGCCGACCCGCTTACTCACCGTCTCGACCACCTCGAGGATGCGGATCCGGCCGAGCGCGCCCGTCACCTGGACCCGGTCGCCGGGCACGACGTTCTTCGACGGCTGCACCGCCTCGCCGTTGACCTTGACGTGGCCACCCCGACAGGCGGCCGCAGCCTTGGTCCGCGACGGGAACAGCCGCACCGACCACGTCCACGCGTCCACCCGCACACCCATGGCCCGAGGATAACCGCGCGGCGCCGGTCCACGCCTCTCTCGCAGAGCCCGGCTGGTGCCTCGCCGTGTCCCGTGGGGCCGACCGAGCGCGCCGCGGCGCCTACCAAGGGCGCTCGGAGCCTACCGAGCGCGCCGCGCAGCCTCCAAGTGCCCGCGCAGCCTCGGGACGGCGATTCGCCCTTCGATTGATGATCCGCCCCTCGGATTGCGATCCGCCCCTCGGATGACGATTTGCCCTCGGAGTTCCTAGGGCAGATCGATAACTGGAGGGCGGATCGACGTTCGCGGGGCGAATCGTGAGACGGTCAGCTGCCGGAATCAGGCGACGGCCGGGTACATCACGCACCGAAGGCGCTGCGCCAGTAGCCGGGGCCTGTCGAGATCCGCCCAGCGCCAGTGGAGCACCCGGTAGCCCAGAGCCATGAGCGCGGCATCGCGATCCTTCTCCACCCCCAGTCGGCGCCGGGCCTCTGCCGCGTCCGCGCCATCGAGGTACTTGCCGAAGCCGTCGCATTCGCCGATCAGACCGAGCTCCGGCCAGAGGAAGTCCACGCGAGCGACGAAGTGGCCGTGGGCATCGAAGATGTCGACCTGTGTCTGAGGCTCGGGGAGACCGTAGTCCTCGAAGATCAGGCGGCTGCGGGTCTCCGCGACGCTCTCGCTGCGGGCGTCGACTCGGGCCAGCGCGGCCCGCGCGCGTTTGACGCCGGACCTACCGGCCGCGCGGCTCAGCGCGTCGTCCACTGAGGCCGCGGTGACCGCCTCCGCCTTGAAGGCTGCGTCTGCGACCGCCACGCTCGCCGGTACTGCGCACGTCCTGGCCACGTCCACGATGGTGCGTTCTGGGCGGGTCACGCGAAGTCCGTCGACCACGTCGATGTCGTCTTCCGCCAGCGGGGTCACGTCATGCCTGGTCAGTCTGGTGGTACGGGATCTCTGGGCGTGCCCCACGCGGGACAACGACACGGTCCCGAGTGGCAGATCCCAGCCCGGCAACCCGAGGACGAGTGCTGCCGACCAGTGCGTGAACACCGGGCACCCGAGGGCGCGGTCCGCCGCCAGCACCATGAGCAGGTGCCGCTCCTCTCGCCCGAGCTCTCGCGTGGACCGCTCGACGTAGAAGCCGGGCCGCAGCCGGATCAGATCGCCCGAGGCGACTGCTCGACCGAGCGACTGGGTGCTGAAGCCGGCCGCCATCAACTGCTCAGTCGTGTGGAGAAGTGCTCGCAGGTCATCGAAAGTAGCCATGGCCAGATCCTCGGTGCTCATCGGGCCGGTTCCGGCTCATCCCGGTGCTCGACTCGCTCTCCTGTGGATCGCGGCGGCACCTGTGACTGCGTGCGGACAGCCGAGTGACCTGCCTGATCACCGCGGGCGGGGCGGCGAGTGGACGAGCTCCGGCCGGGCGAGCCGGAACCTCACGAGTCGCGCCCACGACGAGCGAAAGTCCCACCAGCGTGGACATCCAGCCGATGCCGCCGGCGTTCTGCCCCTCGGGTTGCGAGTTGCCCCAGGAGTTCCTAGGGCAGATGACGATCCGAGGGGCAGAACGTCGGCGGGCCAAGCCTGGCTGTCGGCGGACTGTCGGAGGGCCCAAACCGGGCCGTCCACGCCGGCTGGCCGCTCGCACCGCCGGCCGAGGCGTCGTGGGAGACTGGGATCACACTGCCCCGGAGCCCCCCTGGAGGACCTATGACCGACTCCGCCTCAATCGCCCCGGCCACACTCGACGCCGCCGCCACGCTCGAGCGGATCCTCGACGACCGCTACAGCTGCCGCGGGTTCACCTCGGAGCCGGTGCCGGAGGAGACGATCGAGCAGATCCTGCGGATGGCCCAGCGCACGGCGTCGTGGTGCAACTCGCAGGCCTGGCAGGTCGACCTCGTGACCGGGGACGCGACGGCCGCGTTCAGCAAGCACCTCACCGAACACGTGCTGGCCAACGACATGCGCTCGGACTTCCCGGCGCCCGAGCGGTACGACGGCGTCTACGGAGACCGTCGGCGGGCCAGTGGCTACGGCCTCTACACCGCGCTGGGCATCGAGCGGTCGGACCAGGAGGCGCGACTGCGCCAGATGCTGGAGAACTACCGCTTCTTCGGCGCCCCCCACGTCGCGGTCATCACCTCGGACGCGGGGCTGGGCACCTACGGAGCGGTCGACTGCGGCGGCTACGTGTCGACGTTCCTGGCCGCGGCCACCTCTCTGGGCGTGGCGACGTGCGCGCAGGCCGCGATCGCCCTGTACTCGGACGCGGTCCGCGAGCACCTGTCGATCCCGGACGACCGGCTCATCGTGTGCGGGATCGCGTTCGGCTACCCGGACGAGAACCACCCGGCCAACACGTTCCGCGCCGAGCGCGCGGACCTGGGCGACGTCGTGCGCCGCCACGGTTAACCTGCATCCAGCCGTTCGGGCCGGCGAGCGGCTGGCGACGGCTCAGTACAGCTCGCGCTTCTGGTCGGGCTTGCCGGAGATGGCCTTGCGGACCTTGTTGCCGTTGTAGATCGTCAGGATCCCGGCGATGATCGCCACCAGCGTGAAGAACGAGCTCGCGAACAACGCGATCGGCAGCGACACCACAGTCACACCCAGCGCAATCGCCGTGTTCCGCGCGTCCTTGCGGACCTGCTGCTTCTGGGCCTCGATCGAGTTCGGCTGGTAGGGCTGCATGCTCATACCGTCAGGATCCCACATTCCGGCGCGTCGCCGCGTCCTCGGTGGTGGCCACACCCGCCGCCTCCCACTCGACGCCCCCGGACGTGCGGGCGGCGAGGATCGGCCCGATCACGCCGAACTCCCCCGCCACCGTGAACCCGACACGACGGCCGTAGTCCACGTCGAGGATACGGACGCCGGCCGAGCGCAGGGCCGCCTCGAGTCCACCGGCGACGGAGTGGTCGACCGCGGCCGTCCACGCGGGGGTCCGGGTCACCTCCACGACGCGCCCGTCGCTCCACGCCTGCTCGACGGCATCGCTCACGGCGGCGGAGTAGGCGCGGGCGAGGCCGCCGGTGCCGAGTCTGGTGCCACCGAACCACCGGACGACCACCGCGCACACGCCGGTCAGCCCGCTTCCCCGCAGGACGTCCAGCATGGGTGTCCCGGCGGTGCCGGACGGCTCGCCGTCGTCGTTGGTCCGCTCGATCGGGCCGGCCCCGGGGTCGCCCACGATGAAGGCACTGCAGTGGTGGCGAGCCGCCGGATGCGCGGAGCGGAGGTCGGCGATCAGTGCGCGGGCGTCCTCCTCGTCGTCGCACCGTCTCAACACCGCCACGAACCTGGAGCGCTTCTCCTCGTACTCCCCCGTCACGTCCGGTCCGGCGGAGAGCCTGAGCACTGGCGGCGATGCGGTCATGACCCCAGTATCGCGCCCGGTGGCGGTGACGCGGCGCGGCGGTCGGACCCGACCCCTCCCCGCGGGCACCGGTTTTCCCTACTCTGGGCGGTGTGACCTCACCGAGCGAATCGACCTCGACCACAGCCACCAGCGCCGACATGTTCTCCGTCTGGGCGCCGGAGGCACGCGCGGTCGGGCTGGTCCTGGACTCCCCTGACGCCGATCCGGTCCCGATGCGGCGCGCCGCGGACGGCTGGTGGACGTGCGGCGTCCCCCGGGAACAGGGCAGGGACTACGGGTTCGTGGTGACAGGCGACGACGACGAGGTCGGCCCCCCACGTCCCGACCCGCGGTCGACGCGTCAGCCGGACGGGGTCCACGGGCTGTCGCGGGTCCACCGCGTAGACCCGTCCCGCTGGACGGACGCGGCGTGGACCGGCCGGCAACTGGCCGGGTCGGTGATCTACGAGATGCACGTGGGCACCTTCTCGCCCGACGGGACGCTGATCAGTGCGATCGAGCACCTCGACGAGCTGGTCGAGCTGGGCGTGGACATGGTCGAGGTGATGCCGCTCAACGCGTTCAACGGCGAGTACGGCTGGGGCTATGACGGCGTGGCGTGGTTCGCCGTGCACGAGCCCTACGGCGGGCCCGACGCGTTCCAGCAGTTCGTGGACGCCTGCCACGCGCGTGGTCTGGCGGTGTGCCTGGACGTGGTCTACAACCATCTGGGTCCGTCGGGGAACTATCTGCCGGAGTTCGGGCCGTACCTGTCGTCGGCCGACGGGCCGTGGGGATCGGGGCTTAACCTCGACGGCGAGCACTCGGGCGAGGTGCGGAGCTACATCATCGACAACGCGCTGCGCTGGTTCGACGAGTTCCACGTCGACGCGCTGCGCCTCGATGCCGTGCACGCGTTGCACGATGCGTCGGCCGTGCACCTGCTGGAGCAGTTGACGGTGGAGGTCGAGTCGCTGTCCACCCATCTCGGGCGGCCGTTGTCGCTGGTGGCGGAGTCGGATCAGAACGACCCGCGGCTGGTCACCGCGCGCGAGGCCGGCGGGTACGGGCTGGACGGGCAGTGGGACGACGACGTGCACCACGCCGTCCACGCCGCCGTCTCCGGCGAGCGGCAGGGCTACTACGTGGACTACGGGTCGCTCGAGTCGCTGCAGCAGGTGCTCACGGGCGCGTTCCTGCACGCGGGAACCTATTCGTCCTTCCGGGGTCGTGTGCACGGGCGGCCGCTGGACGTGAACCGGGTGCCGGGCAGTCGGTTCGTCGCCTACACGCTGACCCACGACCAGGTGGGTAATCGCGCGGCCGGTGATCGCCCATCGATGAATCTGACGCCGCAGCAGCAGCTGGCCAAGGCCGCGATCGTGCTGTGTTCGCCGTTCACCCCGATGTTGTTCCAGGGCGAGGAGTGGGGTGCGCGGACGCCGTTCTGCTTCTTCACCTCGCATCTCGAGCCGGAGCTGGCCGAGGCGGTGCGGCAGGGACGGACGCGCGAGTTCGCGGCGATGGGTTGGGATCCCGACACGGTGGCGGACCCGCAGGATCCGGAGACGTTCCGCCGCTCGGTGCTCGACCGCACGGAGCAGACCCGCGACGAGCACGCCGAGATCCTGCGCGTCTACCGCGCGCTGATCGCCCTGCGTAATGCCGAGCCCGAGCTCAGCGATCCGTGGCTGGCGCCGGTCCGAGTGGAGTCCGGTGTCGAGGCCGACGATGACCGCTGGCTGGTGGTCCATCGGGGATCATTGGCGCTGGTGGTGAACCTGGGCACCGAACCGTGCCGGGTCCCGCTGGCCGCGGACGCGGTGTTCGCCTCGGGCGCGGTGGCCGACGCGGACTCGGTGTTCTGCCAGGCGTTCGGGTTCGCGGTGGTGCGGACCCGCTGACGCGCGGGGCCGCCCACATACCGGCGGAATCGAATCCCCGTTCGCTTCGCTCGGTTATTTAGCCTGGTAGAGCTAGTTTTCCACGTCCGCTCAGGTAGGCGGAAATGTGTTGGCAATCACGCGACGCGATTGCAATGTTGGCGTCGCTCCCGGACTCAGGGCACAAGCCCTCGCGAGGGGCCGGGGGCGCAGTACGCCACAGGGGCTCGGTCGAGGGATCCCTGACCGGCGAGGGCGGGGCCGACACCGACAGCGCCGGTTCTATCGCGGGTCTTCTGGACTCGGGTTCCATCGCGACCGCGGTCGCGGCCGCCCAGGGATCGTCCGGCTCGATCGGCGATCTCGCCGGCGTCATCGACCCGGACGGATTCGGGGAAGTGATCAGCGGGTCGATCGAGTCGGCATCCGACGACGAGGAAGGCGGTCTCACCGGCTCGCTGGGTGAGATCCCCGAGGGGTCGATCGCGGGTCTTTTCGAGACCATCGGCGGCGCCGGGGGCTCGGCCGCTCCGGCAGAGTGACCTCGGAGAACTCGCCGCTCAACTGAGATCTGGCCCGACCCGGGGGCCCCTTTCCGGGCCGGAGGCCCCTGCTGGACGAGCGCTTGTCCAGCAGGGGCCTCCTCGTCTTCACGGGACCGACGGCTCGAACCATGCCGCCCGCCCGTTCAGGTCAGGTCAGGTCAGGTACTCGTACGCAGCGGTACCGGGCTCGAGGCGCTCGCAGTCGATGCGGGAGGCGCCCATGCGCTCGAGCAGCGAGTGTAGGCCGGTGGCCGACCCGAGCTCGATGCCCACGAGCGCCGCGCCGAACTCGCGGTTGTTGCGCTTGAGGTACTCGAACAGCGTGATGTCGTCCTCGGGCCCCAGGACCTCGTCGAGGAAGCGACGCAGTTGGCCCGGCTCCTGCGGGAACTTCACCAGGAAGTAGTGCTTCAAACCCTTGTGGACGAGGGACCGCTCGATGATCTCGCTGTACCGCGAGACGTCGTTGTTCCCGCCCGAGACGATGCAGACGACAGTGGCGCCTTCGTCGATGTCGAGCTGGTGGAGGGCCGTCACCGCCAGCGCGCCGGCGGGCTCGCAGATGATCCCCTCGTTCTGGTACAGCTCCAACATCTCGGTGCACACCGCGCCCTCGTCCACCGTGAGGACCTGGATCCTCTCGGTCATCGAGGAGATGACGCCGAACGGGAAGTCACCGAGCCGGGCGACGGAGGCGCCGTCGACGAACGTGTCGACCTTGTCCAGGGTGACGGGCTCCCCCGCTTCCAGTGCCCTCGTCAGCGACGGGGCACCGGCGGGCTCGACGGCGATGATCTTGCAGTCCGGCGCATACTCGGCCAGATAGGTCGCGATGCCGCCGGCCAGCCCGCCGCCGCCGACCGGCACCACCACGGCGTCGGGGACCTCGTCGAGCTGCGCGAGGATCTCGGCGGCGATCGTGCCCTGCCCGGCCATCGTGTCAGGGTGATCGAACGGCGGCACCATCGTCGCCCCGGTGCGCTTCGCGTCCGCGCGGGCCGCGGACTGGGCGGCGTCGAAGTTCGTGCCGGTCACGACGAGCTCGACCCAGCTGCGGCCGTGGGCGAGAATCCTGTCGCGCTTCTGCTTGGGCGTGTTGGTCGGCACGTAGATGCGGCCGTTGATACCCAGTACCCGGCAGGCGAACGCCACCCCCTGGGCGTGGTTCCCGGCGCTGGCGGTGACCACGCCCGCGCTGCGCTCGTCGCCGGTCAGCTGCGCCATGAGGTTGTAGGCGCCGCGGATCTTGTAGGAACGGACCGCCTGCTGGTCCTCCCGCTTGAGCAGGATGCGCGCGCCGGTCTGCTCGCTGAGCCGCTCGCTGGCCTGCAGGTCGGTCGACCGGATGACGTCGCCGATCCGGCGGGCTGCGGCGTCGATGTCGTCGGTGGTCACGACCTGGGCGGGCGCGGGTTCGGTGGCGGTCACAACCATCAGTGTCCCACCGTCCTTACGATCACCGCCAACCGGTCGCCGCGTGCGCCACGACGCGGCGTCAGCCCGCGAGACAAGCGTGCGCCGCGGCGCGCGGCCGCCCGGCGAGGCACGCGTGCGCCGGGCGGCCGCGGTCAGCCCGCGAGGCAGCCGGCGCCGAGTAGCGCCTTGAGGTCTCCCATGAGGGAGGACGACGTCTCGACCCGCAGTTGGTCGTCGAGCCGCAGGACGGTCGAGGAATTGCCGTTGACGAGCCGCAGGTGCACGTCCGAGGGGCCGGGGTGGCGGACCAGGACCTGCTTGAGCGCCGTGACGGTCTCGATGGTGCACATCCGCGTCTGCAGCGTCAGCGCGAGGGGCGCACCGTTGCCGCCGACGACCAGGTCCGGCACCTCGAGGGTGTCGCCGAAGACCGACACGCGGTCCTCACGGATGTTGATCCTCGCCTTGACCAGCACGACCGCGTCCTCGGCGATGTCCAGAGCCGCGATCCGGTAGGTCTTGGGGAAGAACAGCACCTCGACGCTGCCGTTGAAGTCCTCGATCGTCACGATCGCCCACGGCTCGCCGTTCTTGTTGACCCGTCGGTCCACGCCGGAGATGATCCCGCCGATCGTCACGGCGGTGCCGTGGGCCAGCTCGCCCTCGTGGATCGTGGCGATGTTCGTGTCGGTCTTGGCCTCCAGTGCGGCCTCGAGCCCGTCGAGCGGGTGGCCGGACACGTACAGGCCCAGCATCTCGCGCTCGAGGGCCAGCTTCTGCTTGGTGTCCCACTCCTCATCGGGCACGCGGACGGCGAACACGTCACCGAAGCCGGTGTCGGCCGCGGTGTCGTCTCCCCCACCGAAGAGGTCGAACTGGCCGACGGCCTCGGCCTTCTTGGTGGACATCACCGATTCGACCGCGTCGGCGTGGACGAGGAACAGCCCCTTTCGCGGATGGCCGAGCGAATCGAAGGCACCGGCCTTGATGAGCGACTCGGTGACCTTCTTGGTGCAGGCGGTCTGATCGATCTTGGCGAGGTAGTCCGAGAAGTCGGTGAACTCGCCCTTGGCCTCGCGTGCGGCGACGATCGAGTCCACGACCTGGGCGCCGACGTTGCGCACGGCACCGAGGCCGAACCGGATGTCCTTGCCGACGGAGGCGAAGTTGGTCAGCGACTCGTTGACCGACGGGGGGAGCACCCTGATGCCCATCTGCCGGCAGTTGGAGAGGTACAGGGCGGCCTTGTCCTTGTCGTCACCGACGGAGGTGAGCAGTGCGGCCATGTACTCGGCCGGGTAGTTGGCCTTGAGGTAGCCGGTCCAGAAGGACACGAGGCCGTAGCCGGCGGCGTGGGACTTGTTAAACGCGTACGAGGCGAAGGGCTCGATGGTGCCCCACAGCGCGTCGACGGCGTCCTTGGAGAACCCGCGCTCGAACATGCCGCCCGAGAACTTCTCGTACTCCGCGGCCAGGACCTCGGCCTTCTTCTTGCCCATGGCCTTACGGAAGCCGTCGGCCTCACCGGCCGTGTATCCCGCGAGCTCGCGGGAGATGGCCATGATCTGCTCCTGGTAGACGATCAGGCCGTGGGTCTCCCCGAGGATCTCCTTGAGCGGCTCCTCCAGCTCGGGGTGGATGGGCACCAGTTCCTGCTTGCCGTTCTTACGGTCGGCGTAGTTCCAGTGCGTCCCCATGCCCATGGGGCCGGGTCGGTACAGGGCGAGGGCGGCGACGATGTCGTTGAAGCCGGTGGGCTTCATCCGCTTGAGCAGCTCGCGCATGCCGCCGGAGTCGAGCTGGAAAACGCCCAGGGTGTCACCGCGGGCGAGCAGGTCGTACGTGGCCTGGTCGTCCGTGCTCAGCGTGTCGAGGTCGATCTCCTCGCCGCGGTTGAGCTTGATGTTCTCCAGGCAGTCGCCGATCACGGTGAGGTTGCGCAGGCCCAGGAAGTCCATCTTGAGCAGGCCGATGTCCTCACACGACGGGTAGTCCCAGCCGGTGATGATGGCGCCGTCCTGCACGCGCTTCCACATGGGGATCACGTCGAGCAGTGGCTCGGAGGACATGATCACCGCACACGCGTGGACGCCGGCCTGACGGACCATGCCCTCGAGCCCGCGGGCCGTGTCGTAGATCCGCTTGACGTCGGGGTCGGTCTCGAGGAGCTGGCGCACCTCGGCGGCCTCGCCGTACCGCTCGTGCTTGGGGTCGGTGATGCCGGACAGCGGGATGTCCTTGGCCATGATCGCGGGCGGCAGCGCCTTGGTGATGCGGTCGGCGATCGCGTAGCCGGGCTGGCCGAAGTTGACGCGGGCGGCGTCCTTGATGGCCGCCTTGGTCTTGATGGTGCCGAAGGTGATGACCTGGGCGATCTTGTCAGCGCCCCATTTGTCAGAGGCGTAACGGATCATCTCGCCGCGACGCCGGTCGTCGAAGTCGATATCGATATCGGGCGCGGACGGCCGCTCGGGGTTGAGGAACCTCTCGAACAGCAGGCCGTGCTCGATGGGGTCGATGTTGGTGATCTTGAGCGCGTACGCCACCAGCGCGCCGGCGGCGGAGCCTCGGCCGGGGCCGACCTTGATGCCGATCGAGCGGGCGTGCTCGATGAGGTCGCCGACCACGAGGAAGTAGCCGGGGTAGCCCTTGCCCTTGATGACCTCGAGCTCGAAGTTCGCGCGCTCGATGTACTCCTGCGGCACGCCGTCCGGGAAGCGCCACTGCAGGCCCTTGTGGACCTCCTTGGCCAGCCAGGTGTCCTCCGTCTCGCCCTCGGGGACGGGGAACTTGGGCATCCGGTCACGGGGGGTCCAGATGTCGTCGTACGGCTGGACGCGCTCGGCGATCCACAGTGTGTTGTCGCAGGCTCCGGGGACCTCGGAGTCCCACTGCGCGCGCATCTCCTGGGCGGACTTGAGGAAGTAGCCGTCGCCGTCGAACTTGAAGCGGTTCTCGTCGGCGAGGGTCTTGCCGGTCTGCACGCAGAGCATGGCCTCGTGGGCGTGGGCCTGCTCGCGGGTGACGTAGTGGCAGTCGTTGGTCACGAGCGGCGGCATGCCCAGGTCCCTACCGAGCTTGAGCAGGTCTTCCCGGACCCGCCGCTCGATGTCGATCCCGTGGTCCATGAGCTCGAGGAAGAAGTTGTCCTTGCCGAAGATCGACTGCCACTTCTCGGCGGCCTCGTAGGCCTCCTTGACGTGTCCGAGGCGCAGACGGGTCTGGATCTCGCCGGAGGGGCAGCCGGAGGTGGCGATGATCCCCTCGGAGTACTCGGCGAGGATCTCGGCGTCCATGCGCGCCCACTTGCCCAGCTGTCCCTCGTACGAGGCCAGCGAGGACAGCCGGAACAGGTTGCGCAGGCCGGTGGCGTTCTCGGCGACCATCGTCATGTGCGTGTAGGCGCCCGAGCCGGCGACGTCGTCGCTCTTCTGGTGCTTCTCGCCCCACAGGATGCGCTTCTTCTCGAACCGCGACTCGGGGGCGACGTACGCCTCGATCCCGATGATGGGCTTGACCCCGGCCTTCTTGGCCTGCTTGTAGAAGTCCGAGGCGCCGTACATGTTGCCGTGGTCGGTCATCCCGACGGCCGGCATGCCGAGACGCGACGCCTCCGCGAACAGCGGCTCGATCTGCGCCATCCCGTCGAGCATCGAGAACTCGGTGTGATTGTGCAGATGCACGAACTGATCGCCCACGAAAGCACTCCTCCTACGGACTCGTCCGCCACAGTCTAGGTCGGATCACCGACAGTCCTCGAACCCCCAGGACGGGCCGCGCGCGGCGTGCGACCGGCCAGCGTGAACGCGATGACGGCGGTCCAGATGAGCGCGAAGCCCACCCACTGGACGGCGTCGAGTCGCTCGCCCACGACGAGCAGTCCCCACGCCATCTGCAGCACCGGGACGATGTACTGCAGCATGCCCACGGTGGCCAGGGGGATGCGCTGCGCGGCGACGGCGAACAGCAGCAGCGGCACCACGGTGACCAGGCCGGAGGCGGCCAGCAGCGCGGAGTGCCCCGCACCGTGCCCGGTGAAGGTGCCCGCGTCGGTGACCCCCGGCCAGACGAGGAACGCCACCGCGACGGGCGTCGTGACCGCCACCTCGCCGAGCATCCCGGTCACCGGGTCCACGCGCAGCTTTTTCTTGAACACGCCGTACAGGCCGAAACTCACCGCGAGGATCACCGACAGGTACGGGAAGTGACCGTATCCGGCGGTGAGGACGCCGACTGCGACGACGGCGAGGGCCACCGCGAGCCACTGTGGGCGGGTGAGGCGTTCGCGGAAGACGATCACGCCCAGCAGCACGCTGACCAGCGGGTTGATGGTGTATCCCAGGGCGGCCTCGGTGACCCGCTCGGAGTTGACCGCGTACACGTAGACGCCCCAGTTGGCCGAGACGAAGACGGCCGCACCCCCGATGCGGGCCCAGGAGGTACGGTCCACGGCGCGCACCCGCCCCCAGCCGCGCAGCAGCGTGACCACGATCGCCATGACGACGAACGACCACACGATCCGGTGGGCGAGGATCTCGACCGCCCCGGCGGGCTCGAGCAGCGGGAAGAAGGCGGGGAAGAACCCCCACAGCGTGTATGCCGCGACACCGGCCGCCATGCCGACGACGACCGTCCTGTCCTTCTCCCCTGCCGCCTCACCGTTCACCGGCGCAACCCTAGCCCCGGCCGCCCGCGGTGGCCGGTCAGGCGGGGGGGTACGGGGGCGTCGTCCGGGAGCGGCAGGGCGGCGTCGACCTGCTGCGGCAGCAGGGGCCGGACGGCGAAGCGCTCGTAGACCGCGTCGGGCGGCAGTGCCTCCACCACCCGCACTCCCGGAGCATCGGCCACCGCGCGCAGCTGTCCGGTCGTGCCGCGCACGAGCAGGCCGATGATCGCGGGCTCCCCCGCCCGGATGCGGGACGCGGTGAGCGCGGCGGCCGCGGCGGCCCGGTCGGTCGGGGCCGGCGCCGTGTCCGGGTCGAGGGCAGGGTCGATGGCGGAGCCCCCGGGCGTGGCGGGCGAGGCCGTCGCCCCCGGGTCCAGCCGCGCAGTCACCTGCTCGAGGCCCCGGCCGAACACGGCCTCGCGCCCGGTCTCCCCCGCCACCGGCTCGGCGAGCGCCACGCCGGCGACGGGCATCGCGACGCCCTCGACCGGCACCTGCACGGACAGCCCCGAGACGCGCGGCAGACCCCGCACCGCGCCGGCGGCCTCGGCGACCGACCACGCCTCACCCGCGCTCACGAGGGCCCAGCGGTGGGCGTCGGGGGCGGGGGCGCGGCCCTCGTCGTCGTCGCCGTCGTCACCCGGTCCCCCCGGGACGTCCGGCCCGCCGCCCACGGTGACCAGTGAGGCGGCCGCGCGCTCAAGGTAGTCACCGACGCGCTCGCCGGGGTCGGGTCCCAGGGCGTCGCTCATCACCCCCGGAGTACGCGGGAGCTCGGTGCGCAGCGCGGTGAGGATCGTCACCAGCGCCAGGACGATCACCACCCCCACGCCGGCGGCCCGCAGCAGCCGCGTGGCGCCGGTCATGCGTCGCGGAGGACGTCGATCGCGTGCTGCAGGTCGTCGGGGTACCGGCTCGTGAAGTCCACGCGCGCCCCCGTGCCCGGATGTTCGAAGCCCAGGCCCACGGCGTGCAGCCACTGCCGCTCGAGCCCCAGACGCCGCGCGAGGACCGGGTCCGCGCCGTACGTGAGGTCGCCCGCACACGGGTGGTGCAGCGCCGAGAAGTGCACGCGGATCTGATGAGTGCGACCGGTTTCGAGCTTCACCTCGACCAGCGTCGCCGACTGGTGCGCCTCGAGGGTGTCGTAGTGCGTGATCGACGGCTTGCCGTCGGAGGTGACCGCGAAACGCCAGTCGTTCGAGGTGTGCCGACCGATGGGCGCGTCGATCGTCCCCGAGAGCGGGTCCGGGTGGCCCTGCACCAGGGCGTGGTAGGTCTTGTCGACGGTCCGGTCGCGGAAGGCCCGCTTGAGCAGTGTGTACGCCCGCTCCGACGCCGCCACCACCATGAGGCCCGAGGTGCCCACGTCGAGGCGGTGGACGATCCCCTTGCGCTCCGGCGGGCCGGAGGTGGAGATGCGGTACCCGGCGGCAGCCAGGCCGCCGATCACCGTGGGACCGGTCCAGCCGACCGAGGCGTGCGCCGCGACGCCGACGGGCTTGTCGACGACGACGATGTCCGCGTCCGAGTAGATGACCGCCATCCCCTCGACCGGCTCGGCGACCACGGCCGGCTCGGCCCGCGGCTCCGGCATCTCGACCTCGATCCAGGACATCCCGGTGAGCTTGTCGGACTTGCCCACCGTGCGGCCGTCGAGCAGGACCTTGCCCTCCCCGGCGAGATCCGCCACCGCGGTGCGCGAGATGCCCAAAAGCCGCGAGACACCGGCGTCGACGCGCATGCCGTCGAGGCCGTCCGGCACGGGGAAGGTCCGGAGCTCACCCATCGGCCGCGTCCTCCTCCGACACGCGCGAGCCGTCGAAGTCGATGTTGCGCAGCACCGCCACGGCCACCACGATCACGCCGGCGACCAGGCACGAATCCGCGACGTTGAACACCGGCCACCAGCCCACGGACATGAAGTCCACGACGTGGCCCTGCAGGATCCCGGGCGCCCGGAAGTAGCGGTCCACGAGGTTGCCGGCGGCGCCACCGAGGATGAGGCCGAGGCCCCACGCCCACCACGTCGAGTGGACGCGGCGGGAGAACCACAGCAGCCCCAGCACCACGACGGTGGCGACGATGCTGAGCACGACAGTCGACTCCGTGCCCATCGAGAACGCGGCACCCGGATTGCGCAGCAGCACCAACCGCACCGTGTCACCCACGAGCTCGATCGGGCGGGCGTTCTCCAGGTTGACCACGGCGAGCACCTTGGTGACCTGATCGACCAGGATCACCACCGCAGCGATCGCCAGCATGACCGCCGGCCCGGCGCGGAAGTACCCGGGCGCGGTGGCCCGAGGTCCGGGTGTGCTCGCTCCCGCGGCGTCAGGCCGCGTGCCGTCGGTCTCCGTCATGCCGCCCAGTATCCCTGATGACGTCGCCGGCCCGGCGGCTGCGGGTGGGCGACCCCGGCAGCGACGGGCGGGCGACCCTCTAGGCTCGGGGCCGTGGACCCGCGATCGACCGTCACCCCCGGCCCCTCCCGACCCGCCCGCCGCGAGCGTGGCGGCGACCGAGGACGGGGTGGCCGCGGCGGCTCCGGTCGGCGCCTTCTCGCCGCCGCGCTGGCGGCCACCCTCGTGGCCGGCACCGCCGCGTGCGCCGACGACGACGCCGCCGATCCCGCCGCCACGGAGCAGGGGACGTCCGCCGGGGCGGGGGCCGCCGCGGACCCCGACGCGCAGGCGCTCGAGCCCGAGGTGAGCGTCGACCCCGGGCCCGCCCCCACCGTCGAGTTGGTGGACGCCGGGCAGGGCGAGCGGCGGGTGCTGGCCTACGCTCCGTCGCTCGAACCGGCGGTCGTGGCCGTGACCCGGGCCGCCACCGCCCGCACCGAGGTGCCGGGTTCCGAGCCGAGGGTCGACGACACGCCGGAACAGACACTCACCCTGGAGGGGCGTTCCGAACCGGACGTCGACGGCGCACAGCGGGCCACCGTCACCGCGCGCGAGTTCACCTCCGTCGACGACCGCCGATCCGCACAGTTCGCCACCGCGCCCGGTTTCACCGTCACGTGGACCCGCAGCGCCGACGGCGTCATCCGCGAGCTGTCACTGGCGGCGCCGGCAGGTGCGACCGACGCCGCCCGCGCCGGCGTGGAGATCACCGCCAACGCGATCTCGGACGCGACCGTCGCGTTCCCCTCCGAGGAGATCGGCGTGGGCGCGCGGTGGACGGTCACCCGGCAGGTCGACGACGCGGTCGCCCCGACCCGGGTCACCACCTACGAGCTGGTGGAGCTCGACGGCGACGTGGCCACCGTCCGGGCACGCACCGAGGCACCCGATCCGGAGGACACCCTCACCGCGCCCGCGCCCGACGGCGGGCCGGGCGTCACCCTGGACGTGGAGTCCTACGAGGTCTCCGGCTCCGGCGAGCTGACGGTCGACCTGCGGGCCGCCCTGCCGGTGGGCGGAACGACCGAGTCCTCCACGCGGACCGCGTACGTCGACCCGGATTCCGGGCGACGGTCGACCTACGAGGAGGACTCGGGCCTGAGCTTCCGCACGGTGGGCTGACCGCCGGCGCTGCGCCCGGCGGACAGGGGGCGGTGGTCAGCCCGCGATCCGCGGCGCCGGCGCGGCGCCCGGCGGTCGCCGGATCAGGCAGCGGCGCAGGTGGCCGGCGGCTGGAGCCCGGCGTTGGTGATCAGCGCGCAGGCGAAGGACTTCTGCAGCTGCCACTGGCCGTTCTGGTTGATGAACTGCGCCTGGACGTTGATGTCCTCCTGGCCCGGCTGGGTGATCACCGCGTTGGCGATGAGCGTGCCCGGGATGTCGCCCTCCGCGACGCCGGTGATCGTCACGCCGGCGCCCTGCTCGGCCTTGAGGGCGGCGATCTGGTCGAAGATCTCGGGCGCCTCGGCACCCCCCTCGACGAGGTCGACCTTCTCCTCCACCGGAACCGCGGGGTCGGACGCCCGGTCGAGGAGCCCGGTCAGCTCCGCGGCGGTGGGCACGGTGGCGGTCTCCTGCGCGCTCGTGGTGGGCGCGGGTGCGGTCTCGCGCTCATCGTCTCCACCCCCACAGGCGGCGAGACCACCCATGGCGAAAGCGGTCAGGGAGAGAGCGGCGATGGTCCGTCGAAGACTCACGCGGGGTCCTTTCGTCGAGATGAGGGGCACCGGGCATCCGGCGCCGAGCCGGTCCCGGCTCCGGGCCGTGTCACCGGCCCAACGAACACTCGTCGGCCATTGTTCCATCGTCGGCGGCCCGGGTGTTTGACGACGAGCCGCCCGCACAGCACTGTGGACCGGGTGACCAGCGCCCAGACCAGCACCGATACCCCCCACATCGTGATCTGCACCACCGGCGGCACGATCACCGCGTCCACGACGCCCGAGGGCGCAGTAGTGGCCGGGGATTCCGATCCGGCCACCGCGGCGATGCTCGACGAGCTCCGGGCCGTGCTGCCCGGCGAGATCCGCGTGAGCGCCCGGGCCGTCCTGGACGCCGACTCCTCTACCTTCGGCACCGCCGAGTGGGATCTGGTCGTCGACACCGTCGCGGACGTCCTGGCCGACCCGGGAGTGTCCGGAGCGGTCGTGACCCACGGAACGGACACCCTCGAAGAGACCGCGATGGCCCTCGACCTGCACCATTCGGACCCGCGGCCCGTGGCGCTCACGGGCGCGCAGCGTCCCGCCGACCACCCCGAGGCCGACGGGCCCGCCAACCTGCTCGACGCGGTGCTGTTGGCCGCCGACCCGGTCTCCCGCGACCTGGGGGTCCTCGTGGTGCTCGGGCGGGCGATCCTGCAGGCCCGCGGCGTGCGCAAGTGGCACACGACCGACCCCGTCGCCTTCGCCCGTAACTCCCCCGACCACCCGGTGGAGGACCTGCCGCCGGAGCTCGAGCGCCCCACGCTGGCCGGGCGGGCCCGGTTCGCCGGAACCCGGGTCGACGTGGTCGCCTGCCCGCCGGGCTCCGACGCCGCGGCCCTGAACGCCTGCGTCGCCGCCGGCGCGCGCGGGCTGGTCCTGGAGGGTTCGGGGTCCGGCAACCTGCCGCCCCTGGTCGCCGACGCGGTGGCCCGACTCGCCGAGGACCGACCCGACATCGTGGTGGTGGCCTCCAGCCGGGTGCCGCGGGGCGAGGCGACCGCGACGTACGGCGGCCGGGGCGGCGGTGCCGAGCTCGCGGCCCGCGGGGTGCTCTCCGCCGGCTACCTGCGCTCGGGGCAGGCCCGCGTCCTGCTGGCCGCTCTCCTGTCCGTCACCGACGGGGCGGATGACGATGCCGACGCCGACGTCAATGTCGACGCTGACGCGGATGCCGCGGCGCGGGTCCGACGCGAGTGGTCGAGGTACCACCTCTACAACTGACGGGCAGCCCTCCAGCAGCCCGGCCGGGCCGCCAGCCGCTCGCGGCGCCGGTCGAGCGGATGAACGGCCGCCCGTCACCATGGCGTCTCGCGCGCACCGCGGAGAGGGCGAGACGCCATGCCGAGGAGCGGCTGGGTCCGGAGCGCGCATCCGCGCACGCGAGACGCCATCGGCAGGAGCGGCTGCAGCTGGGCCGGGCGGCCCGGCCGGGGTGTCACCAGCCCAGGGAATCCAGTGGATCCGCGGGCTCGAGCGCCGGATCGTCCTCGGCGAAGGTGCGCATCCGGCCCGGCCCGGTCACGGCGGTCTCGAACCGCACCGAGACCCGCCCGTGCCCCGAGCCCTGCACCCAGCCGTGGCCGAACTCCGGGTGACGCACGTCCGCACCCGTCTCGAACCGCCGGTCCTCGCCCCGGCGCCACGCCCCGATCGCCGGGAGCTCCCCCTCACCCGTCCCCGCGGCAGCCCCCGCGCCCGTGGGCCCCGACCCGGCATCGGCCGGCTCGGACTCCTCCGTGGTCACGGTGGTGCCCACACCGACGATGTCGGGCAGGTCCTCGTCGTCGTCGGCCCCCGCCCCCGGTCGCGCACCCAGAGTGAACTCCTGCTCGAACAGCGCGTCCTGGTGGAAGTCCGTCAGGCCCGCCACCCCCACGCCCAGGAGGCGGATCGCGCCGAAGTCCACCGGATCCGGCGCCAGGGACCTGGCCACCGCGATGATCGTCTCGAGCGAGGTCGTGCCCTCCGGCAGCGTGTACGAACGGCTGATTGACGTGAAGTCCGAGCGCTTGACCTTCACCGTCACCGTGCGGGCGGCACGCCCGTCGCGCAGCAGCCGCCGGTGCGCGGCCTCCGCCGCCCGTCGCACCGCCGCGGTCACCTGGCCGGGCGTGGTCAGGTCGGCGGCGAAGGTGCTCTCCGCGCTGATCTGCTTGGCCTCGGCCCGCTCGTGCACCGGCCGGTCGTCGTACCCCCGCGCGATCCGGGCGATCGCCGGGCCCACGGTCTTGCCGAGCGCGTGCGCCACGTCGTCGTCGTCCATCGCCGCCAGGTCCCCGATCGTGGTGACCCCGAACTGCGCCAGCCGCTCCCCCGCCACAGGGCCCACGCCCCACAGGCTCCGGACCGGCAGCGGGTGCAGCACCCGTTCGTGATCGCGGCGCGCGACCACCGTGACCCCGTCCGGCTTGGCCAGCTCCGAGGCGATCTTGGCGTACTGCTTGCCCGCCCCCGCACCGACCGAGGCCGGCAGCCCCGTGGCCTCGCGGATCGCCGCCCGCAGATCCTGCGCCCACCGCCGGGTGCGGTCCACGTCCGCTCCCCGCAGCTCGGGCGGCTCGAGGAACGCCTCGTCCACGGACACCTGCTCGACCACCGGCGCGTGCTCGGCGAACACCTCGAACACCCGGCGGCTCAGCGCGCGGTACACCGGCATCCGCGGCGAGACGAACACCGCCGACGGGCCGACGAGACGCCGGGCCTGGTGCGACGGCATCGCCGACCGCGCCCCGAACGCCCGCGCCTCGTACGAACATCCCGCCACCACGCCGCGGCCGCCCTGTCCGCCCACGAGCACCGGCCGACCCCGCAGGGTCGGCCGGGTGAGCTGCTCGCAGGAGGCGAAGAACGCGTCCATGTCGACGTGCAGGACCCAACGGTCCTGCCCGTCGGTCACCGCCGCCTCCGTCGGATCACGACCGCGTCCGCCAGGGTCGGGTCCGGGCCGATCAGACCCGGGCCAGCGTCATCCGGACGCCCTCGGCGAGCTCCACCGCGTCACCCTCGGCCGCGTTCAGGCCGTCGACCACCGCGAAGTCGGTCGCCAGCACCTCGGCGGCGATGAGCTGCGCGTGCCGATCGGCCCACTCCCGGCGATCGGCCGGCACGGCCATCCGCACGCGGATGCGGTCGGAGATGTCGAACCCGGCCGCGCGGCGCGCCTCCTGGATCTCGCGGATGCGGTCCTTGGCCCAACCCTCCGCCTCGAGCTCCTCGGTGACCGTCAGGTCCAGCACCACCAGTCCGGCGCCACCGGGCAGCGCGGCCGTCGACTCGGGATCGGCGGCGACGAGGCGGTGCTCGTACTCGCCCTCCTGCAGCTCGATGCCACCGGCGCTGACCACCCCGCCGACCTCGGCCCAGTCGCCGGTCTTGGCGGCCTTGATACAGGCCTGGACCTGCTTGCCCAGCCGCGGGCCGGCGGCGCGGGCGTTGACCGCCAGCTCCATCCGGCCGTGCGCGGCCACGTCGCTGGTCAGGTGGACCTCACGGACGTTGACCTCGTCGGCGATGATGCCGGTGAACGGCTCGAGCCGCTGGGCGTCCGGCATCGCCACGGTGAGCGAGTTCAGCGGCAGACGCACCCGCAGGTGCTTGGCCTTGCGGATCGAGGACACGGTCGAGCACACGTCGCGCACGGCCTCCATCGCCTCGACCAGCGCGGCGTCGCGTGGCAGCTCGTCCGCGGCCGGCCAGTCCGCGAGGTGCACCGACTCCTCGCCGGTGAGCCCGGTCCACACGACCTCGCTCATCAGCGGCAGCAGCGGCGCGGCGAGCCGCATGGTCGTCTCCAGCACCGTGTACAGCGTGTCGAACGCGTCGCTCGAGTCCTGCCCGCTGTCCTCGCCCGCCCAGAACCGGGACCGCGACCGACGCACGTACCAGTTGGTCAGCGCGTCGGCGAACAGGCGCAGCTCGTCGCACGCGGCGGCGAGGTCCGTGGCGTCCAGGGCCTCGGTCATGGCGTCGCGGGTCGAGGCCAGCCGGGACAGGATGTAGCGGTCCAGGACGTGCTGGGAGTCCGTGCGCCACGTCGCCCGGCGGGAGGCGTACAGCTGGAAGAAGCTGTACGAGTTCCACAGCGGCAACATGGCCTGGCGGACGCCCTCGCGGATCCCCTGCTCGGTCACCACGAGGTTGCCGCCCCGCAGGATCGGCGAGCTCATGAGGAACCACCGCATGGCGTCCGAGCCGTCGCGGGCGAACACCTCGTTGACGTCCGGATAGTTGCCCTTGGACTTGCTCATCTTGAGCCCGTCGTTGCCCAGGACGATGCCGTGGGCGGCGACGTGCGTGAACGCCGGGCGGTCGAACAGGGCGGTGGCCAGCACGTGCAGGGTGTAGAACCAGCCGCGGGTCTGCCCGTTGTACTCGACGATGAAGTCGCCCGGGTTGTGGGTCTCGAACCACTCCTTGTTCTCGAAGGGGTAGTGGACCTGAGCGAACGGCATCGACCCGGACTCGAACCAGCAGTCGAAGACGTCGGCGACACGCCGCATGGTCGACTTGCCCGTCGGGTCGTCCGGGTTGGGTCGGGTCAGTTCGTCGATGTACGGCCGGTGCAGGTCCGTGGGCCGGACGCCGAAGTCCCGCTCGAGCTCGTCCAGCGAGCCGTACACGTCCACGCGCGGGTAGGCCGGGTCGTCGGACTCCCACACCGGGATGGGCGCGCCCCAGTAACGGTTGCGGTTGATGTTCCAGTCCCGCGCACCCTCGAGCCACTTGCCGAACTGGCCGTCACGCACGTGCTCGGGCATCCACGTGATGTGCTCGCGGTTGAGCTCCGCCATGCGGTCCCGGAACGCGGAGACCTTGACGAACCACGCGGGCAGCGCCATGTAGATGAGCGGCTGCCCCGAACGCCACGAGTGCGGGTAGGAGTGCTCGATGGTCTCGTGCCGCAGCAGCCGGCCCGCCGACCGCAGATCGCGGGAGATGTGGGCGTTGGCGTCGAAGACGAGCTGGCCGGCGTACGGCGGCACCTCGGAGGTGAACTTGCCGTCCGGGCCCACCGGGATGACGAGCTCGATGCCCGCGGCGTCGCAGGCCTCCTTGTCCTCCTCACCGAAGGCCGGGGCCAGGTGGACGATGCCGGTACCGGACTCGGTGGAGACGTAGTCGGCCGCGAGCACGACATGGGAGTTCGGGTGCCCGGCGAAGAAGTCGAACGGCGGGGTGTAGCGCAGGCCCACCAGCTCGGAGCCCTTGACGGTGGTCTCGACCTCGGCGTCGTCACCGAACTCGGCCGCGTAGACGCCGCGGCGCGCCTCGGCCAGCACGAACGCGCGGCCGGCGAAGGGCCCCGAGTTGACCCGCACGACCGAGTAGTCGATCTCGGGGTGCACGGCGGCGGCGAGGTTGGACGGCAGGGTCCACGGCGTCGTGGTCCACACGAGGGCCTCGGCTCCGTGGAACGGGCTGTCCTGCGGCGCCTCGAGCGGCAGCCCCACGGTGACGGCCGGGTCCTGGCGCATCTTGTAGGCGTCGTCGAGCCGGGTCTCCTGGTTGGACAGCGGCGTCTGCTCGTACCAGGAGTACGGCAGGACGCGGAAGCCCTTGTAGACGAGGCCCTTGTCGTAGAGCTGCTTGAAGGCCCACAGGACGGACTCGGTGAAGTCGATGTCGAGCGTCTTGTAGTCGTTCTCGAAATCCACCCAGCGGGCCTGGCGGTGGACGTACTCCTCCCACTCGTCGGTGTACTGCAGCACCGACTTCTCGCAGGCGGCGTTGAACTCGGCCAGGCCCATCTCGAGGATCTGGGACTTCTCGGTGATGCCGAGCTGCTTCTCGGCCTCCAGCTCGGCCGGCAGTCCGTGGCAGTCCCAGCCGAAGCGGCGCTCCACCCTGTAGCCGCGCATGGTGCGGTAGCGCGGGATGACGTCCTTGACGTAGCCGGTGAGCAGGTGGCCGTAGTGGGGCAGGCCGTTGGCGAAGGGCGGGCCGTCGTAGAAGACGTACTCCTCCGCGTCCGCCCGGTTGCGGATGGACTCGCGGAAGGTGTCGCGCTCGTCCCAGCGGGCGAGGACCGTCTCCTCGAGGGTTGGGAACGAGGGGGTCTGTGACGTGGCGCCGCCGGTGAGGTCGACGATCGGGTACGCGCTGCCGGTGGCGCCGGCCTCGGCGTCGCCGGACGCCGGGTCGGCGGACTCGCGGTTCACGGGCTCGGTGCTCATGGGGCGGACTCCTCGCATACGGGGCCCGCACGAGTTCGCATCCGTGGGGCCGGTCAGGCCTGCGCTCGGGGACGATCCGGCAGCGCCCAGCGCGCCACCGTCCGCGGTACCACCCCGTTTGGCGACGACGTGCGACGCCCACTCGTGGGTCGGGCTGTGACGGGCTCCCCCGTTCGGTTCTACTGAGCGGACCCCGAAAGCGGGGCCGTGCCGTTCTTCCGAGCGCTCCCCGGTGATGGCCGGATCATCGCGCGTCCGGCTCGGGGCCGGACGGTGTCCGATGTTACCCGTCGGCCCGGACGTCCGCCTCTCCCGAGGACTCTCGGGTGCGGATGTCGCGGTCACCGCGCCCCTGGATGAGGTCGATCACCAGCAGCAACAGCCCCAGGGCTCCCACGACGATGCACGCCCAGGCCCACCCGATCTGACCGGTCGCGACCGCGGCGACGAGAAAGCCGAAGCCGAGGATCGTCAGTCCGAGCGCGGCGACGAGCATCCGTGCCTCCTGGTGCGGTGCGTGGTGACAGGGGATGCGCGCCACGCACCGTGGCGCGCACCTCGTGCTTTGAATATACGTCGGTCCCCGCACCCTGGGCAGGGGCGGGGACCGTTCGCGCCGCGCGGATCGGGCGCGTCACGCGTGGTGGGTCAGTCGGCGCGGTGGCCGCCGTCCTTCTTGGTCGCTTGATCGGCGGCGCCACCGGCGGCACCGGCGTCGGCGGGGGCCGCCGGGGCGGCGGAGCCGGTCTTGCCGAGCTCGGCGAGCTGGTTCTCGAGGTAGCTGGTGAGGCGGCTGCGGTAGTCCTTCTCGAACGTGCGCAGCTGATCGATCCGGCTCTCCAGCACGCCGCGCTGCTGGTTGATGGTGGCCATGATCTCGGTGTGCTTGCGCTCGGCGTCGGCCTGCAGGGCGTCGGCCTTCGCCTGCGCCTCCTTGACCTGCTGCTCGGAGCGCGCCTGGGCGTCCTTGACGATGCCGTCGGACTTGCTCTTGGCCTCGGCGAGGAGCTTGTCGGCCTCGCGGCGGGCGTCGCCGACCATCTTCTCGGACTGCGACTTTGCGTCGCTGACCAGCTTCTCGGACTGCGTCCGGGCGTCGCCGACCAGGCGGTCCGACTCGCTGCGGGCCTTGGCCATGAGCCCGTCGGACTCCTTCTTGGCCTCGCCGGTCAGACGGTCCGCCATCTCCTGGGCCATGGCCAGGACGCGGGCGGCGCGCAGGTGGGTCTCGTTGTTCGCGGCGCCGTCGTCCTCGCTCTTGCTGAGCGACGGGGTCGCGGCGGCGGGAGCGGGGGTGGTGGGCGCGGGAGCCGGGGCCGGGGCGGGCGTCGGCGCGGGGGTGGGCGCCTGGGCCTGCGCGGCGGGGGCGGCAGGGGCGGCGGCACCCGATCCGCCGCCGGAGGACTTGCCGGCCTCGTCGGCGGCCTTGCGCGCCTTCTCGAGGTCGCGGGTCAGCTCCTCGACCCGCTGCCGGAGGTCCTCGTTGTCCGAGACGAGTTCCGCGAGCTCCGTCTCGACCAGGTCCAGGAACTGGTCGACTTCGTCCTCGTTGTAGCCACGCTTGCCGATCGGTGGCTTGGAGAACGCGACGTTGTGCACATCGGCTGGTGTCAACGGCATGGGATACCCCTCGTGGTCGTCTCGGGTGCCGGCCCGGCGTTCTCGCACCGGACCCACGACTTCATTACTACCTTAACGGTGGCCAATCTAGTCACAACCGGCCCGCGCGTCACCAGCGGCCGTGGTCCGGGTCGGTGAGCCGGGGCCGCTGTGCCGGCCGCCGAGCGGCCCGGTCGCTCTAGATGAAGGCCAGGATGACGACCCGCAGCACCATGAGGATGATGAACAGGACCAGAACCGACAGGTCCAGGGAGACCTGGCCGAGGCGGACCGGCTTGATGACCTTGCGCAGCGCCTTGACCGGCGGGTCCGTGATGGTGAACAGCCATTCCAGCACCACCGCGAGGACGCCCCTCGGCGTCCAGCTGCGGGAGAACGAGGCGATCATCTCCACCACGATCCGGCCCAGCAGCAGGAACCAGAAGACCTCGACCACGTAATAGAGGACCAGCAGAATCAACGTCACGCTTCAACACTACTGTCCCGGGCCGCCGCGGCGCCCGAGGGCACCCCGTCCCCGCCGACGGGCCGGTCGGTCAGCGGCGGAACGCGCCGTTGACGGCGTCGCGGACCTCGGCCTCGGTGAGGTCCATGCCGGCGGGCTGCAGGAGGAAGGTGCGCTCGCGGTCGGCGACCTTCTCCATGCGGCCGTCGAGGCCGAAGACGAGGCCGGCGGCGAAGTCGACCATGCGGCGGGCGTCGCCGGAGGCCATCGTGGACAGGTCCAGGACGACGGCGCGTCCGGCGCGGAAGTGCTCACCGAGGCTCTTGCCGTCACCGAAGCCGCGGGGGCGCTCGACGACGGTCTCGGGCACGGTGACGAGACCGTCCTCGACGAAGTCCTCCTCCGGCGCGAGGGCGACGGCGCCGCGGGTGGCGGGCACACCGCGGAGGTTGGCGCGCGCGCCGGCCTCGGCGGCGTGGTAGCGGCGGGGGCGCGGGGCCGGCTCCTCGACGGGCGCACGGCGGGCGGCGGGGCGCTCGTCGACGGGGTCGAGGTCCGCGACGCGGGAGCGGGGCGCGGGCTCGTCGAGGTACCGGTCGGCGGCGTAGCCGTAGTCGTCCCGGCGGTCGCGGGCGACCGGGCCGAGGTCGTCCGTGTCGTGCATGCCGCGGCCGACGCGCGCGTCGTGGTGGACGGGGCGGTCGTAGTCGTCCAGGTACTCGTCCTCGTACGCCGCGACGGGCGCCATTCCGAAGTACTCCTTGAACCGGGCGATTGCGCTCATCTTCCGGGACCTTCCTGGTAACGGGGTCGTCGCGGGCGTGTTCTTCGCGGGCGGGTGTCCCCGCGAGGCTGGATCTCAAACTACTGGTCGGGGGCCGAGGATCGCCGTTCCGACACGCACGCAGGTGGAACCTGCCGCGATCGCCTCCTCGATGTCTCCGGACATGCCCGCGGAGAACTCGACGGCGTCGGGGTGCCGGCGCCGCAGGGCGGCGGCGACCTCGGCGGCGTCGGCGAAGTGGGCGGCGGGATCGCCGGAGAGCGGGGGCACCACCATGAGCCCGGCCAGACGGAGGTGCCCGAGTCCGGCGACGTGGTCGGCCAGGGCCGGCAGGTCCTCGCGGGTGACCCCGCCGCGCGAGGTGTCGCCGTCGAGGCTCAGCTGGAGCAGGACGGGCAGGGGCGTGACGCCGTCGCGCTCGTCGGCGGCCCGGGCGCGGCCGCGCTCGAGCCCGTTCGCCACCTTCTCGGAGTCCACCGAGTGCACCCGGTCGGCCCACCCGGCCACGGCGGCGGCCTTGTTGGACTGGATGTGTCCGACCATGTTCCAGCGCACCGCCGCCGCCAGCCCGGCGTCGGCGGCGGCGAGGTCGTCGACCTTGCCCGCCGCCTCCTGCACCCGGTTCTCGCCGACGTCGCGCACCCCGAGGCGGGCGAGGTGGAGCACGTCGGTGACGGGATGGAACTTGGTGACGACGACGAGGTCGACCTCGTCGGTCCGGCCCGCGGCCGCCCGCGCCGCGTCCACGCGTTCACGGGTCTCGGCCAGCCGCGCGGCGAGTTCTGTGGCCCTGGTGTCGGTCATGTTCGCCCTTTCGTCTCCCGGTCCGGCGGGTCGGCCGGCCCGGCCTGCTACACCTGCCGCCAGATCACGCTGGCCTGGCGCCCGGTCCGCCCCTGTCGACGATAGGAGAACAGGGACTGCTCGGCGATCGTGCAGCGGGGGTCGGAGTCGACGCGCGTCACGCCGAGCCCGGCGAGCTGGCGGGTGATGCCCTTGCGCAGGTCCACGCCCGCGGTGCCGGCGACGGTGCGGGTGCGACTGCCGGGCAGGGCGGCCTCGACCTCGTCTGCCAGGTCGTCGGGCAGCTCGTAGTGCTCCCCCGCTGCCGCCGGGCCGAGGAGCACGGTGATCCGTTCCGGACGTGCCCCGAGCGAGGCCATCGCGCCGATGAGGTGGGGGACGATCCCGCCGACCGCGCCCACGCGGCCGGCGTGCACCGCCCCGATCACGCCTGCCTGCTCGTCCGCGGCGAGCACCGGGACGCAGTCGGCGGTGAGGACCGCCAGCGCGAGGCCCGGCCGGTCGGTCACGAGTCCGTCCGTGGCGGGGACGGGCCCGCCCGTCGGCCTGGTGACGCGGGCGATCCGGGTGCCGTGGACCTGGTCCATCCACACGATGTCCGTCGCGGGCAGGCCGAGTCGGCGGGCGAGCCGCGCGCGGTTGGCGGCCACGGAGGCGGGGGCGTCACCGACGTGGTCGCCGAGGTTGAACGAGTCGAAGTCTCCGGTCGACGCGCCGCCGCGGCGGTCGGTGACCACCCGGCGGACGCGCCCCGTGCCGTTGGGCGTCACGGGGCGGCGCGTCAGTGCCGCATGAAGGGCGGGACGTCGATGTCGTCGTCCTCGTCGCGGCGACGGGACGACGACGAGGACGAGCCCGTCGAGCTCGCGGACGACCCGCCGGAGCCCGCGTAGGCCGACTCCTCGCGACCGCGACCGCCGAGGGGCGTCGATCCGAGTTCCGAGGCACCGCCGGTGTCGCCGGAGGCGCCGGGGACCGACTCGTCGTCGTCGAGGTGATGGCGGCCGCGGCGCGGCTGGGCGGCACCGGCGGTGACCGGGCGCGACCCGCCCTCGAACCCGGCGGCGATGACGGTGACGCGGACCTCGTCGCCGAGGGAGTCGTCGACGACCGTGCCGAAGATGATGTTGGCGTCGGGGTGCGCCTCCTCCTGCACGAGGGAGGCGGCCTCGTTGATCTCGAACAGCCCCAGGTCGCTGCCGCCGGCGATCGACATCAGGACACCCTTGGCGCCCTCCATCGTGGTCTCGAGCAGCGGCGAGTTGATGGCGGCCTCGGCGGCCTTGAACGCGCGGCCCTCCCCTCGCGAGGAGCCGATGCCCATGAGCGCGCTGCCGGCGCCGGACATGACGCCCTTGACGTCGGCGAAGTCGACGTTGATGACGCCGGGCGTGGTGATGAGGTCGGTGATGCCCTGCACGCCGTTGAGCAGCACCTCGTCGGCGGTCTTGAACGCCTCCATCATCGACACCCCCGCGTCGCCCAGCTGCAGGAGGCGGTCGTTGGGGATCACGATGAGCGTGTCGCAGGCCTCGCGAAGGGCGTCGATGCCGGCGTCGGCCTGGCCGCCGCGACGCTTGCCCTCGAACGAGAACGGACGCGTGACCACGCCCACGGTGAGGGCGCCGAGCTTGCGGGCGATGGCCGCCACCACGGGCGCGCCGCCGGTGCCGGTGCCGCCCCCCTCGCCGGCGGTGACGAAGACCATGTCGGCGCCCTTGAGCACCTCCTCGATCTCGTCCTTGTGGTCCTCGGCGGCCTTGCGGCCCACCTCGGGGTCGGCGCCCGCGCCGAGCCCGCGGGTGAGCTCGCGGCCCACGTCGAGCTTGACGTCGGCGTCGGACATGAGGAGGGCCTGCGCGTCGGTGTTCACGGCGATGAACTCGACGCCCTTGAGTCCCTCGTCGATCATCCGGTTGACCGCGTTCACGCCGCCGCCGCCGATGCCGACGACCTTGATGACTGCGAGGTAGTTGTGGGGTGAGCTCATCGAGGCCCGGCCTTCCTATGGGGGTGTCGTGCTCGGTTGCGTGCTGTCTCGACGAAACGTTCCGTGGACCGTGAAGTCTCACCCTCTAGTTGAGGGTTAAACTAGCTGGTCAGAGGCGGTTTCTGCCGTCGGAACACCACGGTAGGGCTACCGGCCCCGCGCGTCCACGAGGCTCGCGGGCGTGTCGTGCGTACCGGGCCGTCGGCGGCGCTCTAGCGGGACGTCGGCAGGGCCGGGTTGGACACGTTCCAGATCTGTCCCGGCTGCTCGAGCACCATCTGCAACGCCACGGCCTTCTCCCGGTCGCGGCCGGCCGCTCCCCACTCGACGACCCGACCGTCGGCGAGGGTGAGCACGATCGACGCGGGGGTGTCGACCTCCACGGCGGTGATCTCCTGACCGGCCGTGCCGCGCACCTCGGCGAACACCGTCGCCAGGTCGCGGACCACCGCCGGCAGTTCGCCGCGGGCGTCCTCCCCCACCGTGAGCACCGGCGTCCCCGGCGGGACCTCGCCCGGGCCGAAGTCGATGCCCTGGGCGTCCACGAGACGCTGCTCGCCGTCGACCTCCACCACCACGAGGGCGGTGCGCTCGACGAGTTCGATCCGCAGTCCCGACGGGTAGTCCCGCTTGACCGTCACCTGATCCACGCGCGGGATGCCCGCCACGCGCCGGGCGACCGCGTGGGTGTCGACCTGGAGCAGCGGTGTACCCGGTGCGACGGCCGCGCGCTCGGTGACGACCTCCGCGGGGATCGTCCGGGTGCCCTCGACGCTCACCTCTCGTACGGAGAACACCGGCAGGAAGTACAGCGCGATGTAGCCGAGCAGCACCACGACCAACGCGATGCCGAGCCCCGCGTAGATCCGGTTGGTCCGCCGACGGCGGCGCCGCAGGCGGGCGCGCACGGCCGGGTCGGAGTGACGGACCCGCTCGTCGGAGCGGCGCAGGTCGGCCGCGGCGCGCCGGCGGTCCGGGTCGTCGGTGGGCGGGGTGTCCGACGCCGGCGCCTCGGTGGGCGCCTCGGTGAGCGGCGGCCCGGGTTCGGCCCCCGGCCGGTCCGCGTCGGGGGCGACATCCGGCGCACCGGGCGCGCGCTCGGCGTCCGGGCCTCCGGGGACGCCACGGTCACCGACACCGCCGGGCACTCCGCGATCCTCGGGTGTGTCGTGGCCGTCGGGGTCGCGGTCGTCGCGGTCGCGAGGAACGCCGGGCTCGTCGGTCACCGCGCGGCCCTCCTCACGGTTCCCCACCGGCGACGATCCGCGGGCCGAGGGTGGTGATGTCGCCGGCGCCGAGGGTGAACACCACGTCGCCGGGCCGGAGGATCCCGGTGACCGTCGCCAGCGCGCTGTCGAGGTCGGGCACGTGGTGGACGTCCGCGGTGACGTTCCGGGCGATGAGTCCGCCGTCGACGCCGGGCTCGGGTTGCTCCCGCGCCCCGTAGACGTCGAGGACCACCACCTCGTCGGCCAGCGACAGCGCGCGGCCGAACTCCTCGGCGAAGAGCCGGGTGCGCGAGTACAGGTGGGGCTGGAAGACCGCGACGAGCCGACCCCCGTCCGCCTCGACGATCTCCCGCGCGGCGCCGAGCACCGCGGCGACCTCCGTGGGGTGGTGGGCGTAGTCGTCGTAGACACGCGCCCGCCCGTCACCGACGGCGGCCTCGCCCTTGGGCTCGAAGCGTCGACCCACTCCGCCGAACCCGGACAGACCGGCGAGGAACCCGTCCGCGTCCAGACCGTCCGACCCGGCCACCTCGCGGGCGGCGAGCAGGGCGGCGAGGGCGTTGAGCGCCATGTGCTCGCCCGGGGTGCCCACGTGCAGCTCCCCCTGCGACTCGCCGTCGAGGGTGAGCCGGGCGCGCGTGCCGTGGGAGTCGACGGTGATCCCCGCGAGCTCCCCCGCCACCGGCAGATTGGTCATCGGGCCGTCGGCGGTGCGATACCCCACCACACGGACGCCCGCGGCCGCGGCCCGACGCGCGCGCTCGGCCGCACCCTCGTCATCGACGCACACCACGAGCGCGCCCGTGGCCGGGATGCGGGCGAGGAAGGTGTCGAAGACCTCGTAGTACGCCTCGGCGGTGCCGAAATGGTCAAGGTGGTCGGGTTCGGCGTTGGTGAGGATCACGACGTCGGGCTCGTAGTGCACGAGGGAGCCGTCGGACTCGTCGGCCTCGGCCACGAACACGGGGTCGGCGCCGCCGCGCGCGTTGGTGCCGAACTGCAGGACGGTGCCGCCCACCGCGAACGACGGGTCGGACCCGGCGGAGAGCATGCCCGCGATGAGCATCGAGGTGGTGGAGGTCTTCCCGTGGGTACCGCACACCATGATGGAGCGGCCCGCCCGGGCGAGGCGCCCGAGAACCTGCGACCGGGTGACGACCGGGATGCCCGCGGCCCGCGCCGCGACGAGCTCGGGGTTGTCTGCGGGGATCGCCGCCTTGGACACCACGACGATCTGCGGTGGTGAGTCGAGGGCCTCGAGGGCGTCGGCGTGGTGGCCGACACGCACGACGGCGCCGCGGTCGGCCAGCGCGCGCAGGTCGGCCGAGTCGCGGGCGTCACTGCCGGAGACCGCCACGCCGTGATCGAGGAGGATCCGCGCGACGCCGGACATGCCCGCGCCGCCGATCCCGATCATGTGGACGCGCTCGAGCGTGGCCGGCACGGAGTCGGTGCCGGGGGTGGTGGTGGTCAACGCGGGGCCTTTCCGGCGGCGTCCAGCGCGATGCGCGCCACGACCTCCGCCGCGTCTCGCGAGCCGCCGCGGACGGCGGCCTCGGACATCATCTGGAGCCGGTCAGGGTCCAGCGCGAGCGGCAGGACCTCCGAGCGGAGGTGGTCGGGCGTGAGGTCGGCGTCCTCCACGAGCAGGGCCGCGCCGCCGGCGACGAGGTCGCGGGCGTTGAGAGCCTGCTCGCCGTTGCCGTGGGGCAGCGGGACGAACACCGCGGGCAACCCGACGGCGGACACCTCGGCGACGGTGATGGCGCCCGACCGGCACAGGACGAGGTCGGCGGCGGCGTACGCCAGGTCCATGCGGTCGAGGTAGGGCACGGTCAGGTACGGCGCGCCGCCGGCCGGTACGACCGGGGCGTCGTCGACGTTCTTCGGACCGACCGCGTGCAGGACGCCCACGCCGGCCCGGGAGAACTCCTCGGCGACGGCCGCCATGGCGGTGTTGAGCGACCGCGCGCCCTGGGAGCCGCCCACGACGAGCAGGACGGGCCCGTCGGGATCCAGTCCGAAGGTCGCGCGGGCCTGCGCCCGCAGAGCCGCGCGGTCGAGGGTCGCGACGGCGCGCCGGACGGGGTTGCCCACGACGCGGGCGTCGAGCCCCGACCCGGTGACCGCGGCGAGGGTCGCGACGGCGAACCGCGCGCCGAGCTTGTTGGCGATCCCCGCGCGCGAGTTGGCCTCGTGGACGACGATGGGCACGCGGCGACGCGCGCCCCCGGACGCGGGACGCAGTGGCGCGGCCGCGGCGAGGTACACGGGCACGCAGGCGTACCCGCCGAAGCCCACGACGACGTCCGCGTCCGTGCGCCGCAACACCTCGCGTGCCCCGCGCACGGCCCGGACGAGACGCCCGGGCAGGCGGACCAGGTCGCCGCCGACACTGCGCGGCAGCGGGACGGGGTCGACCAGTTCGAGTGGCACGCCCCGCTTCGGGACGAGGTCGGTCTCCAGGCCGCGCGGGGTGCCCACGGCCGTGACGCGTGCGGTCGGGTCGAGGGCGGTGACGGCCTCCCCCACGGCGAGCGCGGGCTCGATGTGGCCGGCGGTGCCGCCGCCGACCACGAGGACCGAGGGGCCGCCGGCGGGTGCCGCGCTCATCGCTCGCGTCCCCGGTGGATGGGGCTGGGCCGGCCGGCGCCGGGGCTCTGGCGGCCCCCGGCGTCGGGGGCCGGGCGGCGCGGTTGGCGGCGCTCGGCCTCACGTCCGCGGACGGGCCGGGCCGTGCGGCCGGTCATCGCGGTCGCGCCGCGCCGACGCTCGCGGGCGGCGTCGGCCGGGATCGGCATGGTCTCGTACGCCGGCGGCCGCTGTGCACCGCGCGGCGGACGCGGCACGGGGGCCGGCTGGGCCGAGCGGCGGGCGCCGGCGACCCGGTCACGCGGCGCGGGCCCGCCGGGTCGGGCCGGCTGACGGCGCGTGACGGGGTCGCCGTACCGCCGGGCGCCCTCACTCGAGCGACCGGGCGCCGACGAAGCGGGGACGGGTCGCTCGAGCCTGTAGGGGCGCGGGTCGGGCAGGGCGAACCACCGGTGCCGGCGGCGGTTCGGGGAGCTGAGGATCGCGGAGATGGCCTCCGGCTCGTGCCGGGCGCAGTTGGCGAGCAGCCCGAGGGAGGTGAGCGTGACGACCGCGGAGGTACCGCCGTTGGAGATGAGCGGCAGCTGCAGGCCGGTCACCGGCAGCAGTCCCACGACGTAGCCGATGTTGATGAACGCCTGAAGGACGATCGTCGCGGAGATGGTGCCGGCGAGCAGGCGGCGGAACGGGTCCACCGAACGCATGGCGATCCGCATGCCCACCCAGCCGAGGGTGAGATAGAGCGAGACGACGACCGCGGCGCCGAACCAGCCGAGCTCCTCGCCGATGATGGCGAAGATGAAGTCGTTGGTGGCCTCCGGCAGGTAGAACCACTTGGCGCTGGACTGGCCCAGGCCGACGCCGAACAGTCCGCCGTCGGCCAGGGAGAGCATGCCCTGGTACGACTGGTACGCCGCGCCCTGGGGGTTGGAGAAGTCCCCGCGGAACGTGTCGAGGTAGGTGCGGATCCGTTCGAAGCGGTAGGCGAACGCCACGGCGAGGACGCCGAAGACGACGACACCGACGGCGATCACCCACGCGAAGTGCCGCGCGGGGTACCCGGAGAACCACAGGATGCACAGGAACGCGATGGTCACCGAGGTCGCCATGCCCAGGTCCGGGGCGACGACGACGAGGACCGCCACGACGAGGTACCCGACGACCGCCGGGAAGAGCAGGTCCAGCCAGTAGCCCGTCCGCATGCGCTTGGCGACCACGGACGACGCCCAGATGATGAGGGCGAACTTGGCGATCTCGTTCGGCTGGATGGCGAAGAACCCGAGGTTGATCCACCCGCGCGAACCGTTGATCTCCATCCCGATTCCCGGTATTAACACCGCCACCAGCAACCCCGTGGACACCAGCAGGAGCGGGAACGCCGCGGCGCGAACCAGTTCGGCCCGTACGCGCAGCGCCCCGAGGAAGCCGATCCAACCGATTGTGACGAACAGCGCCTGGCGCAGGAAGATGTCGAACGGCGTGCCGCCGCCGGAGAACGCCAGCACGTTGGAGCTGGACAGCACCATGCCGAGGCCGATGACCGTGAGCAGGGCCGTGACCACCATGACCACGTGGTACGAGGTCAGGGGCGCCCGGCTGATGGCGGCCAGGGGCGCGGCGATACGCCCGAGCAGGTCCGGCCGATCGGCCCGGTCGGCGCTCTCGGCCCTGTCGGGCCCGCCGGCCATGTCGGCCCGGTCGTGAGGTGCCTTGTCTCGCAGTGCCATAGCCCCTACCTCCCGGCCACGCGGCCGACGGCGAGGACGAAGCTGCGCCCCCGGTGGCCGTAGTCGGTGAACATGTCCATCGACGCGGCAGCCGGGGCGAGCAACACGGTGTCGCCTCCGGTGGCCATCCGCGCGGCCTCGGCGACCGCGCGGTCCATCGTCTGCTGCGGCTCGTCGGGACCCGCAGCGTCGTCATCGTCTCCCGAGGCCAGCTCCACTACGGGCACCGTCGGCGCGTGTCGGGCCAATGCCCCGGCGATCCGCCCGCGGTCGCGACCGATGAGGACCACCCCGCGCAGGACATCGGCGACCTCGGCGACCAGTGGCTCGACGTCGGCGCCCTTGAGCAGTCCGCCGGCGATCCACACCATCGGCCCGCCCGCGAGCAGCGAAGTGCGGGCGGCGTGGGGATTGGTGGCCTTGGAGTCGTCGATGTAGGTGACCCCGTCCACGACTCCGACCGGTTCGGCGCGATGGGCGCCCACCGTGAACGAGCGCAGGGCCGCGGCCACGTGCTCGGCCCGCGCGCCCACGGACATGGCCACGGCCGAGGCGGCGAGTGCGTCGAGGACGCCCGCGGGCCCGGCCGGGCGCACGTCCGCGGCCGGCAGCAGCGCCACCTCGTCGTCGTCATCGCGATCGTCGCCGTCGTCACCGACGTCGCCCGAATCGCCGCCACCCGCGCCGATCCGCGCGGTGAGCACGCCGTCGACCACGCCGCACTCCCCCGCGGCGGGCGCGCCGAGGCGCACCCCGATACGCGTCGCGGCGGGCGCGTCGGCGAGCAGGCGCGCGGCGATCTCGTCGTCGGCGCCGGCCACGGCCACCCGGCCGGTCAGGACCTGCGCCTTGGCCGCGGCGTACGCCTCCATGGACCCGTGCCAGTCGAGATGGTCCTCGGCGACGTTGAGCACCACGCCCACGTCCGGCCGGCAGCTCGGCGCCCAGTGCAGCTGGAAACTCGACAGTTCGGCCGCGAGCACCTCCACGCGCGGCTCGGCCAGCAGCACGTCGGTCACCGGCAGCCCGATGTTGCCGCACGCGCGCGCCGCCATGCCCGCCTCGAGGCAGATCGCCTCGAGCATCGAGGTGGTGGTGGTCTTGCCGTTGGTGCCGGTCACCGCGAGCCACGTGCGACGCGGACCGAACAACTCGGCGGCGTCGGCGCGCCACGCCAGCTCCACGTCGCCCCACACGCCGATCCCGGCGTCGGCGGCGGCGACCAGCAGAGGCGAGCCGGGCCGCCAGCCCGGGCTGGTCACGACCAGGTCGATACCGATCCGGTCGACCCCTCCGGCTCCACCGGCCCCGCCGACCGGCCCGCGCGGGGCGGCCAGCAGCTCGGCAGCGCGGTCGAGGTCGACGCCCTCGCACGCGACGCCGTCCGGCAGCGCCTCCCGCAGGCGCCCGATCGCCTCGGGGCGCGAGTCGGCGACCACGGGCTCGGCACCCAGCGCGTCGAGGATGCGCACGGCGCCCGGCCCGGACACGCCCGCGCCCAGGACGAGCACGCGTGCGCCGGCGAGCCCGCGCACGTCGAGGTCCCGAGCGGCCGCGCCGGCTGTGTGGGTCGTCTCCGTCATCCCGCTCACCCCTGTCATCCCGCCGAGCTCGCGAGCCAGTCGCCGTAGAACAGCGCGATCGCCAGGCCACACGAGATGGCCACCAGCAGCCAGAACCGGATCGTCACCGTCGTCTCGGCCCAGCCGCCGTTCTCGAAGTGGTGGTGGATGGGCGTCATGCGGAACGGGCGGCGCCCGGTGGTGCGGAACGCCGCGACCTGGATGAGCACCGAGACGAACTCGATGACGAACACCGCGCCCACGACGACCATGAGCAGCTCGGTCCGCGACACGACGGACACGCCAGCGACGATGCCGCCGAGGAACATCGAGCCGGTGTCGCCCATGAAGATCTTGGCCGGCGCGGCGTTCCACCACAGGAAGCCCAGGCACGCGCCGAGCGCGGCCGAACACACCACGGCGATGTCCAAGGGGTCGCGGACCTGGTAGCAGCCCGACAGGTTGACGCCCTCGGCGGTGGAGAAGCAGGAGTAGCGGAACTGCCAGAAACTGAACACGACGTAGGTGCCCATGACCATGGCCATGGAGCCGGCGGCGAGGCCGTCGAGCCCGTCGGTGAAGTTGACCGCGTTGGACCAGCCGTAGACGAGGATGACTATGAAGACGAGGAAGACGACGACGGGGAACGTCACGGCCACGAAGTCCCGCACGTAGCTCAGCGACCGGCTGGCCGGGGTGAGCCCGTCCGGGTTGCGGAACTGGAGGACGAGGATGCCGAACGCCAGGGCCGCGAGCACCTGTCCGACCGTCTTCGACAGGATGCCCAGGCCCTTGTTCCGGCGCTTGAACACCTTGAGGCCGTCGTCGATCATGCCGACCACCGCCAGCGCCGTGGCCAGGCCGAGGATGAGCAGGCCGGAGGCGGTGAACCCGCCGCCGCCCACGGTGAACTGGCCGATCAGCCCGGCGACGATGTAGCCGAGCCACACGGCGGCGAGGATCGCGAGACCGCCCATGTTGGGTGTGCCCCGCTTGCTCATGTGGGACTGCGGGCCCTCGAGCCGGATCTCCTGCCCGTAGCCGTGGCGGCGGAAGTAGATGATGAGCATCGGTGTGAGGAAGATGCTCACGACGAAGCCGACGATGCCGGCGACCATGATCTGGGTCATTGACTACTTCTCCTCACCACGCGTCGCGAGCACGTGCTCCGCGACGCTCCACAGACCGACGGCCGCCGAGGCCTTGACCAGGACGATGTCGCCCGGCTCGAGCCTCGAGTCCAGGATCTCCACGGCCTCCTCCGCGGTGGCGACGTGCTCCGCCTCGGATCCCCACGAGCCCTCCTGGATCGCGCCCTGGAACATCGCGCGCTGGGGCCTGCCCAGCCCCACGACCACCAGCTGGGACACGTCCAGCCGGACGAGGAAGCGCCCGACGAGGTCGTGCTCGATCACCGCGTCCTCGCCGAGTTCGGCCATCTCCCCCAGCACGGCCCACGTCCGGCGCGGCCTGCCGCCGCCCGACCGGGCCATGACGGCCAGGGACTTCAGCGCCGCCCGCATCGAGTCGGGGTTGGCGTTGTAGGAGTCGTTGATAACGGTGATCCCGTCGGCCGTGACGCGCACGTCCATCCGGCGCTCGGAGGCGGCCTCGGCGGTACCCAGCGCCGCCGCGACCCGCTCGACGTCCATCCCGCACGCCAGACCCACCGCGGCCGCCGACAGGGCGTTGCCCACCTGGTGTTCGCCGTGCACCCGGAGCGCGACCTCCGACTCACCCCGCGGGGTGACCAACGTGAACGAGGCGCGCACCTCGTCGTCGAGCCTCACCCGCTCCGCACGGACGTCCGCGGACCCGCCCAGGCCCACCGTGACGACCTCGGCGGAGGTCCGGCCGGCCATGGCGGCGACTCGGTCGTCGTCGGCGTTGAGGACGGCGACCCCGCCGTGCGCGGCGTCCGGCAGCGCCTCGACGAGCTCGCCCTTGGTGGCGGCGATGACCTCGCGCGAGCCGAACTCGCCCAGGTGCGCGGTGCCGACGTTGAGGACCACCCCGACGCGCGGGGGCGCGAGAGCCGCGAGCTCGCGGATGTTCCCGGGCGCGCGGGCGCTGAGTTCGAGGACGAGGAAATCGGTGTCCTCGTCCGCGCGCAGCGCGGTCCACGGGTGGCCGATCTCGTTGTTGAACGAGCCCGGGGGCGCGACGACCGTGCCGGCCGCCGACAGCACGGCGCCGATGAGGTCCTTGGTGCTGGTCTTGCCCGACGACCCGGTGACCCCCACGACGACGAGCCCGTGGTCGGCGACCAGCCGGTCGACGCTGGCGCGCGCGAGGGCGCCGAGCGCGGTGAGCACGGCGGCCCCGGAGCCGTCGGTGTCGGCTGCCAGCGCCATGGCGTTGGTCTCGCGGCGGTCGACCGCGGGCACGACGATCTGCGCACCGCCCACGCCGTCGACCTCGTGCGCGACGAGCGCGCCGGCCGCGCCCCCGTCGAGCGCGCGGGCGACGAAGTCGTGGCCGTCGACGCGTTCGCCCGGCAGGGCGAGGAACAACCCGCCCGGGGTGAGGCGGCGGGAGTCGAACTCCACGGTGCCGGTCACGGCCGTCGACGGGTCACCACCGACCAACCGACCGCCGACTATCCCCGCGATCTCGCCGAGGGTGAGGTCGATCATGGTGTGCTGTCCTCCGTCTCGCCCGTGGGGGCGCGGTATCCGAGTCGTCTGACGAGTTCTTCCGCGGCCCTGGCCCGGTCATCGAAGGGGTGGACGACCCCGCCGACGTCCTGGCCTGTCTCGTGCCCCTTTCCGGCGATCACGACGACGTCACCGGCGCGGGCCCAGTCGATCGCCGTGGCGATCGCCGCGCCGCGGTCACCGACCTCCTCGACGCGGGTATCGGGCCCGGCGGTCTGTTCCGCCCCCGCCCGGACGGCGGCGCGGATGGCGGCGGGGTCCTCGCTCCGGGGGTTGTCGTCGGTCACCACCACGAGGTCGGCGATCTCGGCCGCGGCGGCCCCCATCTTGTGGCGCTTGCCCGGGTCGCGGTCGCCCCCGGCGCCGAGGACCACGGCCACGCGCCCCTCGGTCTGCGCGCGGACCGAGCGCAACACGGCGGCGACCGCGCCCGGCTTGTGGGCGTAGTCCACGAGGACGCGGAAGTCCTGGCCGCGCACGACCGGCTCGAGACGGCCGGGCACCCGCACCCGCATGAGCCCGTCCGCGGCGGCGGCGACCTCCCCGCCCAGGGCGTCGACGATTGCCAGCGCCACGAGCGCGTTGGCGACGTTGAACCGGCCCATCAGCGGGAGCTCGACGTCCACGGCCAGCCCGCGGGGCCCGTGGACGGTGAACTCCTGGGTGTTGCGGTCGGTCGGGGTGGACTCCCCGGCCGTCCAGTCGGCGTCGGCGTCGGGCTCGGCGGACACGGTCACCGCGTCCGGGCGTATCCCCACCAGGCGGCGGCCCCACTCGTCGTCGATCACCACGACCGCCCGCTCGGCCGGCCACACCGCGGAGCCGGGGTCCGCCTCGACGTCGAACAGTCGCGCCTTGGCGCGGAAGTAGTCGTCCATGCTCGGGTGGAAGTCCAGGTGGTCCTGCGACAGGTTGAGGAACGCGCCCACGGCGAACCGGACGCCGTCCACCCGGCCTAGCCGCAGGGCGTGGCTGGAGACCTCGGCCGCGACGGCGCGGGCGCCCTCGGCCCGCATCCGCGCGAGCAGGGCCTGGAACTCGGGGGCCTCGGGGGTGGTGAGCCGGCTGGGCAGGGCGCGGCCGCCCACGCGGCTGCCGGTGGTGCCGATGAGGCCCGCCAGCTGCCCGCAGCCCTCGAGGGCGGCCTCGACGAGGTAGGTGGTGGTGGTCTTGCCGGAGGTGCCCGTGATGCCGACCACGTCGAGGTCGGCGGACGGGTCGCCGGTCACCGCCGCGGACACCGCGCCGAGGACCGCGCGGGGGGCGGGGTGGACGAGGACGGGCAGGCGCACGGCGACGGCGGCCATCAGTTCGATGCCCTCGGGGTCGGTGAGCACCGCGGACGCCCCCGCCTCGACGGCGGTGGCCCCGAACGAGGCGCCGTGGACCCGGGTGCCGGGCAGGGCGACGAAGAGGATGCCCGGGCCGCAGTCTTGGGCCCGGATGGTCGCCCCGCCGAGGTCGACGTCGGCCCCGGACCTGTCGCCGAGGAGCCTGGCCCCCACCGCATCTGCCAGCTGTCGCGCCGTGGTCATCGCCTGTCCTCGCCCCGCCTTCCTCGCTCGATCCCTCCCGTGAACCCGCTACACGCTACCCTGCCGGGCGCCGGTCACCGCGCCTGCAGGACCAGTTCCGGCGCGGGCGCGGACGGCGGGATGTTGTCCCTGTTGACCAGCCATGACGCGATGTCGTGGAACAGCGGGGCGGCGGACGCGCCGAGCACGCCGCGCGAGGGCGCGTCGAGCATGATGGCGATCACGTAGCGCGGGTCGTCTGCCGGCAGGATGCCGGCGAAGGTGATCCAGTAGCGCGAGTTGGAGTAGCAGGAACAGCCCGGGTCGATCTGCTGCGCGGTGCCGGTCTTACCGCTGATCTGGTAGCCGGCGACCGCGGCCTGGGGGCCGGTGCCGGCCTGGGCTCCGGGCCCGGACTGCACGACGGCGCGGAACATGTCGCGCACGGTGCGGGCGGTCTCGGTGCTGATCACGCGTTCGCCCTCGGGGCGTTCGGTGGGGTGGCTCTCGCCGTCCGGACCGACCCGCTCGGCGACGATCCGGGGCGGCACGCGGACGCCGTCGTTTGCGATGGTCTGGTAGATCCCGGCCATCTGCAGGGTGGTCATGGACAGGCCCTGCCCGATCGGCAGGTTGGCGAACGTGCCGCCCTGCCAGTTCTGCAGGTCGGGCACGAGGCCCTCCGACTCCCCCGCCAGTTCGATGCCGGAGCGCTGGCCGAGGCCGAACTTCTCCAGGTACTGCGAGAACGGCTCCTTGCCCACCCGCTGGGCGAGCATGAGCGTGCCGACGTTGGAGGACTTCCCGAAGATGCCGGTGGTGGTGTACGGCGTGGGCCCGTGCTGCCACGCGTCGGAGACCGTGACGCCCTCCATGCGGATGCTGCCGTCGACCGAGTGCACCTCGTCCGGGTGTGTCAGTCCGGCCTCGATGGCGGCGGCCGCGGTGATGATCTTCTGCACTGAGCCCGGCTCGAACGGGGAGGTGATGGCCGGGTTGCCGAGGTCGGCGCCACGCTCGAGCTCGGCACCGACGCCGACGGCCGGATTGAACGTGTTGTCGTTGGCCATCGCCCGCACCTCGCCGGTCTGCGCGTCCAGGACGACGGCTGAGGCGCTCTTCGCGCCCGAGGTGTCCTTGGCGGACTGGATGGCCTTCTGGACGTGCCACTGCAGGTCCGCGTCGAGGGTGAGGCGGATCGTGTCGCCGTCGCGCGGTTCGGTGACGTTGCGCAGGGTGCCGGGGATGACCGTGTTGTCCTGGGCCCGGTCGAAGGTCTGCCGGCCGTCCTCGCCGTCGAGCTGGTCGTTGAAGTGGGCCTCGATGCCCTGCAGGCCGATCAGCTTGCCCTCGTCGCTCTTGGTGGTGGCACCGACGACGTTGGCGGCGAGCGCGCCGCCCGGGTACTCGCGGATGTCGACGCGCTCGGCGCCGATCATCGGGAACTCGCGGACGAGGGCGTTGGCCTGGGTGACGTCGACGTTGCGGACGAGGTAGGTGAAGCCGCCGCCGGAGGAGAGCTTGGCCTCGATCTCGTCGCGGTCGACGGCGTCACCGAGCACGGCCTCGAACTCGTCGGCGATCTCCACGACGAGCTCGTCCCACGTCGGCTTGGTGCTGTCGAGTTCGCGGCGGGCCTCGGCGTTCCGCTGTTCGACGAGCGGCTGGATCGACAGGTCGCGGGCCTCGCGGGTGAAGGCGATGGGGTCGCCGTCCAGATCGACGATCGCCCCGCGGGTGGCGGGCAGGACCTGGTGGACCTGCCGCTGGCTCTCAGCGCGGGCGGCGAGCTCGGTGCCCCCGATTGTCTGCACCCAGAAGAGCTTGACCAGGGCGATCACCATGATCACGGCGAACGCGGACCGCATGAAGGTGAACCGGCGTTCGGTCGAGTTGGTGGTGAGGACCCGGCCGAACCGGTTCGGTGGCCGTCCGACGCCCGGTGCGGTGGCGCGCGGGTCACCCGAGGTATCCCGGCGTCCCGCTTCCGGGGTGCGTCGTTCGGTCATCTCGGGGCCTTTCGGGTGGGGGTGCTAGAAGGGTTGTCCGGGCACCGGGGCGAGCGTCGCGGCACCGTCGCCGGGAGCCGTCGGGGCGGGCGGCGCGGCCGGGGGCGCCGGGTCGGGGCCGGGGCCCGCCTCGGCGGCGGGGGCCGGCGGGGCCGGCTCGACCATGGGGGACGGCGGCGCCACCGGGGACGGCGGGCCGGCGAGCGGCGGGTAGGGAACGGGGGCGACACCGCGAGGGGTGCGGTCCTGCGGCGCCTGTGCGGGCGGCGCGTCGAACGCATCCCGGTCGGACGACCTCGACGGCTCGGACGCTACCGGAGCGGGCTGGAGCGGCTTGATCGGCGCGCCGAGCTCCGCTTCGGGCTCCCCGACGATCTCGATGACGCCGTCGGATCCCCTGATGAGGATCGGCGCGCTGGCGACACCGACCATGCCCAGCTTCTCGGCGCGCTGCGCGAGCACCTCGGCCGAGCGGGCGCGCTCGTTGGACGCGCGGAGCGCCTCCATCCGCTCGACGAGTTCGACGTTGGCGTCGCGCGCGTTCTTGAGGTCGTAGGTGTCCTGGGTGGTCTGGGCCGACAGCAGGAGGGTGCCGCCGACGCCGGCGCCGATGAGGAGGAGGAGGACGACGACGAAGGGCACCCTGGCGGCCAGTTCGGCCGGGCTCAGACGCTCCGCGGGGACGACCACGGTGCGACGGCCGCGGACGGAGCGTGTGACGGGCCTCCGTCGTAGGCCGACGGCCCGTCCCGCTCCGGCCGGGGCGTCGGCGTCTGGGCCGGGGGCCGGGCGGGTGTCGAGCCCGTCAACGGTGCCGGGCGTGTCGATCGTGCTCGTCATGGGGTTCTCCCGTCGATACGCCGGACGCAGCGCACCCGGACCGAGGCCGAGCGCGGGTTGTGGTCGATCTCCTCCTGTGAGGCCTTCTCCGCTCCCCTGGTGACGGCCTCGAACTCGGGGCCGTGGCCGGGCAGCTCCACCGGCAGGCCCGCCGGGGTGCGGGAGGCGGTGCGGGTGGCGAGTTCGCGCTTGACGATCTTGTCCTCGAGGGAGTGGTACGCCATGAAGACCGCACGTCCGCCGAGCCGCAGGAGGTCGAGGTACCCGGGCACGGCGTTCTCGACCGCCTCCAGCTCGGCGTTGACCTCGATGCGCAGGGCCTGGAAAACGCGCTTGCCCGGATGCCCACCGGTCCGGCGGGCGCCCTGGGGGATCGTGTCGTAGAGCAGTTCGACCAGCTGGGAACTGGTGACGATGGGATCGGTGTCGCGCCGGCGGACGATCGCGGCCGCGATCTGCCGGGCGAAGCGCTCCTCGCCGTACACCCGCAGGATCCGGGCGATGTCGTCGCGCGGATAGTCGGCGAGGATGTCGGCGGCGGTCGGGCCGGTGGTGGGGTCCATCCTCATGTCGAGCGGCGCGTCCACCGAGTACGCGAAACCGCGCTCGGCGACGTCGAGCTGCATCGAGGAGACGCCGAAGTCGAGGAGGATGCCGTCGATCGCCGGGCCGGCGTCGTCGCGCGCGTCCGGGGGCAGCGCCGCGATGACGCTGTCGAAGTCGTCGAAGCGGGCGTGGACGGGCGTGAAGCGGTCGCGGTAGGCGGTGAGCCTGCGGGTCGCCATGTCGAGCGCCTCGGGGTCACGGTCCACGCCGAGCACCCGCAGGTCGCTGAACTCGGCCAGCAGGTGGGAGGAGTGTCCGCCGAGGCCGAGGGTGCCGTCCACGATGACGGGTGCGCGCCCCTCCTCCGCGGCGGCCTCGACGACGGGACGGAAGAGCTCGATGGTGCGCTCGAGGAAGACGGGGACGTGCCCGGAGCGCGTGGCGTCGCGATCGGCATCGGGCCGCTCTGCCATCTCGCCTCCTCGCGTCCGGTCGTCGGTGCTCCGGCGGTTGTGGTGGAGCCCCCTGGTCCCCGTCCGGTACCCACCTGGCGTTGGGGAAGTACGTCAGGGTGGTGCCGGGCAGGGGCCGGGGGGCTCCGTCCGTCGTGCTCTCGTGTGCGTTCTCGTCCTTCCTCTCCCGGGATCAGAACTCGATCCCGAGCGAGGTGCCCTCCATCTCGGAGAACACGGGTAGGTTCTCCGCGCTGTAGCGGTCCCACGCCTTGGCGTCCCAGACCTCGAGTCGCTCCCCGAGGCCGTTGACGACGCAGTCCTTGTCCAGACCCGCGTAGTTCCGCTGACTCGCGGGGATGGAGATCCGTCCCTGCGAGTCCAGTTGCTGGACTTCCGCGCCGCTCACCAGGAGCCGAAAGAACGCCATGTGCCTCTCGCTGAGGTTGGCGGTCGGCCGGACCTTTCTGACCAGCGCGTCGAACTCGCCCTCAGGGAAGACCGAGAGCGTGTTGGTGAACCACCCACACACCACCACCCCGTCCGCCAGGCCTGGCCTGAATCTGGCGGGGATCGTCAGCCGCCCCTTGTCGTCGAGCTTGGGACGGTGGGTCCCGTACCCGACGAAGGCTCGTTCGCGTCCGGAGTCGACGGGATCGGTGTCGGTCACCCGCCACCTCCTGGGGTCCAGGCCCATCGAGCTCCTTGCGTGCCCCACTGTACCCCACAACGCCCCACAAACAAGGCTTGCGCCCCACTTCTCCCCACCTGAACGCATCAGCCCACGTCACGCATCATCCGACGCTGGCCCCAGGCCGCAGCCGTGCCGCGAATCGACCGTTACGCGCTCCGAATACGACTGACCGAAGGGGCTGATGTGACTGATGGAGCTCAAGTGACGCAGAGATGGGCGTCCGGTGGGGAATGGTGGGGGCAGCGGGGTGGGGTGAGGTGGGGCGCGGGGTGGGGTGGGCGGCGGGGTGGGGTGGGGTGGGCGGCGGCTGCAGTCAACGTGCGGGACACGCCGCTCGTGGCGCCTTCACCCATGGCGTCGCCGCGGTCGCCGGGCCCGCTCAGCCGCAGCCGCCCGGCCCGCCCAGCCGCAGCCGCCCGGCCCGCCCAGCCGCAGCCGCACGCCAACATGGCGTCTCGCGCGCACCACGGGGGGTGCGAGACGCCATCCCCAGGAGCGGCTGCGGGCTCGGCGTACATCCGCGCGAGCGAAACGCCAAGGCCGCGGGCGGCTGCAGGCTGGGCGTTAAGTCCCGCCGGCGAGACGCCGACTGCGCGAGCCGATGCCGGCAGGCCGCGGGTCCGGCGGGCCCGAAAATGTGTGAAGGGGTGAGCGCTGGTGCGCTCACCCCTGCATCTGAAGCGTGGTGGTCGGCCCGGAGGCTGTCGGACGATCAGGGCCCCTGCTCGAAGCGACGGCGGAACCGGTCCTCCATCCTCGAGGAGTAGGACCGACCGTCGGAGGACTTGGATGAGGCCCGCCCGGCCCCGGGGACACGCGGACCGCCCGAATTCTTGACGCCCGGCGCTCCCGCGGACGGCGTCGAACGCAGCGCGAGCACCCCGGCCGCGAACATAACGAGGAACCCGACGAGGCTCAGCACGGGGAAACCGCCGGGCTTGAAGTCGAGGGCCAGACCACCGACGAGAAGTGCCACACCGAGGACGGCGAGCGCCACGACCAGGCCCGCGGGACGCCGGGCGCCGCTCGCGCCGGTCTTACGGACGGACGACGCGAACTTGGGGTCGTCGGCGTAGAGCGCGCTCTCGATCTCCTTGAGCATGCGCTGCTCGTGCTCGGACAGGGGCACTTCGACCTCCTTCAGATGCTCGTGATGACGAGCGTGGCCGGCTCGGTCGGTTCGCACCGACCGCGGACGGTGATCAGCCGGTCAGGGTTCTCCCCATCATACGAGGGCAACGCGGCCGGGACCACCGGGATTCCCCTGGAAGGGCTAGGGAGCCGGCGGGTCCGCGGCGGGACGGGTCAGGCCGCGGGGCCCAGGACGCCCAGGCGCTGGTCCACCAGGTCCATGAAGCGGCCCACCGCCCACAGGAAATCATCCGCCATGCGGGCCGAGATCGTCCGCGGGAGCCCGTCCTCGACGGCGGCCGCGAGAGCGGAATACCCACCGAAGGCGGTCGCCCACTCCCCCAGCTCCGGCACCTCCGCCGCGAGCCGGTGCCAGACATCGACCGGACCGCGACGCCGCGGCCCCGGGGCGAGCAACGCGCCGGCGGCGCACCTGGCGGCGCGGTAGGCCTCGACGAAGCGCTCCGACGGGCCGGTCGCCGCGACCGCGCGACCACGGTGCACCTCGGCGCGCCCGGCGCGGCCGAGGGACCCCACGGCACCCCCGCGGGACGACCGCTTCCTGCTCGTGGTCCGCGTCTTCCTCGTGTCCATCTGCTGCACCTCCGCCTCCTGCACCTCCGCGTCTGCGCGCACGGTATCGCCGGGGTACGACACAACCCGGCGCCCCGGATCCACGCCCGTGATGAAATGGGGTGGATGGACACCGTGATCACCCGACTGGACGCCGCCGACTTCCGAGACCGACTGCCCGAGGCTCTGGGGGTCTACGTCGACGCCATGGACTACCCGTCGCAGGTGATCCGCTCCCGGGCGGCCGCCTGGATGGAACACAGCTACCGGGACGGCTGGTCCGGGGTGGCCGCGTTCGAGGCCCCGCGTCGACGCCTGCTCGGACAGTCGAGGGGCCCGCTGGTCGCGATCTGTTACGGCTACCACGGCGCGCCCGGCCAGTGGTGGTACGAGCAGGTCTCCCGGGGGTTGCGCGACCGGGACCGCGAGCTACCGTCCGACTACGTCGAACTGACGGAGCTGCACGTCTCGCCCACCCACCAGGGCCGCGGTATCGGCGGGACCCTGCTGCGCAGGTTCCTGGCGGACCGGCCGGAGAGCAGGGTGCTGTTGTCGACCCCCGAGGTCGAGGGCGAGAGCAACAGCGCGTGGCGGTTGTACCGGTCGCTCGGCTTCACCGATGTGCTGCGGTCGTACCGCTTCGAGGGCGACGCCCGGCCGTTCGCGGTCCTGGAACGCCCGCTGCCGCTCCCCGGCCCGGGGGCCGACGCGTGAGCCGGCGTCACGACGTGGTGGTGATCGGCTCGGGCCACAACGGGTTGGTCTGCGCCGCCTATCTCGCCCGTGCCGGGCACGACGTCCACGTGGTGGAGAAGGACACCGTGATCGGCGGTGCCACCTCGACGGTCGAACGGTACCCCGGCCACCGGACCGATCGCGGGTCGTCCGCGCATCTCATGATCCGGCACACCGGCATCCCGGAGGAGCTGGACCTCGCGGCCCACGGACTGCGCTACATCGACTGCGATCCCTGGGGGTTCGCGCCCGCTCCGCCCGGGTCCGGGGCGCCGCCGATCGTCTTCCACCGCGACCTCGACGCGACGTGCGCCAGCATCGCCGCCGCCTGCGGGAACGCCGATGCCGACGTGTACCGCGAGTTCGTCCGGCGATGGGACGTCCTGGCGGGACGCATGATGAAAGGCTTCTCCGTTCGGCCGACCGCGCCGGGGCTCGGGTCGGCGTTCCTCGGAGCCGAGGACCTGCGCGACCCGTTCGGCGCGGTCCAGACGTTCCTGTCCTCCGGCGACGCACTCCTGGACTCGATGTTCGACTCCGAGCGGCTCAAGGCCGCGCTGTCGTGGTTCGGGGCCCAGTCCGGCCCGCCGATGTCGCACCCCGCCACGGCCCCGATGATCGGCTTCGCGGCGCTGATGCACCGGATCCCGCCCGGGCGCGCGGTCGGCGGGTCGGGAGCGCTCGCGGACGCGCTGACGTCGGCGATCCGGGCGCACGGCGGCACGGTCACCGCCGGCGCGGGGGCCACCGCGATCCGCCGCTCGGGTCGGGGCTGGCGCGTCGACACCGAGGGCGGGGACTCCCTCCACTGTTCGACGGTCGTGGCGGCCTGCCACGTGCACACGACCCTCGACCTCCTCGAGCGCGAGCTGCCGACGACGACGGTGGACGGGTGGCGACGGCGGATCCGGCCCGGATTCGGCCTGGGGATGGTCGTCCGGCTGGGCACCACCGACCTGCCGCGCTACCCGGACGTGCCCACCGAGACCAGTGCCCACGGGCTGCAACTGCTCGTCACCGACCGGCGACACCTCGACCGGCGCTACGGCGTGGCCGCCGCCGGGGGCCTCGACGCGGACCCTGCCGTCCTGGCCATGAGCTTCAGCTCGCTCGACCCCTCCCTCGCGCCGGCGGGCCGACACGAGCTCACCCTCTGGTCGCAGTGGCACCCGCGTCATCTCGCCGACGGGCGCGGCTGGTCCGAGGCCGGGCCCGCGGAGGCCGACCGCATCATCGCCGCGGCGGACCGGTTCGCCCCGGGCCTGGCGAACTCGATCGTCCACCGTCACGTCCAGACCCCGGAGGACCTGGAGACCGAACTCGGGCTGCTCGGCGGGAACGTCATGCACGTGGAGATGTCGCTGGACCAGATGCTGCCGATGCGCCCGCACCCCGACCTGCGCGGCCACGCGGTCCCGGGCGCCGACGGGGTGTTCCTGGCGGGGGCGTCCACCCACCCCGGCGGAGGCGTCATCGGCGCCAGCGGCAGGACGGTGGCGCGGCTCGTCGGACGTAGGCTCGGCAGGTCGACGATACGGCGCCGGGGAATACGGGCAGAATGACCGCCGTGACCGTGCCCCGACCGCTCCGGCGCCCCACGACCGTGCGCTCCACGACCGTGCGCCCCACAGCCGCCTCCGGCCGCTCGCGGTCGCCCCGACGAATCGCGGGCCTCATCACGCTGGCCGCCCTGCTGGTCGTCCTCACCGGGTGTCTGCAGCTCAACGCCCAGATGAGCGTCCGCAAGGACGACACCGTATCCGGGCGCATCCTCATCGCCGGCGACCAACCGGAGCAGGCGGCGGCCCTCGAGCGAATCGGCGCGCCGTCCGGCCTCGAGCAGAAGGTCCGGATCACGCCGTACTCGGCGGACGGGTTCACCGGCCGGGAGATCTACTTCACCCAGCTGACGTTCGCGGAGATGGACACGCTGACACTGGCGATCGACATCGAGGGCGCCCGCCCCTACACGCTCGGATTCCGCCGCAGCGGCGACACGGTGTCGTTCAGCGGATCGATCGACCTGTCGATGCTCCCGGCCGATCGCGCCGGGTCGACGACGACGCGGGTCGACCTGACGTTCCCCAACCGCATCAGCGAGACCAACGGGACCGTCGGCGCGGGGAACTCCGTGAGCTGGACGCCCGCACCGGGGTCGATCACCCGGATGCAGGCCTCGTCCTCGTACCCCGACCCGGCCGCCCGCGGCTTCGCCGTGTGGATGATCGTGGGCATCGGCGCCGCCCTGCTGGTGTCCATCGGGACGATCCTCGCCGCGCGGACCTCGAGGGCCCGCGCGGACCGCCTGGTGCGCTGAGGCGGTCAGACCCGGCTGGCCGCCACCCCGGGCGCGGGCGCCATCGACAGGTTGGTGAGGACCTCGCGGGTGGCCCGCGAGAAGTTAAGGGTGTTGAAGTGCAGACACGGCACGCCCTCGGAGATCAGCCGCTCACACATCCGGGTGGTCAGGTCGATCCCGACCTCGCGCACGGCCTCGCGGTTCTCCTCCGGCCCGTCCCCCGCGGCGGTCCGGAGCCGCTCGGCCAGGTCGTCGGGCAGCGCACACCCCGACAGCTCGACCATCCGCTTGACCTGACGCAGACTGGTGACCGGCATGAGCCCGGGGATGATGGGCTTGGCGCCCTGCTCCGGATCGGCCGCGACGGCGCGGTCCCGCAGGCGCAGGTAGTGCTCGACGTCCCAGAACATCTGCGTGATGGAGTACTCGGCACCCGCGCGCAGCTTTCCGACCAGGACCTCGGTGTCGTGATCGAGGTCGCGCGCCCGGTAGTGCCCCTCGGGGAACGACGCCACGCCCACGTGGAAGTCCCCCACCTCGTGGATCAGCCGGACGAGCTCCTCGGCGTAGCGCAGTCCCTCCGGATGCGCCGTCCACTCCCCCAACGGGTCTCCGGGCGGGTCCCCGCGGAGCGCGAGGATGTTGGACACCCCCGCCTCCCCGTACATGCGGATCATGTCGGCGAGCTCGGCCACCGTGTGCCCGACCGCCGTCAGATGCGCGATCGGGACCAGGTCGGTCTCCCGGACGATGCGCTCGACGACGCGGACGGTCCGGTCACGCGTCGACCCGCCCGCCCCGTACGTCACCGAGACGAACGCCGCCCCGAGCTCGGAGAACACGGAGGCGGCGCGCCACAGGCGCTCCTCGGCGGCCTCGTCACGGGGCGGGTAGAACTCGACGGAGAACGGCACCCTCGGGGTGGTCGACGTCGCGATCCTCTCCACGATGCTCGGGTGCCGGCCGCCGTCCGTCGGGTCTGGGTCGGGTAGCTGGGTCACCCGACCAGGGTAGCCCGACACGCGTCCGGTCCGGCCGCCGCCCGACGACTAGGATCATCGGCGACGAGGGCGGCCGGACCGGGCGCCCGGAAGGGATGGTGCCCGTGGTCATGGCGACCCGCCCCGACGACGGAGAACGCGTCCTCGCCACGCTCCGCCGCCACATCGAGGGACGCCGCACGGTCGTCGCCGCGGTCGACGAGCGGGTGGACCGGCTGGCCGGGCTCCTGTCGGACTTCGTGCTCGACGGCGGAAAGCGGATGCGGCCCCGGTTCGCCCTGGCCGGGTGGGCCGCCTCCCGGCCCGACGCCGGCCCAGCGCCCGAAGAGGTCGTGACCGCCTGCGCCGCCCTCGAGCTGATCCAGGCGTGCGCTCTCGTCCACGACGACATCGTCGACGCCTCCGACACCCGCCGCGGCCGTCCCACCGTGCACCGCGCGATCGAGTCGGCGCACCGGCGGGACGGGTGGGACGGCGACGCCGCCCGCTACGGGGTGTCCCAGGCGATCCTCGTCGGCGATCTGGCCCTGAGCTGGGCCGACGAGATGTTCGTGACGTCCGGCGTCGACCCGGCCGCGCTGAGCCGGGCGCTCGGCCCGTGGCACGCCATGAAGACCGAGGTCCTGTCCGGCCAGATGCTCGACATCCTCGCCGAGGCGTCCGGGGCCACGGACGAGCAGACGCCCGCCCGGGTGAACCGCTTCAAGACCGCGGCCTACACCGTCGAGAGGCCCCTTCACATCGGGGCCGAGCTCGCCGGCGCGACCGCCGAGACGATCGCCGCGCTGCGGGGGTTCGGCGTCGCCGTGGGCCAGGCGTTCCAGCTGCGTGACGACCTGCTCGGGGTGTTCGGCGATCCGGAGATCACCGGAAAGCCGTCCGGGGACGACCTGCGTGAGGGCAAGCGCACGCTCCTGCTCGCCCGTGCGATGACCCTCGCACCCGAGGAGGACGGGCGCTTCCTCGCCGGAGTCCTGGGCACCGAGCCCGACGGCCCGACCCTCGAGCGGGCCCGCGCCGTCCTCGTGGACTCCGGTGCGGTCGCCTCCGTGGAGACCGAGATCGAGGAGTTGACCGCCCGCGCACTGGACGCGATCGCCTCCGACGCGATCAGCACACACGGGCGGGACGTGCTGCGGGACCTCGCGGAGGCCGCGACCCGCCGACGGGCCTGATCCGTGCCCGCTGCCACGGGACACCGACCGGAGCGGGACTCCTCGTCGTCGTCACGCCCGCCCACCCGGACCACCTCGGCGGTGGGCTCCGCCCGGGCCGCCCTCATCGGCCCGTCCGGCCCCGCGCTGTGGCGGGGCGTCCTCGGTTCCGCGTTGCTCACCGTCTCCGGCTTCGGCGCCGGCGCGCTGCCGGTCGACGGCGGCCCCGCGGTCGCGGTCGGCCTGTCCGGTTTCACCTTCGGCCACGGCGAGGTCCTCGCCCTCGTCCTGTGCTGGGCGGGCGTCGCGCTCCTGGTCACGTCGTGGCTCTCGCTCGGCCCCCGCGCGGTCTCCGGACGGCTCCCCACCCGCGACGCCGCGTGGGCCACCGCGCTGTGGTCGCTGCCGCTGCTGCCCGCGGTCCCCCTGTTCAGCCGCGACGCGTGGTCGTACCTGGCGCAGGGCGCCATGACCGCCGCGGGCGTCGACCCCTACGAGTACGGGCCCGAGGCCAACCCCGGCCCGTTCACCACCGAGGTCAGTCCCGACTGGCGGTCCACCGCCACCCCGTACGGCCCCCTGCACCTGCTGCTCATGCGCGGCGTCGTGGCCTTGTCGGGAGGGCATCCCGCGGTGGGCGTGCTGATCCTGCGCGTGCTGGTGCTGGTCGCGCTGGCGGGGCTCGTCGCGCTCGTGGCGGCGGCGGCTCGGCGCGCCGGGGTCGACACGGGCGCGGCCGTGTGGATGGCCGGCGCGTCACCGCTGGCGGTCATCCACCTCGCGGGTGGCCTGCACAACGAAATCTTCCCCCTGGTGGCGTGCCTCGCGGCGGTCGCGCTCACCCTCGACCGGCGCTACGCGTGGGCGGGGGCCGCGATCGGGCTCGCGGTGGCGTTCAAGGCCACCGCCGTCATCGTCGCGCCGTTCCTGCTGTGGATCGCCCTCGACCGGCGCCGACGACTGCAGGACTCCGCGCGGCCTCTCCCGCGACCGCACAGGAGTCCGCTCGTCGGCGCGGTCCTCGACACGGTGGTCGCCGCGGGCGCGGCGGTCGTCGTGTTCGCGCTGGCCACCCTGGCCGCAGGCACGGGCCTCGGCTGGGTGGACGCCATCTCCGTCTCCGACCGGGTCATCAACTATCTGAGCGCGCCGACCGCCGTGGCCCACCTCGTCCACGCCGCGTTCGACACCCCCGGCTTCGAGGACGTCCTCGCCGTGACCCGGCAGGTGGGACGCGTGGTGCTCGCGGTGGCGCTGGTGGTGGTGTGGTGGCTGTACCGCCGGGACACCCGCTCGGCACTGCGCGGCATGATGCTCGCGCTGCTGGCGTTTGTCGTGCTCAACTCGCTGTCCTGGCCGTGGTACCACGTGTGGGTGGCGGCGTTCTGGTTCGTCGCCCGGCCCGGCCCCCGCGCGACGACCGCAGCGGTCGGCGTGACCGTCTTCCTCGTCATGGGCATAGGCCCCAACGGCTCGACCAGCCTCTACAGCCCCACACTCGTCGGAGCCGCCCTCGTGGCGTCCGCTGCCGCGGTCTGGTGGTGGTGGCGTGCGACCGCCGCGGCGCGAACCGCCACCGACACCGTCAGAACGCCATCGCCTGGGCGCGACGCATGACCTCCCGCGCGCGGTGGCCGTGGAGCGCGTCGGCCGGGCGGCCGGGCAGGCTGTCGTCCTCCGTGAACAGCCACCGCAGGATCTCCTCGTCCCGATAACCCCCGTCCCGCAGGACGGCGATCAGTCCCGGGAGGAAGCGCACGACCTCGTCGTCGTCCAGAAAGACGGCCGGCACCACGACGACGCCCGCGCGGCGGACGGCGAGCAGTGTCCCGTCGCGCAGTAGATCGTGCACACGGGTTACCGGGATGCCGAGGCGTTCGGACACCTCGGGCAGGTTGATGGTCTCAACCCCGGCGGGCAGGACGTCGTCGCAGTGCGGAACGGTACTCACCCCTCCCACGTTAGCCCCCGGGCCACGTCGGGACGTCTCCGGACGTACCGCGGACGGGGCGGGAGGGGCAGAATGGACGATATGAGCACTTACGACGGGCAGCCCCCCGGACCAGGCACCCTGCTCGACGGGCGCTACCGGCTCGACGCCGTGATCGCCCGCGGCGGCATGTCCACGGTCCACCTGGCCACGGACGAGCGGCTCGACCGTCACGTCGCCGTCAAGCTGCTCGACCCCACCCTCGCCGGCGACCGCGCGTTCGTGGACCGGTTCACGCTCGAGGCCCGGTCCGCGGCCCGCCTGTCGGATGCGGGGATCGTCCAGGTCTTCGACCAGGGCGTCGAGGCGGGGACCGCGTTCCTCGTCATGGAACTGGTGCCCGGGGGCACGCTGCGGGAACTCCTCGACGAGCGCGGGCCGATGCCGCCGTACGCCGCGGCCGCCGTGCTGCGCCCGCTGCTCGGCGCGCTCCGCGAGGCACACGCCGCCGGCCTCGTCCACCGGGACATCAAGCCGGAGAACGTCCTGATCTCCACGACCGGGGCGGTGAAGCTGGCCGACTTCGGCCTGGTCCGCGCGGTCGCCGAGTCGCGCGCCACCTCCAGCAGCGTGGTCATGGGCACCGCCGCGTACCTCTCCCCCGAGCAGATCTCCGGCGCCGACACGGATCCGCGCTCCGACCTGTACTCCCTGGGCGTGCTGACCTACGAGATGCTCACCGGGGAGCCGCCGTTCAGCGGCGACAACAACATCGCGGTGGCCTACCGTCGCCTCGACACCGACGTCCCCGCGCCGTCCGACCAGTCCGACACCGTCGCCGAGGACCTCGACCACCTAGTCCTGCGCGCCACCCGCCGCAGCCGCGAGGACCGCTACACCGACGCCGACGAGATGCTGCGCGACCTCGACCGCGCCGCCAAGATCGGGCGGTTCCCCGACTACGTCGTCCCGGCGCCGAGGCAGTCCTCGTGGACGCGGGCCAGGGCGAACGCCGCGCGCGCCACCCCGGGCGGCGAATCCGAGTTCGACGCCGCCGACCGCGAGAGCGGCGAGGCCCTGCGCCGCGGCGACGGCCCGACGCCCACCCGGGTCCAGACGCGCGCCGACCTCGCCCCGGTGCCCCCGGCCGCCGGCCCCGCCGAGCCCGACCGCGCACCGCGCGGCGACGTGGAGGCCGCGCCCGACCGCGACATCATCCGGCCGCGCCGACAGCGCGGCATGTTATGGCTCATCGTGGTGCTCGCCGCCGCGATCGGACTGGCCGTGGCCGGGTGGTGGCTCGGCTCGGGACGGTTCGTAGAGGTGCCCTCCGTCCAGGGGATGTCGGTGGGCCAGGCCACCGACGCGGTCAACGCCGTGGGCCTCGCGGCCGCGACGCGCGACGCCTTCAGCAACGACGTCCCCCCGTCCGGCCTGGTGGGTACCGACCCCGCGGCCGGGGAGAAGGTGCCCCGCGGGGACACCGTGGCCGTGTTGGTGTCGGTGGGGCGCCCCGTGGTGCCCGAGGTGGGTGCGAACCGGACCGTCGACGCCGTCTCGGCCGCCCTCCGGGAGAACTCGCTGGAGCCGGTCCGCGGCGGCACCGAGCACTCCGACTCGGTGCCCGTGGGCCAGGTGGTGTCGCTGCAGCCCGGCGCGGGCACGACCGTCGACGTGGGCACGCGCGTGGCCATGATCACCAGCTCCGGGCCGGCGCCGGTGGCCGTGCCGGAGGTGGTGGGCCTGGCCGAGGACCAGGCGCGCGCCGCCCTCGAGGGCGCGGGGCTCTCCGTGTCGCAGGTCAGGAGGGTGTACGACGACGAGGTGGACGGTGGCCAGGCCGTGGGCACCGACCCGGCCGCCGGGACCGACGTGTCCCGCGGCGACGGGGTCGTCCTGCTGGTCTCCAACGCACTGACCGTGCCCGACATCAGGGACGTGCCCGTCGACGAGGCGACGGACGTGCTCGAGCAGGCCGGGTTCACGGTCGTCCTCGAGTCATCCGTGACCGACCGCCAGATCGCCGACGGCCGGGTGGTCCGCACCGAGCCGCCGGCCGGGACCCGCCTCGACCCGTCGGGCGCCGTGCTGCGGATCGTGCCGTCGGACGCGGTGACCGTCCCGGTCGTGCTGGGCTCCCGCGCGTCCGACGCCCGCCAGCGACTGCAGGAGGCCGGGCTGCGCGCCACGATCGACGCGGGGACGTCGAGCGGCATCGTCTACGGACAGACCCCGCTGCCCGGCCGGGTGGTGGCCCGGGGCAGCGAGGTCGAGATCGACGCGCTGGGCTGACGCGGCCCAGGGCTGACTCCTGCGAGGTCGGCGCGGCGCCCGGCCGGCGCCCGCTGGGCGCGTCAGTGGCGCAGCATCTCCGCGACCAGGTAGGCGAGCTCGAGCGACTGCTGGGTGTTGAGCCGCGGGTCGCACGCCGTCTCGTACCGGCCCGCCAGGTCCAGGTCGGAAATGTCCTGGGCGCCGCCGAGGCACTCCGTGACGTCCTCGCCGGTCAACTCGATGTGGATCCCGCCCGGATGCGATCCGAGCGCGTGGTGCACCTCGAAGAAGCCCTGGACTTCGTCGATGATCCGGTCGAAGTGGCGGGTCTTGTACCCGTTCGACGTGGAGTGCGTGTTGCCGTGCATGGGATCGCACTGCCAGATGACCTTGTGCCCGGTGGCCTCGACCGCGCGGACGATCGGCGGGAGCGCCTCGCGGACCTTGTCGTTGCCCATGCGGGAGACGAGCGTCAGTCGGCCCGGCCGGTTGTGGGGGTCGAGCTTCTCGACGTACTCGACCGCCAACTCGGGGGTCGTGGTGGGACCGATCTTCAGCCCGATGGGGTTCTGGATGAGCGAGGCGAACGCCACGTGGGCGTCGTCGATGCCGCGGGTGCGCTCCCCGATCCACAGGAAATGCGCCGACAGGTCGTACAGGCCCTGCTCGGCGTCACCGGTGAGCCCCGTCCCGTCGTCGGCCAGGCGCAGCATCGCCCGCTCGTAGTCCAGGACCAGGGCCTCGTGGGAGGAGAAGATGTCGGCGGACCGCAGGTTGGCGTCGGAGACACCGCACGCGTCCATGAAGCGCAGGCCCCGGTCGACCTCCGCGGCCAGGGCCTCGTAGCGGGCACCGGCCGGCGAGCCGGCGACGAACTCCATGTTCCACTCGTGCACGCGGTGCAGGTCGGCGGTACCCGACGCCGTCAGGGAACGGACGAGGTTCATCGCCGCCGCCGCATTGGCGTAGGCGCGGACCAGGCGGGACGGGTCGTGCTCGCGGGCGGACTCGTCCGCCTCGATGCTGTTGACCATGTCGCCGCGGTAGGACAGCAGCCCGGTGCCGTCGCGGTCGGCGGAGCGCGGCTTGGCGTACTGGCCGGCGATGCGACCGACCTTGACCACGGGCATCGAAGCACCGTAGGTCAGCACGACCGACATCTGCAGGAGCGTGCGGATGACGCCCTTGATGTGGGGCTCGGTGTTGGCCTCGAACGTCTCGGCGCAGTCACCGCCCTGCAGCAGGAAAGCCCGACCGTGTGCCACGTCCGCCAGGCGGTCCGAGAGGTGCTCGACCTCGGAGGCCACGCAGATCGGCGGGACGCTCTCGAGGACCTTGCGCATGGCGGCGGCGTGCTGCGGGTCCCACGACGGCTGCTGCAGCGCCGGCCGGGAGAGGGCGTCGGCCAGCTGCCTGTCGAGGTCCGCGGAGAGCGGCGGCAGGTCGGGGAGTTGCGCGATGTCGACGTCGACTGTCCAGTTGCTCACCCCGGCGACGATACGCCACCGCGCGCGGACGAGGCCTCAGAGACCCAGGTGGGGCGCCTGCCCGGCGATGGCCCGGAACCGCATCGCCACGTGGCGGGCGTCACCGAGCGCGTCGTGCGCGCCCCCTGGGTGCGCCGGCAGCTCCGGCCGGCCGGCGAGCTCCCAGAGCTGGCGGACGTCGCGGGTGAACTTGGGCATCGCCGCCGGCAGCTTCGTCATGTCGCCCCACAGCTGGCACACCGCGACGTGGTCATAGGCGCCGATCCACGCCCACATCTCGACCGGGCCGGTGGGCGGGGCCGTGACGAAGTCGTAGAGCTCGTCGCGGATCCGGGACCTCGACATCCACGCCCCGGACGACGGGTTGGGGAGTTTGGGCAGGACGTTGCGGCGGACCCACGGGCCGGCCGTCGACGAGTCGAACTCGGTGGACACCGCGTAGAACTCGCGACCGTCCTCGGCGACGACCCCCACCGACACCAGGTCGATGGTCGTGCCGTCCTCGATGAACTCGCAGTCGTAGAAGTACCGCACCTCGTCAGCGCTGCCCGTCGACGGGCTGGTCGAGCAGGTTGTGCCCCGACTCGCGCACCGCCTGGTAGCGCTTCTTCATGTCCGCGCCGTAGATGTCGTGGACGTACTCCTGCCCGGTGAGGGCCTGGATGCGACGCATGAGCTCGTCGGTGACCTCGCGCTCGGCCGCCCGGTCGCCCTCACGGCCGGCCCACGGCGAGAGGTCGAGCGGCTCGCCGAGCATGACGCGGACCTCGGTCCGCGGGAAGAAGCGGAACCTGGTCGCCTTGCGGACGTACTCGCCGGTGCCGGAGACCCCCACGGGGATGATCGGCACGCCCGCGCGGAGCGCCAGTCGGGCCGGCCCGGTCTTGCCCCGGTAGAGCCGCCCGTCCGGGGAGCGGGTGCCCTCGGGGTAGATGCACAGGATCCGCCCGGAGGACAGGACCTCGAGACCGGCGTCCAGGGCCGCCTGTGCGGCGTCGGCGTTGGTGCGGTCGATCGGGTACTGCCCGGAGCCGGCGAAGAACCACCGGCTGAGCATCCCGCGGATGCCGGTGCCCGTGAAGTAGTCGCTCTTGGCCAGGAACGTCACCCGGCGCGGCAGGAGCAGCGGGGTGAACAGCCAGTCCGCGATCGACTGGTGGTTGCCGACGAGGAGAGCGGCGCCCCTGGCCGGGAAATGCTCGTGTCCCGTCACGACCTGCCGACTCGTGGCCCGGAGGAACGGGCCGATGAGCACGTATTTGAACAGGTAGTACAGCAACGCGGTCCCCGGTCCTCTTGTGGTGGCAATCGACGAATGCGGATACTACCCGGCCGTGTCGGCGGAACCGGTCGGCACGAGGTTCTGCGGCCACAGATCGGGGTCCGGGAGGAAGCGCAGCCGAACGCGTCCGGCGTCGGCGTCGAAGGTCGAGTCGACGAGGACGCAGCGGGTCAGCAGCGGGGGCAGGCCGAGAACCGCGCGGAAACCGTCGTGTTCGAGGCGGAGCCGGTCGCCCTCGACCGACGCCGGCGCGGACGGCGCGGTCGGGACGGGGTACTCGACGCGGTATCCCCCGGCGCCGTCGGGCGCCACCCCGGGTCGCACGGCGCCGCGCGCGAGCGCCGCCATCGCGGCCGTCCGCTCCGATGCGCGGCCGACCACGGTCACCTCGAGCGGGCCCGAGAGGAAGCCGGCCACGTCACCGGCGAGCAGCGCGAGCCGATGCGCCTCCCGGACACGGGCATCCGCACGGGCGCCGGCGGCCATGGAGGCGAAGCGCACGTTGGCCGGCCACCGCGACTCGACGAAGGCGGCCAGTTCCCCGGCCGCGGCGATGCGGCGGACGGCGGCCAGGTCCCCGTCGAGTTCGACCACGACGACATCCCAGTAACCGGACGCCGCGGCGCGGCGCGCGTACTCCCACCCGAGCACGGCAGCCAGCGGTGTGTCGCCGCCTGCGGAGAGGGCGGCCAGGACGTCGTCATCCGGGTCGGCGGCGCCGGATCGGTACGCCTCCAGCCTCGCGGTCGGGTCGTCGGCGCGGACCTCGACGGGGCCCTCGTCGGAGGTGTCGAGGCGGGGGTCGACGGCATCGGGGTGACCGGTCAGCACCAGGGCGGTCCGACCGGAGTCCGCGAGCAGCCCACCGGTCACGTCGGCGCGTTCGGCCGGGTCGCCGCCGAGGACGACGACCACACGGGTGTGGTTCACCGGGACTCGGCCCGTCGTTTGAGCTCACTGAGCGCGTCACCCAGGATGCGTCGCTGAGCACGGCTGCGCAGACTCCCGATCACCGGCACGGTCAGTTCGATCTCCAGCTCGTAGTCCACCCGGGTGCCGGCTTCCACGGGTTCCAGACGATAGGAGCCGCGCTGGTTCCGCTGCAGCGTCGAGCTCTCGAGGCGCCATTCCACCGAGCGGTGGTCCGCCGACCAGGAGTAGACGAGCACGTACTCGTCGACGATCGCACCCGCCCGCAGCTGGAACCGCACCCTGTCCGGGCGACCGTCCGCGCCCGTCGACAGCACCTCGGCGGCGTCGATCGACGCGGACCACTCCGGATAGGCCGCGAAGTCGGCGATGACCGCCATGACGGCCTCCACCGACGCGTCGACCACGGTGGAGTCTCTGGTCGGCCAGACCTCGGGGGCGCCGTCGTACTCGCTCATGCCCTCCAGCTTCACACATCCCGACCCGGGATGCGCCCGGGCCGAGTCCCGTCGGTGCCGGTCGCCGTGGCCGCCGCGGTGGGGCGGCGATAGTGTGTGGTCACCGACATACGACGAACGTCTCCACCGGGAGGACCCTTTGCGCGAATACGTCGCGGCACCCGCCACCTTCACCGTCCCCGACGACTGGTCCTGCGTTCAGTCGGCCTACGACCGAGCGGAACAGACACCGGAGAACGTCGCGTTCCTCAGGCCCGTCGGCGGTCGGTGGACGGACGTCACCAACCGTGAGTTCGCCGAGGAGGTCCGCACGGTCGCGCGCGGCCTCGTGGCCCTGGGCGTCCAGGCGGGCGACAGGGTCGCCCTGCTCAGCGCCACCCGCTACGAGTGGAATCTGATCGACTTCGCCATCTGGGCGGTCGGCGCGGTCACGGTGCCGGTGTACGACAGCTCGAGCGCCGACCAGATCCGGTGGATCATGGAGGACTCCGGCGCGAAGCTGATCATCGTCGAGAACGACACCCACGCGGCGACGGCCCGCGAGGGCATCGAGGGGCTCGACGTCTCCGACGTCCTCGTGATCGACGGGGCCGACCCGGTCCTGGAGACCCTCGCCACCGAGGGCGCCTCGGTCGACGCCTCCGTCCTGGACGAGCGCCGCGCCACGGTGCGGGCCGACTCCCCCGCGACACTCATCTACACCTCCGGCACGACGGGACGCCCCAAGGGCGTCATGCTCAGCCACCACAACTTCATGTCCGAGACGCTCGCCGTGCTCGAGACGCCCTTCAGCCAGATCCTGCGCATCGACGCGACCTCGGTGATGTTCCTCCCGTTGGCACACGTGTTGGCCCGCGCGATCACGTACGCCGGCTTCCACGCCGGTGTGACGATCGCGCACTCCGCCGACCTCACCAACCTGGTCGAGACGTTCGGAGAGATGAAGCCGCACTACATCCTCGCGGTCCCCCGCGTCTTCCAGAAGGTCTTCAACAAGGCCCGGGCGACCGCTCAGGACGGCGGCACGGTCAAGGCGTGGATGTTCGACAAGGCGGCCGACACCGCCGTGGCGTACTCCAAGGCCAACCGGGGTGACGGCCGCGTGGGGCCGCTCCTCAGGCTGCGCCACGCGCTCTTCTCTAAGCTGGTCTACGCCAAGCTCGTCAACGCCCTCGGTGGGCGCTGCGAGGTCGCCATCTCCGGCGGCGCGGCCCTCGGTGACCGGCTGACCCACTTCTTCGACGGCATCGGGGTCAACATCTTCGAGGGCTACGGCTTGACGGAGACGTGCGCCGCGATCACGGTGAACACCCCGGGCCACATGCGGATCGGCAGCGTCGGCCAGCCGCTTCCCGGGTGCGCCGTCCGTATCGCCCAGGACGGCGAGGTCGAGGTGAGCGGCCCCGTGGTCGCCTCCGGCTACTGGCAGAACGAGAAGGCGACCGCCGAGTCCTTCACGGACGGCTGGTTCCGGACCGGCGACCTGGGCTCGCTGGACGAGGACGGCTACCTGTCGATCACCGGCCGCAAGAAGGAGATCATCGTCACGGCCGGCGGCAAGAACGTGGCTCCCAACCAGTTGGAGGACGCGCTGCGCGCCGACCCCCTCGTCGCCGAGGCGGTCTGCGTGGGTGACGGCAAGCCGTTCGTCTCCGTGCTGCTGACCCTGGACCCGGAGGCCCTGGAGCGCTGGAAGTCGCACCACGACAAATCGGGGTCGCTGTACGAGCTGCTCAAGGACGCCGACATGATCGAGCACCTCGATCAGGCGCTGATGCGGGCGAACCGCAGCGTGTCGCACTCGGAGTCGATCAAGAAGTACCACGTCCTGCCGGACCAGTTCACCGAGGAGACCGGTGAGCTCACCGCGTCGCTCAAGGTCAAGCGCAACGTGGTGCACCAGAAGTACGCCGAGCAGATCGAGGCGCTCTACGCCTGACAGCCCGGCGGGCCGGACGCGTGCTCTCGCGGGTCACTCCCCCGAGAGCACGCGTTCCATGTCCCGCGCCAGGTCCTCCCACCGCCAGTTCTCGAGGACCCAGCGGCGGCCGCTCAGCCCCATCGAGGACGCACGCGGACGGTCCTCGAGCAGCCCGGCCACCGCGTCGACGATCTCGCGCCGCGAGGTCCCGTCCACCACGAGCCCGGTCCGCCCGTCCCGGACCGTCTCCGGTGCTCCCCCGCTGCGCCCCGCCACCACCGGCACACCACACGCCGACGCCTCGAGGTAGACGATCCCCAGTCCCTCGACGTCCAGCCCGCCGCCGCGCGTGCGGCACGGCATCGCGAAGACGTCGGCCATGCGGTGGTGGTCGACGATCTCGTCCGCGGGTATCCGGCCGGTGAAGATGACCCGGTCCGCCACGCCGTACCGGCGCGCGAGCCCCTCGAGCGTCCGCCTGTAAGGTCCCCCGCCGACGACGACGAGGACGGCTCCCGGCACCCGCCGTGCGATCTCCGGCATCGCGCGGATGAGCGCGTCCTGCCCCTTCCGCGGAACGAGGCGGGACAGGCACACGATCACGTCGCGGTCCGCGACCCCGTAGCGGTCACGGATGGCCCGGCGCCTGACGGGGTCCGGACGGAACCGCTCCGTGTCGACGCCACCCGGTTGGCGCACCAGCCGGGCTCGCGGGCCGAAGGCGGCGGCGAACCGCCTACGCGTGTAGTCACTGACGTAGGTGATCGCGTCGGTCGATTCCCCGATCACGCGCAGGACCTGACGCGACCCGGGGAGCATCGACCATCCCACCTCGTGCCCGTGGGTGCTCGCGACGATCCGCTCCACGGGACCGTCACGCAGGACCGGGACCATGGCCGCGAGCGGGGCGGCCGCCCCGAACCAGATCGTCGTCGCGCCGAAATCCGAGGCGAGGCGGCGCGCCCGGGCCGCGAGGTCCGGCGTCGGCAGCAGCATCTCGGTGGGCACGCGCTCCACGAGATAGGGCCTGGACGCGTCGTATTCGGCGGACTCGGCACCGCGGAACGTCGACGCGAGGACCGCGACCTCCGCGGGATCGAGGTGGCTCAGGTACGTCTCGAGATAGGACTGGATCCCGCCGGGGCGCGGCGGGTAGTCGTTGGTGATCAGCAGGGTCTTGGTCATCGACCCCGAGCCTGCCACAGCGCCCTCACCGGGCCAGCGCGACCCGGCGCCATCCTGCGCCCCGGAACGTCACCGGGCCGCTCGCGCGCGGTCAGTACCGCCGGATCGAGTGGATCGGCATCGCGTCGACCCTCTCGAGCCTGACGGGGACGCCGTAGGTCGGGGCGTGCAGCACCAGGCCGTCCCCGGCGTACATCCCCACGTGGGTCGCCTCCGGGTAGTAGATGACCAGGTCACCGGGTCGGGCGTCCCGCATCGCCACGGGTGCCCCGGCGACCGCCTGCGCCTGGCTCGATCGTGGCAGGGTCTTGCCCTCCCTGGCGTACGACCACACCATGAGCCCGGAGCAGTCGAACTCCTCGGGACCGGTGGCGCCCCACGAGTACGGAGCGCCCAGTCGGGTCAGCGCCACGCGGAGCGCGGCCGAGTTTGTGTCGTCCACGGGCGGGGCGATGTATCCGGCGGGCATCACCGGCCCGCCGACCCACAGGGCCCGCTGCCCGTCCGTCAGGGAGTCCACGCGGCGACGTACCTCGTCCATGAGTTCGCGCATCTCGGCCATGCGCCGGTCGAGATGATCGGCGCGCTCTCGCGCCGCGCGAGCGGAGGCCCGTGCCGCGTCGGCGGTCCTTGTGGCGTCATCCCGGAGGCGTGCGGCCGTCTCGGAGGCCGCCCGCGAGGCGTCCAGTGCGCTCGTGGTGGCGCCGGACAGCCGGCGTAGGGCGTCCAATCTCTGCACGAGGTCTCGCGGGCTCTCGGCGAGAACCGCGGCCCTGGTCGCGCCCGGGTCGCCGCCTCGGTACCTCATGGCGGCGAGGTGGTCGACGAGGGACTGATCCCGCACGGCCGCACCGTCGGCCACCGCGGCTCGACCGGCGGCTGTCCCGGCGGCCCGCTCGAGGCGATCCCGCTCCCGCTCGGCGCGGGCGAGTTCCGCACGGGCCAGGTGGAGTTCCTCACCGAGAGCCCCGGCCTCCTCGGACAGCCGCGCCAACTCGGCCAGGTCCTCGCCCGCACCGGACACCGGGCCCTCGGGAGCCCCGGGCGAGGCGGAGGGCTGCACATCGGCCGCTCTCCCACTCCTGGCGGGGGACGGATCGGCCGCGGGGGCCGGGATCGTCGTGGGGGCGTCGACGGGAACGGTGGGCTGGGCCGTGACGGTGGGCTGCGCAGTCGCGGTAGGCGGAGCAGTGGCGGCAGCGACGTCCAGGAGCACCACGACCGCCACGGCGGCAGCGACCATGTTCGCGCGGGGACGGGGCTTCATCTGCTGACGTCGGTCTCTCGGGTCCGGGGTGGGCCTGGGGCGGGGTGGCTTCTGACGCCTATGAGGCATCCGGCACCCGAGAAGGGATGTTACATACGACACACCCCGCCCGGGGCCGGTACGTGACCGGTCACGGGCGGGGTGTGTGAGGGTCGGAGAGCCGACCCGCCTCAGTAGTAGCGGGTGGCGCCGTAGAACGGCATGGAGTCCACCGGCGCGTAGCTCACGGAGGTGCCGGAGTACGGGGCGTGGACGACCTGACCGTTGCCCGCGTAGATGCCGACGTGGCTCGCGCCGCTGTAGAAGGCGACGATGTCACCGGGCTGCAGGTCGGACTTGGCCACCTGGGTGCCGCCGCCGATCTGGGCCTGGCTCGTGCGCGGGATCGAGATCCCCGCCTCCTTGTAGGCCCACGAGGTCAGGCCGGAGCAGTCGAACGAGCTGGGGCCGGTCGCACCCCAGACGTAGGGCGAGCCGACACGGGTGGTGGCCGCGTCGAGGACGCGCTGGCCGGTGGAGATCTCGGGCGCCGGGGTGGCGAACTCGACCGGAGCGGCCGGGGCTGCCTGGGCGGCCTGCTGGAGGCCGGCCGGAAGCGCGATGCCCTCCGGGACGTCGATGGTGACCTGGGCCGGAACACCCGGCAGCCGCAGCTCGACGGGGACGTCGACGGTCACGGGCGCGGCGAATGCGGTCCCGGAGCCCGCGACAGCGGCTCCGGCGGCGAGCAGTCCGACGGCGGCCACGCGGCGGCCGGTCGAGCTGGTCTTGATGCTGTGGGCTCCCACGAGAGACTTTCCTCTTTCTTCCTGCGGCACCGACCGGGTTAGCTGACGGGTTCGGACACGGAAGTCTGTCCTACGCTGGCCGACCTCGCGGTCGTCGAGCGATTCACCCCAGTGGAACGTGGTTCCCCGGCGCGCCCTCGGGCGCTTAGGCGTGACCCCGGCTCCCCACCGGCGGGCGGGGAATGACTTCCGAGGTCTCGAAAAGGTTACGAAACTGTCTCGCCGAAGTCCAGTTCCCCGCTCACGCGGCGGTTTCCGCGGCCAGGATGTCGATCGATGTCACCATTCCCGCGGCCCGGAGGACGTCGATCGCCGTCCGCACCTCCGGGTCGAGGACATACCCGCAGGACTCCGGAGAAAGCTCGTCTACCTGGCCCTTCTCGCCGAGAAGTAGCGAGACGACGCAGCCTTCACAGTTCCCCGGCCCCATCGGGCAGCGAGTGCAATCCATCGACACCATGATCTACCTCACATTCCGTCCTGGGCGTGTTGCCCGTTCGTTATCGAGCCGCGATCCGGCCCCGCGGCTGGCGTCCTGGAGCGCACCCTAGGAACCGGGTACGACACACTCCCCCGGTCCGTGACGGCCACCGGCCGCGGACAGCGGTGTCGGACCCCGCCGCTACCGTCTCCGCCATGCCCCCACCCACCTCACCGGCACCCGTCGGCGTGCAGGCCGCGTTCGACGAGCTCGAGCCGCTGCTGTCCGAGGTGACCTTCGTCGTCGTCGACCTCGAGACCACCGGCACCAGGCCGGGCGGCGACGAGATCACCGAGATCGGCGCCGTCCGGGTCCGGGGAGGCGAGGTGCAGGCGGAGCTGTCCACCTTCGTCTCGATCGACGGCGTGCTGCCGGGGCACATCAGCAGACTGACGGGGATCGCCCCCGAGGACCTCGTCGGGGCACCGTCCCTCGGCGAGGTGATGGCGACGTTCCTCGAGTTCTCGCGCGGGGCGGTCCTGGTGGCGCACAACGCCCGGTTCGACCTCGGCTTCCTCCGCGCCGCCGCGGCCGCAACGGGCCACCGTTGGCCGGATCCCCCGTCCGTGTGCACCCTCGCACTCGCCCGGCGGGTGCTCCACCGAGGCGAGACGCGTGGGCACCGGCTCGGGGTGCTGGCCGCGCACCTGGGCGCCACGGTCGAGCCCAATCACCGCGCCCTGCAGGACGCACGTGCCACGGTGGACGTGCTGCACGCCCTCATCTCGCGGGTGGGCGACTGCGGGGTGTCCACCCTCTCGGAGCTGCTGGCGTACGACGGCCGCCTGGCTCCCGAGATCCGACGTCGCGCGACCCTCACCGAGTCGCTCACCGACGGCCCCGGGGCCTACGTATTCCGCGACGAGGCCGGCGGGCCGCTGTACGTCGGCTCATCCGGCTCGGTGCGTCGTCGCGCGCGTTCCTATTACTCCGGCGGGGACACCCGCGGACGGATGCGCACCATGGTCGGCCTGGCCGCCTCGGTGGACGCTGTGCCGTGCGCCCACCTCCTCGAGGCGTGGACGGTCGAGGAACAACTCATCGACTCACTGCAGCCACCGTTCAACAGACGGTCACGCAGCCCCCGCCGAGGCTGGTGGCTCTCCCCTCCCACCGGCCGCGCCAGCCGTCCGACGATCGTCAGGGTCCCGGACGACCCCACGGCGATCGGACCGTTCCGCCGCACCGAGGACGCGCGCGCCGCTTGGGAGGACCTCCTCGGGGCGTTCGGCGGTCGGCCCAGGCCCGAGCTCTGGGCGGCGCTCGCCGACGGGCGGGACTCGGGTCCGCTGCACGCGCTCGTCGAGCAGATCGACCGGCTCGCCGCCGGCGGGGCCTTCGAGCGCGGGGCACGACTGCGCGACAGGACCGCCGCCCTCATCCGGGTACTCGCCCGCCGACAGGAACTGGCCGCGACCGCCGCGCTCGCTGAGATCGTCCTCGTCCAACCCGCACCCCGACGGGCCTGGGCGGTGGCGGTCGTCCGCCACGGCCGGCTCGCCGGATCCGGCACGGTTCCACCCGGAGCCGCGCCGATGCCGGTCATCGACGGGTTACGGGCCGCCGCCTCCACCGTGCGGCCCGCGCCGGGGCCGTTCGCCGGGGCGACCCGGGCCCAGATCCGGAATGTGCATCGGTGGATCGACTCCACGCAGACCCGCATCGTCTCGGTCGACGGCTGCTGGACGCTCCCCCTCGGAGGTGCGCACACCCTGACGGACTGGGCGGACCGGGCCGAACGCGCGGCCGCCGATCACCGCCAGGCCTGACTCACCGGTTCGCGCTGAAACCGACCCACTTCTCGAGCAGGCGCGCCGCCTCGCCGTCGTCGATCGCCGTCGCCGCCCGGTCCACGGCCGCACGCATCGCGGCCACCAGGTCCGCGTCCCTGTCGAGACCGTCGAACGCCACGAGCGCCGCCGCGGAATTGAGCAACACCGCGTCACGCACCGGGCCGGTCTTCCCCGCCAGGAGGTCCCGGGCGACCCCGGCGTTGTGCACCCCGTCGCCGCCGCGCAGTTCCTCGATCGAGCACGTACTCATCCCGAAGTCCGCGGGCTCGATCCGGTCCTCGTCCACGTGACCGTCGGCCACCCGCAGGACTCGGGTCGGACCGGTCATCGTGATCTCGTCCAGCCCGTCGGCACCGCGGACGACCAGAGCCGACCGGCCGCGCAGCGCGAACACCTCGGCCATCACCGAGATGAGATTCTCGAAGGCGCACCCGATGAGATTCGCCGCCGGGGCGGCCGGGTTCGTCAACGGGCCCAGGATATTGAACACGGTCGGGATGCCGATCTCCCGGCGCGGAGTCGCGGCAAAGCGTAGAGCGGGGTGGAACACGGGGGCGAAGCAGAAGGCCACCCCCACCTCGTCGAGACAACGCCCCACGTCCTCGGGCCCGAGATCGATGGCCACGCCGAGCGCCTCGAGGACGTCAGCCCCTCCGCTCTTGGAGGACGCCGCCCGGTTGCCGTGCTTGACGACGGGCACACCACACGCGCTGACCACCAACGACGACATCGTCGAGATGTTCACGGTGCCCTGCCGGTCGCCGCCGGTGCCCACGATGTCCACACAGGCGCGGTCCGTGGGCACGCGACGGGAGTAGTCGAGCATCGTCGAGGCGAGCGCCTCGAGCTCGGGTCCGGTGACACCCTTCATCTTCAGGGCCACGCCGAACGCGGCGATCTGCGCATCGGTCGCGACGCCCTCCATGATCCGCGACATCGCCCACCGGGCGTCCGCCGGATCCAGGTCCTCCTCCGCCGTGAGGGTGCCGAGTACCCCGGGCCAGGACCGGCCCCCGTCGATCGCCGCCGAACTGCCCACGTGTCCCGACCTCCTCTGGTGTCATAGAACGGAGCCGGCACCCCGAGGGCCCGGCCACACGGGGTCAATCGTGCCACCCCGGCACCGCCGCCGCCCGCACCGTCCCCTGACCACGGCAAGCGCGACGGTCCGGACCGACCAGCCTGAGAGGCCGCTGATAGCCCCTGCAAGGGGCGCGATTTCCGACCCCTGACGGTGACGTATCTGAGGCGACCTGCGGAAACACTGAGCGGACACGCCGATTTCGGGGGTCCATGCAGACTCGCCCCACCTCAGGGGTCATACTTGGCCACGTGACGAGCGCAGTAGATAACTCAGGATCGGCCATGGCCCAGCGTGTTCATTCGCTGAATCGGCCGAACATGGTCAGTGTGGGCACCATCATCTGGCTGTCCCAGGAGCTGATGTTCTTCGCGGGCCTGTTCGCGATGTACTTCGTCTCCAAGGCGAACTCGGGAGGTGACTGGCCCTCCTACCCAACGCATCTGAACGTGCCGTTCGCCCTGACGATCACGGTGATCCTCGTGGCGTCATCGTTCACCTGCCAGCTGGGCGTGTTCGCCGCCGAGCAAGGCGATGTCTTCGGACTTCGGCGGTGGTACGTCATCTCCGCGGTCATGGGCACCGTCTTCCTCATCGGCCAGGCTTACGAGTACGTGATGCTGTACCTCGAGGGGACCACCATCTCCTCCAGCGTCTACGGGTCCGTCTTCTTCATCACCACCGGCTTCCACGGCCTCCACGTGGCCGCAGGCGTCCTCGCCTTCGTCGTTCTCGTGATGCGTACGACGATGTCGCGGTTCACCCCGGCGCAGGCCACCGCCGCCATCGTGGTGTCCTACTACTGGCACTTCGTCGACGTGGTCTGGATCGGCCTCTTCGTCACCATCTACTTCATTCAGTAGTCAGCTGGCCGCAGGACGCTGTGTCCAGCAGGTCCCAACACCAAAGGGAACTCACAATGAACTCACCTCACCCACCCGCTGCGGACACGCCGTCGCCGGACCCGGCGACGACCCCGACGCGGTCGGCCTCCACCAAGCGGCGCCGTAAGGCGACCGGCGCGCTCGTCATCGCTGCCGGCCTCCTCGGAGCGGGAGCGATCGCCACCGCCGTAGTCCCGGAGCCGCAGGTGGCGACGGCCCAGCAGGATCAGGCCGCGCTCATCGCCGAGGGCAAGTCGATCTACGACGTCGCCTGCATCACCTGCCACGGGCAGAACCTGCAGGGTGTCGAGGACCGCGGACCGTCCCTCGTCGGTGTCGGCGCGGGATCCACCTACTTCCAGGTGCACTCGGGCCGCATGCCGGCCGCGGACAACGAGGCGCAGGCCGAGCGCAAGAAGCCCCGCTACAGCGAGCAGCAGATCATCGCTCTCGCGGCGTACGTCGACCTCCACGGCGGCGGGCCGGGCATCATCACCAACGCCGACGGCACGATCGCGCAGGAGTCGCTGCGAGGCGCCTCCGGCGAAAGCCGCGCCGAGGAGATCGCCCGCGGTTCCGAGCTGTTCCGGCTCAACTGCGCGTCCTGCCACAACTTCACCGGCCGCGGCGGAGCGCTCTCCGGCGGTAAGTACGCGCCGGTACTGGACCCTGCCAACGAGCAGGAGATGTACCAGGCCATGCTCACCGGTCCCCAGAACATGCCCAAGTTCTCGGACCGGCAGCTCACGCCTGACGAGAAGAAGGACATCATCGCCTACATCAAGGCCACGGATAACAAGGTGACGCCCGGTGGCTACGGCCTCGGCGGACTCGGCCCCGTCACCGAGGGCGTGGCCATCTGGCTTGTCGGCATCGTCGCCCTCATCGGTGCGACCCTGTGGATCGGATCCCGTTCATGAGTGAGACCCCGAAGAACCCGTCCCCGGCGGACCTGGACCGCATGAGCGAGGCCGAGCTCGTACGCCTGGGCACCGAACTCGACGAGGTCGATGTCCGGCACCGGGAGAACCGCTGGCCCGAGGGCGTGACCACACGCGCCGAGAAGCGTGCCGCGCGCACCGTCACCACCTGGTTCGCGCTGTCGGCACTGTTCGCCCTCGCCTTCGCCGTCGTCTACATCTTCTGGCCGTGGGAGTACCGCGGCGAGGGTGAGGACGGCTACTGGCTGTACATGGCCTACACGCCGTTGCTCGGCGGCACGATCGGCCTGTCGATCCTCTTCCTGGGCTTCGGCGCCGTGCAGTTCACCAAGAAGTTCGTCCCCGACGAGGTCTCGGTCCAGACCCGTCACGACGGCCTCTCGGACGAGGTCGACCGTCGCACCATCGTCGCCGAGCTCAACGACTCGTGGAAGACCTCCACCATCGGCCGCCGCAAGGTCATGGGCGGCTTCCTCGGCGCGGGCGTGGGGCTCATCGGCCTCTCCGCGATCCTGCCGCTCGGCGGCATGATCAAGAACCCGTGGAAACGCGGCGAGATGACCCTCGCCGGTGACGGCACCCTCCACACCACCGGATGGACCCTCGCCTCCGACAACCGTCCCGACGGTCTACCAGCGGAGAAGGTCTACCTCGGCCGCGACACCGGCAAGGTCTACCCCGACGGGCATCCGCCCGCCGGCGAGGGCCGCCTGGAGCGCATCCGCGTCGACGACCTCGCCGCCGGTGGCCTCGAGACCGTCTTCCCGCTGCCCGCGAGCGCGTTGGGTAACTTCGAGGAGCACATGCACGCGCTCCACGGCTCGCGCAACGCGGTTCTGGTGGTTCGCTTCCGCCCCGAAGACGCCGCACGAGTGATCAAGCGCAAGGGCCAGGAGAACTTCAACTACGGTGACCTGTACGCCTATTCGAAGGTGTGCACCCACCTCGGCTGCCCCACCCCGCTGTACGAGCAGCAGACCCATCGATTCCTCTGCCCGTGCCACCAGTCGCAGTTCGACGCGCTCGAGTACGCGAAGCCGGTTTTCGGCCCCGCCGCCCGCGCGCTTCCGCAGCTGCCCATCGCCGTGGACAACGAGGGTTACCTCGTCGCCAACGGTGACTTCGTCGAGCCGGTCGGACCCGCCTTCTGGGAGCGTCGTTCATGAGCACTAACACAAGACTCGCGTCCCTGGGCGACGGCCTCGACGCGCGGTACACCATGGCCAAGGGCATGCGCCGGCAGATCAACAAGGTCTTCCCGACGCACTGGTCCTTCCTGCTGGGCGAGGTCGCCCTGTACAGCTTCATCATCCTGCTGATCTCGGGTGTCTACCTCACCCTGTTCTTCGACCCCTCCATGTCGAAGGTGATCTACCAGGGTGCGTACGCGCCGCTCAACGGCATCGAGATCTCGCGCGCCTACGAGACCGCGTTGGACATCTCGTTCGAGGTCCGTGGCGGACTCTTCGTGCGGCAGATCCACCATTGGGCGGCCCTGCTGTTCGTGGCGTCGATGGTCGTCCACATGATCCGCGTCTTCTTCACCGGCGCGTTCCGCCGACCGCGTGAGGCCAACTGGACCATCGGTTGCGTGCTGCTGCTCCTGGGCATCGTCGAGGGCTTCCTCGGTTACGGTCTGCCGGACGACGTGCTCTCGGGCACCGGCCTCCGCATCACCTCCGCGATCATCGTGGGTCTGCCCGTGATCGGTACCTGGATGCACTGGATGATCTTCGGCGGGGACTTCCCCGGCGAGATCATGATCCCGCGCTTCTACGTCCTGCACGTGCTGATCATCCCGGCCATCATCCTCGCGCTGATCGCCGCTCACCTCGCGCTGGTGTGGTACCAGAAGCACACGCAGTTCCCCGGGCCCGGCCGCACGGAGAACAACGTCGTCGGCGTCCGGATCCTCCCGGTCTTCGCCGTCAAGTCGATCGCGTTCGGTGCCATCACCGTCGGCATGCTCATGCTCTTCTCGGGCTTGTTCACGATCAACGCGATATGGAATCTCGGGCCATACAACCCGTCGCACATCTCCGCCGGTTCGCAACCCGACTGGTACATGCTGTGGACCGAGGGCGGCGCCCGTGTGATGCCGGCCTGGGAGCTCTACCTCGGCCCGTACACGATCCCGGCGACCACCTGGGTGGCCGTCATGCTCGGCGCCATGGTCGTGCTGATGTTCCTCTACCCGCAGATCGAGGCCAGGATCACGGGCGACAAGGCGCACCACAACCTGCTGCAGCGTCCGCGCGACGTGCCGGTCCGTACCGCCTCCGGCATGATGGCGATCACCTTCTACGTGATCCTGGTCCTGATGGGCTCCAACGACCTCATCGCGTACCACTTCGCCATCTCGCTCAACGCGACGACGTGGGCCGGACGTATCGGGCTCATCCTGCTGCCGCCGCTGGTGTACTTCTTCACCTACCGTCTGTGCCTGGGTCTCCAGCGCTCGGACCGCGAGGTGCTGGAGCACGGCATCGAGACCGGCATCATCATGCGGATGCCGCAGGGTGAGTTCATCGAGGTCCACCAGCCCCTCGGCGAGATCGACGAGCACGGCCACGCCGTCCCGCTCGAGTACGCCGGCGCCAAGGTGCCCACCAAGATGAACCAGCTCGGCGTCGCGGGCCGCCCCCCGCGCGGCGCGCTCACGCCCGACCCCGTCGAGGAGGCGCGCCTGCTCGACGAGGCCGATCACGACAAGCACCACCGCGAGCACTCGATGCTCACGACGCTGCAGGAGGAGAACCGTACTCGTCGCCACGACGAGCACTGATCCCCGACAGCACCCGACCGCGGGCCGGATCTCCTTCTCTGAGGAGGTCCGGCCCGCGGTCGTCGTCCACCCCGCCCTCGACCCGCGAGGTAGGAATGACCGAGCAGTCACACACGTCCGGCGCGGACGGTGGGATCGTGCTCACCGATGAGGTCGACCACGCCCTCGAACTCCTCCACGGCGGGCACGACCTCTTTCTCACCGGCAAGGCGGGCACCGGCAAGTCGACCCTCATCCGTCGCTTCCTCGAGGAGACCCGTCGCCCCACGCTGGTCGCCGCCCCGACCGGCATCGCCGCACTCAACGTCGGCGGCTACACCATCCACCGACTGTTCGGCTTACACCCCGGGTTCACCGTCGACCACGTCCGCAGTGCCTCGTACCGCCCGGGGCGTTTCGCCGGGGCGCTCGCCGGCGTCCGCACACTGATCGTGGACGAGGCGTCGATGATCCGCGCCGACCTGTTCGACATGATGGCGATCGCCCTCGAGCGATTCGGTCCGGACCCCACGATGCCGTTCGGCGGCGTCCAGCTCGTCCTGGTGGGCGACCTCTTCCAACTCCCACCGGTCGTCACCGAGGCGGAGCGCCCCGACTTCGACGCGGCGTACACGACCCCCTACTTCTTCTCCGCCGAGCGCTTCGACCGCGACCGCTTCCCCACCGTCGATCTCACCCACGTCTTCCGGCAGTCCGGCGACCCGGAGCTGACCGCCATCCTCAACTCGATCCGCGAGGGCACGCTCGTCGGCACCGCACTCGAGCGGCTCAACTCGCGCACCGACCCGGGGTTCGAGCCGCCGGACGACGCGCCGTGGCTGACGCTGACCACCACCAACCGGATGGCCGCCGCCCACAATCGCCGACGCCTCGACCGTCTCCCCGGGGCAGAGCTGACGATGGAGGCTGCCATCACCGGCGACCTCACCGGGTTCGAGCCTCCGACCGAGGCGAGGCTCGTGTTCAAGGTCGGCGCCCAGGTCATGATGCTCACCAATGACCCGGCGGACCGCTGGGTCAACGGCTCCATCGGGCGGGTGCTCGATGCGTCGCCGGGGCGACGGGAGGGCCGGGGAGAGACAGGACCCGTCGTCGTCGTCGGATTCCCCGGTGGTGAGGTGGCCGAGGTCGCCCCACACACCTGGGACGTGACCCGCCCCTACGGCTCCGACGGCACGGTGCGCCACGAGGCCGTCGGCTCCTTCAGCCAGTTCCCTTTCACCCTGGCCTGGGCGATCACCATCCACAAGAGCCAGGGTCAGACGCTGGACAGGCTCATCGTGGACCTCGGCGGCGGCACCTTCGCGCCCGGCCAGTTGTATGTCGCGCTCAGCCGGTCGCGTTCCCTGGACGGTCTCGTCCTCACCCGGCCGGTCAGGCCGGGCGACCTCGGAACCGACCGCCGGATCCTCCGGTTCCTCCGCGACCCCGAGGGCGACGTCCACGGCCGACGCTACTGTGCGATCGCGGCGCTCACCGTCGGGGGCGACGGCGCCCGTTCCCGTCCGCGGCCGGTGGAGCTCGCGGTGGTATTCCCGGACGGTAGCGCGGTGACCACGCTGGTCAACCCGCAGCGCGACCTGGGGCAGGCGCGGGCGGACTACGGGATCAGCGCGTCCGACGTGCTGCTCGCGCCGACGTTGCCGGAGGCGTGGGCGATGATCGCGCCGCTCGTGGACGGCTACACGCCGATAGGCGTGAACCTGGACGCCACGCTGGAGTGTCTCGCCGCCGAGCTCGAGCGACTGGGCAGTCCGGTGGCGATGCCGCCCGGGGTGGACATCCCCTCCGCCGCGCTCATTCCCGGTGAGCGTGCCCGTCATCGCGCCGGCTCGGCGATCCGCCGTGCGCGCGTCGCACTCGAGGCCCGGGAGCGGCTGTGGCTCGACGAGACCGGCGCCGGGGTGTTCGACGTGGTCGGCGCCGGGTCGCACCGGGTCGACCCGCACGGGGACGAGGCCGGTGCGGGCGCGGTGGGGCCGGGCGCGGTGGGTCCGGCGGAGCCGGCGCGGGGCGGGTACCTCCTCACCCGCGACGGCGACGCCCACCCACCGTCCCCGGCCGCACTCCCCCAGCTGTCGGCGATGCTGCGGATCAGCGCGGAGGTGTCGGCGGTACTACTCGACCCACCGCGCCGCGGTGGTCACCCGGGAACTGGCGACGACGACGAGGTGATCACCGCAGGCGACCGCGATGTCGTGGTGGGAGCGCGCGGGCTCGTGGCCGACCAGATCCGTCGCGCCGCGCAGCGGGTACCGATGACCGCAGTCCTGCTCGACAGGCTGCGGCTGGCCTCCGAGGTGGTGGGCTCGGATCTCACGCGGGGGCTGGAGGCCGCGCCGGCGGTCGACGTGGCCGAGGTGCTGCGGCCCGGGGCGCGCGTGTGTTTCACCGGTAGTGCACTCGACCGGGACGGCACGGTGGTGGCGCGGGACGAGATGGAAGGCATGGCTCGCCGGCGCGGTCTCGAGCCGGTGTCGGCGGTGACCAAGTCCCGCTGCGACGTGCTGGTGATCGCCGAACCGGGCAGCCAGTCGACCAAGTCGCGGGCCGCCCAGCGGTGGGGCACACCGGTCGTCCCGGTCGCCGACTTCCTCCGCTGGGCCGGCCGCTGATCCCGGCCGGTCCCGGCCTCGGCGGCCACTGAGGGCAGCCGCCGGGCCGGCCGGTGCCGCGCGAAGCTGTTCAGGGTGCGATCGGCAACGGCTCCCCGGCCATGTCAGCCACAGCGCGGAAGGCCATGGCCATTCCGGAGCCGAGCGGGACGCCCGGCCCGGGGTAGGCCTCCCCGGACACCGACGCCGACGAGTTGCCCGCCGCGTACAGGCCCGGGATCGGTCGACCCTCCGTGTCGAGCACGGCACCGTTCGCGTCGATCACCGCGCCGCCCTTGGTGCCCAGGTCACCGAGGACCAGGCGGACGGCGTGCAGACGGTCCCCTCCCACGGGCCGCAGGCACTGCTCGGCCGTGGAGACGCCCAGGAAGAAGCGACCGTACGGGTCCTCCCCCCGGGCAAAGTCCGCGTCCCTCCCCTGCTCGGCGAAGCCGTTGAACCGCTCGAGGCTCTCCTGCAGCGCCGCGGCGTCCAGCCCGGTGGCGGCCGCCAGCTCGTCGACGGAACCGGCGGTGTGCCACAGTCCCGCCTCGCGCAGCTGGTCGGGTTCGGGCGCGGGGATGCAGATGGCCGGGAAGTTACCGGCCTCGGCGTCGTCGAAGATCAGCCAGAACTCGTCACCGGCCCCGTCCGCCATCCGGGCGCGCATCCGGCGGCCCATCTGGTCGTAGGGCAGGAGCTCGTCGGCGAACCGACGGCCCGTGCCGTCGACGATGAACCCGGAGCGGAACCCCAGCGTGAACGCCGCGTGGCCGTTCGGGAAAAGGGTGGCGGGGCACCACCACGACTGGTCGAGCAGGTCGAGCTGCGCCCCGACGTGCTCGAACATGCGGACCGCGTCGCCGGAGCCGGTGTCCGGATGCGAGGACGACCAATCGGCGGTGGGCATCTGCTGCCAACGGTGACGCAGCTCCCCGGAACGCTCGAACCCACCCGCGGCGACCAGCACGCCTCGACGGGCACCGAGCAGCCGGCGGCCGCCCTCACCGTCGACGGCCACCCCGATCACGCGTCCGTCCTCGTCCCGCACCAGTTCCTGCGCCGCGGTGTTCAGACGCGTCTCGGCGGAGTCCATCGCGTCGAGCGCGAGCACGAGCCGGGCCACCCATGCGCGGCCTCCCTCCAGCCGGGTGGTGTCCTCGGCGGCGCCGAACTGGTCGGCGGGAACCGGCGGACGCACATCCGCCGCCCGATCCCCGACCTCCTCGCCCTTGATCGGCTTCGGGTAGATGCTCCGGCCCTGTTCCTGGCGCCCCGGCGCGTCGAAGTAGTCGGGGAACGCCTGGAACCTGGTGGGGATGCCCAGTTCCTCCTGCAGGAAGGTGACGACCGCCGGCCCCGTGTTGAGGAAGGCGTCCTGTACGTCCCGGTCGGTTCGGTCGCCCACCACCGCACGGAAGTAGGTCCGGCCCTTCTCGACTGAGTCGTCGACACCGTCTCTGGCGAGGACCGCGTTACCGGGCAGCCACACCGCCCCGCCGGAGTACGCGGAGGTTCCGCCGAATCGGTCGGTCTTCTCGATCAGGCAGGTGGACAGTCCGCGCGAGGCCGCGGCGGCGGCGCCGAACAGCGCGGCCACCCCCGACCCCACGACCACCACGTCGAATTCCGCGTCGAAAGTTCTGTCCTGCGCCGTCACGAAGGTCCCTCGTCTTCCGTCTCATCCGGTGGAACGCGTTTCAGTGCCCTGTCGTGACGATAACACCGGCCTCGGACAGACCGCCGTCGGATGCGATCACCGCCGACCGCGGACTCTCACAGGCATGATCGACAGGGTGACCGACAATCAGCAGGGCCCGGCCGACGGCGCGGAACACGCGGACGACGGCCACTACGTCGTGGTCGGCGGCAGACGTTGGCGCGCGACCGACCCCTCGATCCCCGAGAAGCTCCGCGCCGAGCTGGTTCGCGCACTGATGACCGGGCGGCGTGAGGTCAAGGCCCGGGGAGACGCGGCCCGGGTGATGGTGCATGACGCGAAGGTCGCCCTCGGCGAGCGCGGCGATCCGTGGTGGGAGCCGACCGACGAGGGCACGCGGCGGCGACTCGAGGCGACGATCAGAACCCTCCTGCGATCCCGCGGCACCGGGTCGATATGCCCCTCGGATGCCGCCCGGGTCGTCGGCGGGGAGGGCTGGCGCGACCATATGGAGGCCGCGCGTTCGGTCGCATTCGAGCTCCGCGACGGGGGCGTGGTAGCGGTGACGCGGAAGGGTCAGCGAGTCGACGGGACGGACGTCAGCGGTCCGATCCGGATCGTCGCGGACGAAGGCCTGGAATTCATCCCCGGCAATGAGTGAGATAGCCGAAACGGATGAGGTGTGGAACCCGCGGAGCGCAGTCGGTTTCTTGTAAGCTACTCACCGGTAACAGTCCACTACCCGACGCCCCGCTCCCCTCCGGCACGATCGGTCCGCCGACCCGGGCGGGCCACCGATGGAAAGGCACCCTCTTGCGCCGCACTGTGTTCAACGAAGACCACGAGGCCTTCCGGAAGACCCTCCGCGACTTCATCGAGTCCGAGGTCGTCCCCCACTACGACGAGTGGTACGAAGCCGGGATCGTCCCGCGCGACTTCTACTACAAGCTCGCCGACCTCGGCCTGTTCGGCATCACCGTGGACGAGGAGTACGGCGGTGCCGGCCTCGACTCGCACAAGTTCGAGGCCATCCAGTCCGAGGAGGTCATCCGCGCAGGCGTGAGCTTCGGAGGGTCCAACGTCCACGTGGCCCTTTGCCTGCCTTACCTGAAGATGCTCGCGACCGACGAGCAGAAGTCTCGATACTTCCCCAAGTTCGTCTCCGGCGAGGAGATGTGGGCCATCGCCATGACCGAGCCGGGCACCGGTTCGGACCTCGCCGGCATGAAGACCACCGCCAAGCTCTCCGAGGACGGCACCCACTACATCCTCAACGGGGCCAAGACCTTCATCACCGGCGGCGTCCACGCCGATCGCGTCATCGTCTGCGCGCGTACCGCGCCGCCGCGCGAGGACGACCGCCGATTCGGCATCTCCCTGCTCGCGGTGCAGACCTCGCTCGAGGGCTACTCCGTGGGCCGGAAGCTCGACAAGGTCGGACTCAAGACCTCCGACACCGCCGAGCTGTCCTTCACCGACGTCAAGGTGCCCGTCGAGGACCTCCTCGGCGAGGAAAACCGGGGCTTCTCGTACCTCGGCCAGAACCTTCCGTCGGAGCGCTGGGGCATCGCCTTCGGCGCCTACGCGCAGGCCGCGGCCGCGGTGCGTTTCGCCAAGGAATACACCCGGCAGCGCGAGGTGTTCGGCAAGCCCGTCTCCGCCTTCCAGAACACCAAGTTCGAGCTCGCGGCCTGCCAGGCCAAGGTCGATGCCGCGCAGGCCGTCGCCGACCGGGCTCTCGAGGCGCTCGACGCGGGCGAGCTCACGGCCGCCGAGGCCGCCTCGGCCAAGTTGTTCTGCACCGAGGTCGCGGCCGAGGTCATCGACCGCTGTCTCCAGCTGCACGGCGGCTACGGCTTCATCAACGAGTACCCGATCGCGCGCCTCTACTCCGACAACCGCGTGAACCGGATCTACGGCGGAACCAACGAGGTCATGAAGACCATCATCGCCAAGGACATGGGGCTGTAAGCGCACCTCCCCACCCCACCGAACGGGCCTCGACCGCGCACCGCGGACGGGGCCCGTTCTCGTGGCCGCCCTGCCCCGTACGGCCGTCCTCGAGCGGCCGCATCCGACGGCCGCCCCGGTTGTCGCCGCTCGCCACGGGTAGACGAGTTGGAACCCCATCGTGTCGTAGTGGGTTGCTAGCGTTCACTTGATCGAACACACGAGCGATAGTCGCCCGGTCGGGCGGCGATCACACCCACACACGCGAGGGGGCGGGCACCGATGACGCGAGCACAGTCGCACCCGGGCGGCTCCGTCGACTGTCCCGCCATCGCCGCGGCCGGCGCCGCCGCCGTGCAGGCCCTCTACGCCGAGAACATCGCCGCCGCCGCCCGCCTCCGGGCCTGCTACCACCTCTACACCGTCTGCGAAGACGAGCAGGAACGACGCGACCTGGCCGCCGGATACGACCCGCAGGTCGACCTCACACCCGAACACGCCGTCATCGAACCCTTCCACATCGCCTGCGCCGAGATCGTCGCCGCCTACGGCGTGCACAACAACCGTGCCCGCACCCTGCTCACCCGGGCCCGCACCCTGATCACCCGCTTCCCCACCCTGGTCGAGGCCATGGAAACCGGCCGCCTCGACGAGGACACCGCCGCCCTGCTCGCCCGCCAGATGCGCACCGTGGACTCGGCCCACCGCGGCGCCGTCCAACGCGAGATCATCGACTGGCTCATGGCCGCCATCGCCGCCGGCACACGCCCCGGACGCGAGGCCATCCTGGGCACCCTCGACCGCATCATCACCGACCACGACCCCGCCGGCGTCCGCGCCCGCCGCGCCGCCGCCACCCGCGAACGCCACATCCGCCTCCGCCGCGGCACCGACGGCATGGCCGACCTCACAGCCCACCTGACCGCCGCCGAAGCCTCCACCGTCTACGAGGTCCTGCACCGCGCCGCCACCGAGCAGGCCACCCGCGACAAACAGGCCCGCCTGCAGGCCGCCCGCGCAGGCGCCGACACCCTCGACGCCGAATACATCCGCAGCATCGACGAACTACGCGCCGACGCCCTCGTCGCCGCCTTCCTCGACCCCGACCCCACCGACACAGCCGACCAGCCCGGCGACAACGCGGGCGGCCACGCCACGGCAGACACACCCGCCGACGCGCAGACCGGCACACGGGATGGCGCGCGGGCCGGAGCCCGCCGCCCGGCCACCCAGGTCCGCCCCACCATCACCGTGCTCGCACCCCTGGGCCCCGACGGCGAACCCGAGGTCTACCTCCCCCGCGGCGGCCCGGCCACCATCGAGGCCCTCATCGAACTGCTGTCCCGCAGCGTCGGCGCCACCATCACCGTGCCCCACACCGAACCCGGCACCGCCGACACCCCCACCACAGCCCGCCGCTACCGCATCAGCACCGAACTGGCCCACCGCATCCGCCTACGCGACGGCACCTGCCGCCACCCCGGCTGCTCCGTACCCGCCCAAGACTGCGACATCGACCACATCCGACCCTTCAACCACACCGACCCCGACAACGGCGGCCTGACCATCGAAGCCAACCTCGCCATCATGTGCCGCCAACACCACCGCTTCAAAACCTTCCACGGCTGGCACTACCACCTCGCCCCCGACGGCACCCTGACCGTGACCACCGACACCGGCCACACCCTGACCACCCATCCCACCGGACCCTGGCCCGCTGGCGCCAACGCGAACCCGAACCCGAACCAAAAGCGACCAGCGCCCCACCCCGCCGGCCCTGGCTCGACCCCCGACCACAAGCCACCCACTGGCTCCGACGCGCCCGACGCCTGGCCGCCGAACGCGCCGCCAACACCACCACACCACCACCCACAACCGGCCACCCCACCACCGACACCGACACACCGCCCTTCTAGACAGCGCCGGCCACCGGCGCGCGGCGAAAAGTGTCGGGCGGGAGCGGCCCGATCACGACCAAAAAGCGCCGGGGCCCGGCGTCGCGGACAGCGACGCCGGGCCCCGGCGGAAGACGATCAGAGGGTCAGTGCTTCTCGCGGCCCCAGTGGTACTCGAACACCAAGCCGGAGGCGCAGAAGATCACGCCGACGGCGCCACCGATGAGCACCCACCAGTTCCAGAACGCCGCACCGTAGCCGATGACGAAGACCGAGAAGGCCAGCAGAAACGGCCAGAAGCTGTGCGGGCTGAAGAAGCCCAGCTCACCGGCACCATCGGAGACCTCGGCCTCCTCGTAGTCCTCGGGCAGGGTGCTGATGCGCCGCGCCACGAAGCGGAGGTAACCACCGATCAGCAGGCTCAGGCCGGCCGAGAGCACCAGGGCCGTGGTACCGACCCACTCGACGCCCGTCCGCGACGTACCGGTGAGGTACGCGTACGCGATGGCCAGGATGGCCAGGAAGATAAACAGTGCGTCGAAGATTCGTACTGTTGCGCTCATCGTTCAGAAATCCTTCGCGTGATACCGGGAGAACCGTCAGTTAGCTGACGCGGTCTCGATGGTGTTGTTCTGGTCGCGGGTATCGCTGCGGCCGGTCTTGAACGGTGCAGTGGAGATCGAGTACGGCTCCTCCCCGATGGACTCCAGCGCCTCCGCGTTGGTCGCGGTCGGATTGGCCTGGCGGAATTCGATGTAGTCGGCGAACGCCTCCGGGGAGACCGCGCGCAGCTCGAAGTTCATCATCGCGTGGTAGATGCCGCACATCTCGGCACAGCGGCCGACGAAGGCGCCCTCGCGCTCGATCTCCTCGATCTGGAACATGCTCAACTGCTGGTTCTTGCCGGGGTGCGGCATGACGTCGAGCTTGTAGATGAACTCGGGGATCCAGAACGAGTGGATCACGTCCGCCGACGCGAGCCGGAACTCGACGCGGGTGCCGGTCGGCAGGACCAGGACCGGGACCTCCTCGGAGGTGCCCACGGTCTCGATGTTGTTGTAAGCCAGGTACGACTTGTCCTCGGCGAGACGGCCGTGGATCGGGCCACCGGCGGCGGGCTCACCATGATGACCGAGCGCCTCGCGGGCCTCGTCGGAGAGCACACCGGCCTCCTCGGCCGCACGCTGCGCCTCGTAGTTGGTGCCGTCCTCGATGCTCGCGCCGGCCACGTCGACCTTGTTGTAGCCGAACTTCCAGTTCCACTGGTACGCGGTGACGTCGACCTTGACGCCGACCTCCTCCTCCGGACGGAGGTCGAGAACCTTGTTCTGGGTGACCACGGTGAAGTAGAAGAGCACGGAGATGATCACGAACGGCGCAGCCGTGTAGATCAGCTCCAGCGGCACGTTGTACGCCGTCTGCCGCGGGAACTCACCGTTGTCGTTCTTACGCTTGCGGTAGGCGGCCATCGACCAGAAGATCAGGCCCCACACGAAGAACCCGACGATGAGCGAAGTGATGACGGTGCCCGTCCAGAACTCACGGATCGCGACGCCCTCGGGGGTGATACCGGTCGGGAATCCGAAGTTGATCGTCTGGTTCCACCACTTGTTGTCGGTGTGGAGGCTACAACCGGACAACAGCAAGCCCAATGAACCGAGAGCCACCGCGAGAGTCGCCCTGCGCGTCCGACGACGCCCGTCACGCTGTTCCACCATCACGCCTTCCTGATCAGCGGCACCGGCCACGTGGCCGGGACACCTTAGAAGAGTAGACCACGGCTCTCAGAATGAAAGCCGCGGGTCCGGCAATTCACCCGCGAGGCCCCCACGCCGTCCGCCGGGACGGGCGGGAACCCACCGACCAGTAGTATTCGAACGCGTCCGGACCCGCGCAGGCGGGCCATCACGGACGCTACGACGACGATGGACGAGGTACCCGACGCATGTGTGGCCTGCTTGGTCTGATCACCCCTGACGGCTCCGCCCGTACCCACGAGGCCCGCGTGCTCGGCGCCATGGGGTGCCAGCGCCACCGCGGGCCCGACGAGGTCGGCACCTGGGTCGACGGCGACATGGCCTTCGGGTTCAACCGCCTGTCGATCATCGACATCTCGCACTCACACCAGCCGCTCCGCTGGGGCCCGCCGGAGCAGCCCGACCGCTATGCGCTCGTGTTCAACGGCGAGATCTACAACTACCTCGAGTTGCGGGACGAGCTGCGGCGCGAGTTCGGCGCCACCTTCGAGACCGAGGGCGACGGCGAACCGATCGTCGTCGCCTTCCACCACTGGGGCCCCGCCGCGGTCCGCCGGCTCCGCGGCATGTTCGCCTTCGCGATCTGGGACACCGTCGAGCGGTCCCTCTTCGTCGCCCGCGACCCCTTCGGCATCAAGCCCCTGTACATGGCTTCCGGTCCCGGCGGAACCGTGTTCGCGAGCGAGAAGAAGTCGGTCACCGAACTGATCGACCTCGTCGTCGTCGACACCTCCCTCGACACCCGCGCCCTCCAGCACTACGTCACCCTCCAGTACGTCCCGGAAGACGAGACCCTCACCCGCGGCGTCCGACGCCTCGAGTCCGGGTGCCACGCCTCCCTCACCCCCGGCGGCGAGCCGGTGATCGAGCGGTACTTCGAACCCACCTTCCCCGTGGCGCCCGTCGCCGACGGCGACGCCGAGCGCCGCTACGACGAGATCGCCGCCGCCCTCGAGGACTCGGTCGCCAAGCACATGCGCGCCGACGTCACCGTCGGCTCGTTCCTGTCCGGCGGCATCGACTCCACCGCCATCGCCGCGCTGGCCCGACGCCACAACGAGAACCTCCTCACGTTCACCACCGGTTTCGAACGCGAGGGGTACTCCGAGATCGACGTCGCCGCCGAGTCCGCGGCCGCGATCGGGGTCGAGCACATCGTCAAGGTCGTCTCCCCCGAGGAGTTCGCCGCCGCGATCCCCGAGATCATCTGGCACCTCGACGAACCGGTCGCCGACCCCGCCCTGGTCCCCCTCTACTTCGTCGCCCGTGAGGCCCGCAAGCACGTCAAGGTCGTGCTGTCCGGCGAGGGCGCCGACGAGCTGTTCGGTGGCTACACCATCTACAAGGAGCCGCTGTCGCTCGCGCCGTTCGAGAAGGTCCCCGGCGCCCTACGTCGCGCGCTCGGTAAGGCCAGCGAGCTGATCCCCGAGGGCACGCGGGGCAAGAGCCTCCTGCACCGCGGGTCGATGACCCTGGAGGATCGCTACTACGGCAACGCCCGCTCGTTCTCCGAGGACCAGGTCCGCTCCGTCCTGCGCGACTACCGCCCCGAGTGGAGCCACCAGGACGTCACCGCACCCATCTACGAACGCTCCCGCGGCTGGGACCCCGTCGCGCGCATGCAGCACCTCGACCTGTTCACGTGGCTGCGCGGCGACATCCTCGTCAAGGCGGACAAGGTCACCATGGCCAACTCCCTCGAACTGCGCGTGCCGTTCCTCGACCGTGAGGTCTACGAGGTCGCCTCGCGGCTGCCGTACACCGAGAAGATCGCCCACGGCACCACCAAGTACGCCCTGCGCAAGTCTCTCGAGCGGATCGTGCCCGCGCACGTGCTGCACCGGCGCAAGCTCGGTTTCCCCGTGCCCACGCGCCACTGGCTGGCCGGGCCGGAACTCCACGACTGGGCGCGCGAGCACGTGGCGGCGTCGGGCACCGACGAGTACGTGAACAAGGACGCCGTGATGCGCATGCTCGACGAACACCGTCGCGGCGACTCCGACCACAGCCGTCGGATCTGGACCATGCTGTGCTTCATGATCTGGCACGGCATCTTCGTGGAGGGGCGCATCTCCCCCGACATCGAGCGGCGCGAATACCCGGTCCGCCTCTGAGCCCGCCGGACGGGCACGGCGGACCGGGCGGCGGGTCAGGCCGGGAGGAGCGAGGAGATCTCCTCGGCCGCCTCGTCGCCGTAGGTGTCGGCGAGACGGCGGCGCGCGGCCACCGGGTCGATGGTCCACTCCTGAGTGCCGGTGGTCTCCAGCACATGCGTGGCGACGAGCGCACCGAACTGGGCCGAGCGCTCCAACGACAATCCGTCGAGGACACCGCTGAGGAAGCCCGCGCGGAAGGCGTCGCCCACGCCCGTCGGATCGAGCAGGTTGTCCGACGGGACGCTCCCGATCTCGATCGGCTCCGCGCCCTGCTCGGCGATCACCGCGCCCTTGCCGCCGCGGGTCGTGACGCGAGTGCCGACCTTGGCGTCGAGTTCGGCCGCCGTCCAGCCGGTCTTGTTGAGCAGCAGCTCGTACTCGTACTCGTTGGTGAACAGATAGCGCGCACCGTCCACCAGCGCCGCGGCCGCCTCGCCGTCGAGGAACGCGAGCTGCTGGGAGGGATCGGCGGCGAAATCCAGGCCCAGCTCGCGGCACTCCGCGGTATGGGAGTTCATGGCGGTGGGGTCATTGGCGCCGATGAGGACGATCTCGGGCCGGCCGATCCGCTCCACCAGGCGCGCCAGCGAGATGGTGGCGGCCTCCCCCATCGCGCCCGGGTAGAAGGAGGCGAGCTGCGCCATCTCCGAGTCGGTGGTGCACACGAACCGGGCGGTGTGCAGCGCGGAGCTGATGTGGACCGCCGAGCAGTCGACGCCGTGACGCTCGAGCCAGTCGCGGTAGTCGGCGAAGTCCTCGCCCGCCGCGCCCACCAGATGGGGCCGACGGCCGAGCACGCCGAGCGCGAAGGCGATGTTGCCACCGACGCCCCCGCGCCGGATCTGGAGAGAGTCCACCAGGAAGCTCAGCGACACATGCGCGAGCTGGTCCGGCAGCAGCTGCTCGGAGAAGCGACCCGAGAAGGTCATGAGGTGGTCGGTGGCGATGGAACCTGTGATGACGACGGGCATGCCCCAGACAGTAGACGACCCGGACCGATGCGTGATCGGTCCGGGTCGTCAGGCGGTCAGCGCGACCGAGGGGTCAGTTGAACGAGTCGCCGCAGGCGCACGAACCGGTGGCCTGCGGGTTGTCGATCGTGAAGCCCTGCTTCTCGATGGTGTCGACGAAGTCGATCGAGGCACCCATGAGGTACGGGACGCTCATGCGGTCGACGGCCAGCTTGACGCCGCCGAAGTCGTCCACCACGTCGCCGTCGAGCGAACGGTCGTCGAAGAAGAGCTGGTAGCGCAGGCCCGCGCAGCCACCGGGCTGGACGGCGATGCGCAGGGAGAGGTCGTCGCGACCCTCCTGATCGAGCAGGGCCTTGGCCTTGGAGGCGGCGGCCTCGGTGAGCAGTACGCCGGTGGCGGTGTTCTCCGCTGTGGTCATGTCGGTTCTCCTTGCGATCCGAGAGGGCTTCGGGGACGTATGCAGGTTCCAACGCCCACCGGGGAGTCCTCTATTCCCCGGCTCCCGTTCCCCTCCACACGATACGCCTGTCACCTCGTATGGGTGAATGTCCGGCACAACCGGCGATCGCCTAGCCTGGGACCGTGAAGTTGCGCGCATTCGGCTCCAGAGACGACGAGACCGGCAAGGACTCCCCCGCCCCCGAGGCGGCGACGGAGCCGACGCCCGAGCCCGCAGTCGACCCGCGGCGTCCCGTTGGCAAGGGCAAGCCCACGCCCCGGCGCCGCGACCAGGAGCGCGCCCGCGGGATGCGCCAGGGGCCGGTCACCGCGCCGCTCACCCGCAAGGAGGCGAAGGAACGCCGCAAGGCAGCTCAGGCCTCCATGTCCAAGGAGGAGCGCCGCGCCGCGAAGGCCGAGGAGCGCGCCGCCCGCGAGGAGCGTCGCCAGCTCATGATGGAGGGCGACGACCGCTACGTCCTCTCCCGCGACCGCGGCGAGGTCCGGCGCTTCGCCCGCGACTGGGTGGACACGCACCGCCGCCTCATCAACTGGTTCATGCCGCTGGCGCTGTTCGTCATCGTCTTCCAGCTCATCCCGAACCCGGAACTGCTGGCGTTCAGCCAGACGCTGTTCCTCGTCCTCATCGCGGTCGTCGTGATCGACGGCGTGCTCCTCGGCCGCACCGTCAACAAGGCGGTCCGCGAGCGGTTCCCCGACACCGACGACACCGGCTTCGGCATGGGCTGGTACGCCGTCATGCGCGCGACCCAGCCGCGGATGCTGCGCACCCCGCGCCCCCGGGTCCGCCCGGGCGACGCCATCTGATCCCGCCCGCTCTCCCCGGAAGGGTCTGACCCATGCGCCTGCTCGTCCTCGGCGGCATCCGATCGGGTAAATCCGCCCACGCCGAGTCCGTGGCCACCGCGACCGGTACCGACGTCGTGTATGTCGCCACCGCCCGACGCGACCCCGATGACGCGGAGATGACCGCCCGCATCGCCGCGCACCGCGACCGCCGGCCGGACGAGTGGGTCACCGAGGAGACCGACGAGATCACCCGCGTACTCGCCGAGCACCCGGACTCGACCGTCCTCGTCGACGACCTCGGAGGCTGGCTCACCCGCCGCATGGACGCCACCCTCGGGTGGACCGACGGGGGTTCCGCGGTCGCCGACGAGACGGACGCGCTCGTCGCTGCGGTCGCCGAGCGCCCGGGCCCGGTCGTGCTGGTCTCCCCCGAGGTCGGCCTCGGCGTGGTCCCGGACACGCTCTCCGGTCGGGTGTTCGCCGACATGATCGGCACGCTCAACCGGCGACTGGCGCAGGTGTGCGACTCGGCGGTCCTCGTCGTCGCCGGGCGCGCGTTACCCCTCGGCGACGCACGCCCGAGCCCCACCGTCACCGCGCCCGCCGTGGCGGGCGTCACCACGCCCGCGGCGACGGCCGCGCCCGCCGACACCCCGGCCGATTCCCCCGTCGACCCGCCCACCGACGCGCCCACCGACGCGCCCACCGAGACCCCGCACGATTTCCCCGGCCTCGCGGACGTCGCGCACTACGACGACCCGGTCGTCTTCCCGCCGGTCCACCCGCCGTCCCACGCGGTCGCCGAGGAGGCGCGCGGTCGCCACCTCACGCTGACCAAGCCCGCGGCGTCCCTCGGACGCCTCGAGGAACTGGGCGTCTGGATCGCCTCGTGCCAGGACACGTGTCCGCCGCGTCCGCTCGAGCGGGCTCGGGTCGTGGTGTTCGCCGGTGACCACGGTGTCGCCGAGCACGGGGTCTCCGCTTTCCCGCGGGAGGTCACCCTGCAGATGGCCGACAACATCGTCGCCGGGGGCGCGGCCGTGTCCGTCCTCGCGCGCACCGCCGGCGCGACGGTCCGGGTGGCCGACATGGCGATGTCCGCGGAGCGCCCCGGGGGGCTCGACGACCATAAGGTCCGCCGCTCCAGCGGATCCATCGACCGGGAGGACGCGCTGAGCCCCGAGGAGGTGCGGGCCGCGATCGCCGCCGGCCGCCGCATCGCCGACGAGGAGGTCGACTCCGGGGCGGACCTGCTCATCGCGGGCGACCTCGGCATCGGCAACACCACCCCGGCGACCGTCCTCACGTGCCTGGTCACCGGCCACGAGCCCGTCGAGCTCGTGGGGCGCGGCACCGGCGTCGACGACGAGGGGTGGATGCGTAAGACCGCCGCCATCCGCGACGCCCTGTTCCGCGCGTCCGGCGACCTCCGCGACCCCGTGGCGATGCTGCGCAAGGTCGGCGGCGCCGATCTCGCGGCGATGGCCGGGTTCCTCGCCCAGGCGGCGATCCGCCGGACGCCGTGCCTACTCGACGGCTCGGTGGTCACCTCGGCCGCCCTGATGGCCGAGGCGCTGGCTCCGGGCTCGCGCCAGTGGTGGGCGGCCGGGCACCGCAGCGCCGAACCCGCCCACTCGGCCGCGCTGACCTACCTGTCGCTCGACCCGATCCTCGAGCACGCGATGCGACTGGGTGAGGGCAGCGGCGCCGTCGCCGCCCTACCGGTCGTCCACAACGCCGTAGCGATCCTCACGGAGATGGCGACCTTCGCCGACGCCGGGGTCAGCGGCCGGGACTGACGGTTCGTGTTCGACGCGGTCCGCCTCTCGCTGTCGTGGATGACGGTCCTCCCCGTCGACCGCGACGGCGTCCCCGACGCGGCCGCGGCCGGACGCGCCATGACCGCGCTGCCCGCCGTGGGACTGGTCTGCGGCGCCACGGCCACCGCCCTCGCCCACGGCGCTCACGCCCTCGGGGCGGGCGCGACGCTCTCCGGCGTCGTCGGCGTGGGGGCCGTCCTAGCGCTCACGCGCGGCATGCACGTCGACGCCCTGGCCGACACGGCCGACGGGCTGGGTTCGTACGCCGGCCCGGACCGCGCGCTCGAGATCATGCGCTCCGGCTCGGTGGGGCCGATGGGGGCCGCCGTGTTGGTCCTCGTCCTGCTGGCGGAGGTGGCCGCGCTCGGCGCGCTGGTCGCCTCGGGAGCGTGGCTGGCCCCGGTCGCGGCGTTCGTCCTGTCCCGCTGCCTGCCCGTGGTGCTGCTGCGCCGCGGGGTCCCCGCGGCCTCGGCGACGGGCTTCGGCGCGCTCGTGGCGGGGTCGCAGTCGCGCGTCGCCGTGGCGATGACCGCGCTCCTGTGCGCGGTGGCCGGCGCGGGACTGGCCGGCGCGGCACTGACCGCGGCCGGGCCGGCCGACGGCGAGTGGTGGGCGCCGGTGGCCGGCGCGGCGGCGGGCCTGCTCGCCTACGCGGCCACGGCGGGCTTCGGGCGCCACGTCGTCCGGCGGCTCGGTGGCGTCAACGGCGACGTCCTCGGCGCGGTGATCGAGGCCGGCACCGCCGCGGCTCTCGTCGCGGCGGTGCTCCTCGCCTGACGGCGTCGGGAGTCGGACGGCGCCGGGGATCTGACGGCGGCGGGCGTCCGACGGCGCCGGGGTCACACGGCCCGGCTCATGCCAGGCGCGTCATCCAGCCGAACGGGTCCTCGACCGAACCCCGCTGGATGCCGGTGAGGGTCTCGCGCAGCCGCATGGTGACCCCACCGGGCTCGCCGTCGCCCACCGTGTAGCCGCCCCCGGCGTGCTGGACCGAGCCGACGGGAGTGATGACGGCGGCGGTGCCGCAGGCGAACACCTCGGAGATCTCGCCGGACGCGACGCCGGACTCCCACTCGTCCACGGAGACCTTGCGCTCGGTGACGCGGTAGCCGAGGTGCCGGGCCAGCTGCAGGAGGCTGTCGCGGGTGACGCCGGGCAGCAGGGAGCCGGACAGTTCGGGGGTGACGATCTCGGCGGAGTCGCCGGTGCCCAGGACGAAGAACAGGTTCATCCCGCCCATCTCCTCGACGTACTTCCGCTCGATCGCGTCCAACCAGACCACCTGATCGCAGCCCTTGGCGGCGGCCTGCTCCTGGGCGGCCAGGGAGGCGGCGTAGTTGCCGCCGAACTTGGCGGCGCCGGTGCCGCCCGGGCTGGCGCGGACGTACTCGGTGCTCAGCCAGACGCTCACGGGGGCGACCCCGCGCGAGAAGTACGCGCCGGCCGGGGAGGCGATGACCGAGTAGAGGTACTCGTCGGCCGGCCGCACGCCGAGTCCGGTCTCGGTGGCGATCATGAACGGCCGCAGGTAGAGCGCCTCCTCACCGCCGGCGGCGGGCACCCAGTCGCGGTCGATCGCCACGATCTGGCGCAGCGACTCCATGAACAGCTCCTCCGGCAGCTGCGGCATGGCCAGGCGCCGCGCGGAGCGGTTGAAGCGGGCGGCGTTCTGCTCGGGCCGGAAGGAGGCGATGGAATCGTCTGCCTGGCGGTAGGCCTTGAGGCCCTCGAAGATCGTCTGGGCGTAGTGCAGGACCACGGCGGACGGGTCGATCGACAGCGGTGCGTAGGCCTCGACGACCGGCGTCCCCCAGGCACCGCCGGCGTACGGGATGGTGACCATGTGGTCGGTGAAGTGCTTGCCGAAGCCGGGATTGGCGAGAATGGCGGCACGCTCGTCGGCCGTCCTGGGCGAGGCGGACGGGCGGATGTCGAAGTCGGTCGTGTCGGACATGACGGGTCTCGTTCCTGGAGTGCGGGGGCGGTAAGGGCGGGGTCAGCGGGTGCGGATCTCGACGAGCGGGGGTACCGCGAGCCGGCACGGTACCTCTCGTCCGCGGACGTCCACGATGACCTCGTCGCCCTTCTTGAGCCCCGCGTCCAGGTCGACGAACGCCAGCGCGATCCCCGTCCTGAGCGTCGGCGAGAACGTGCCCGAGCTGGTGACGCCCACCTCGCGGCCGTCGGCTCGCACGGTCTGACCGGCGCGCAGGACGCCGCGACCGGTGACCTGGAGGGCGTACACGCGCCGGGCGGGGCCGGCCTCCTTCTGCCGCAGCAGTTCCTCGCGACCCCAGAAGGACGGCTTGTCCCACCCGATGGCCCAGGCGCAGCGCGCCTCGAGGGGGCTGAGGTCGACGGACAGTTCGTTGCCGTGGAGCGGGTAGCCGGCCTCGGTGCGCAGGGAGTCGCGGGCGCCGAGCCCGCACAGCGCGCCCTCGCGGGACAGGACCTGCTCGGCGAGGGCGTCCCAGAGGGGGCCGGCCTCGTCCCACGCGGGCAGCACCTCGAACCCGTACTCGCCGGTGTATCCGGTGCGGCAGATCCGGACGGACCGCCCGTTCCAGTCGGCGTCGACGAACGCCATGTAGTCGAGGTCGGTGGGCAGCCCGAGGGCGCCCAGCACCTCGCCGGCGAGCGGGCCCTGGACGGCGATCACCGCGCGGGAACGGTGCTCGTCGGTGATGCTCACGTCGGGCGCGCGCTCGGCGGCCGCGGCCTGCAGCCGGCGGACGACCTCGGCGGTGTTGGCGGCGTTGGGGATGAGGAAGATCTCGGAGTCGGAGACGCGGTAGGCGATGAGGTCGTCGACCACTCCCCCGGACTCGTCGCAGCACAGCGTGTACTGCGCGCTGCCCGCGGAGATGCGGTCGAGGTCGTTGGTGAGGCACGAGTTGACGAACTCCGCGGCGCCCGGACCGGAGACGAGCGCCTTACCGAGGTGACTGACGTCGAACAGCCCCACCGTGGTGCGGGTGGCGGTGTGCTCGGCGACTGTGCCGGTGTACTGCACGGGCATCGACCAGCCACCGAAGGGTGCGAAGGTGGCGCCGGCCTCCGCGTGGCGGGAGTGCAGCGGCCCCTCGTAGAGGTCCCCGGTGTCTGTCATGTGGCCACTCCTCGCGCTCTCCGGTAACGGCTTCCCTCCCACGGTAGTCGATAGACTATGGTGCCCTCGCCGTGGCGGTCCCACCGCGGCGTCCGGGCACCGGTCCATCGACCCACCTCATCCCGCCGATCACCAGGAGCGCCCCTATGCCGACCGCGCAGTCGATCCTCAGCCACACCCCGGACATCGCCCCGATCGAGGCGGTGACCGCCCCCGCGGAGTCCGATGTCGTGGTGATCGGCATCGCCGCGCCCGCCGGCTCGGGTGACGGGGCCCCCGTCGTCGTCGCCCCCGGCCTCGAGGCCACGGTGACCGGCGCGGTGGCCGAGGTCGCGCACGCGGTCGGCGCGTCCACGAAGGTCGGCTCCACGACCCGCGTGCCGGCGCCGGAGGGCGTCCCCGGCGCGTCGGTGGTGCTGGTCGGCCTGGGCGCCTCGGACGGCGAGGTGTCCGACGAGACGTTGCGCCGCGCGGCCGGCGCCGCCGCGCACGCCTGCCGCGGACTGGGGTCGGCGCTGGTGCTGCTCGACGACGAGCGCGCCGAGCCGGTGGCCCTGGGGGCGGGACTGGGATCGTTCCGGCCGGCGAAGGTCACCGGATCCGACGGGGGCGACGACGACGAGATCTCCGACTCCGTCAGGGTGTTCGTCGCCGAGGGCGGCGCGGACGCCGTGGCCCGGGCCGCCACGATCGCCGAGTGCGTCGGCCTCGCGCGCGATCTGATCAACACCCCGCCCAACCTGCTGTTCCCGGGCTCGTTCGCCGATCGTGCCGCCGAGCTGGGGCGTGAGGCCGGGCTCGAGGTCGAGGTGCTCGACGAGGCCGCGCTGGCCGAGGGCGGCTACGGCGGCATCCTCGCCGTGGGCGGCGGCTCGTCGCGTGGCCCGCGCCTGGTTCGGCTGACCCACCGGGGCGCCGAGAACCGTCCGTCGGTGGCGCTGGTCGGCAAGGGCGTCACGTTCGACACCGGCGGCATCTCCATCAAGCCGGCCGCGGGCATGGAGCAGATGACGATGGACATGGGCGGTGCGGCGGCCGTGGTCGCGACCGTCATCCTCGCCGCGCGCCTCGGTCTGGACCTCACCGTGGTGGCGACCGTGCCGATGGCCGAGAACATGCCGTCGGCCACCGCGTACCGGCCCGGTGACGTGCTCACCATGTACGGCGGCAAGACCGTCGAGGTGCAGAACACCGACGCCGAGGGCCGGCTCATCCTGGCCGATGCGATCGTCCGCGCCTGCGAGGACTCGCCCTCGCACCTCATCGACACCGCCACGCTGACCGGTGCGCAGATGGTGGCGCTGGGCAAGAAGACCCCGGGTGTCATGGGCACCGACGAGTTCCGTGACCGGGTCGCCGAGCTGAGCCGGTCGGTCGGTGAGGGCGGGTGGCCGATGCCGCTGCCCGAGGAGCTGCGCGACGGACTCGACTCCGAGGTGGCGGACCTGACCAACGTCACCCCGAACCGGTGGGGCGGCATGCTGTCGGCCGGGCTGTTCCTGCGCGAGTTCGTCGGCGAGGGCGTGGAGTGGGCGCACATCGACGTCGCCGGCCCCGCCTACAACGACGGCGGCCCGGAGGGCTACCTGCCCAAGGGCGGTACCGGCGTGCCGGTCCGCACGATGCTCGCCGCGCTCGAGGACATCGCCGCGGCGGGCTGACCACCCCGCCGCCTCGGCTCGTGGCTAGCGCCCGTCGGCTTCGCGCATCTGGTCGCGGAGCCGGCGGGCGCGCTCGCGCTTCTCGCGGGTGATGCGGACCTGCTCGTAGTCGCGCATGCGTTGCGGGTAGCCCTGGATCGAGGCGTCGAAGAGCGGCAGCTTCAATCGTGCGGCGAGTCTGCGGGCGGTGGCGACGTCGCCGACCGGGCGGCGGGTCCACTCGCCGTCGAAGGCCACCAGGCACAGGCCCGGCACGGAGACGAGGGTCTCCGGCTCGAGGTAGGCCTCGACCCCCACCCGCGTGCGACACCACCGGCGCAGGTGGTCGAGGTCGGCCGGGTCGGCGGCGATCCCTCGCCGACGACGTCCGAACAGGTCGCGGATCCCCACGGTCGGCCTCCTCCCATCGGCCCCCCGTCCGGGGTGGGGCCGGTCACGCCGGTTCGATCGTACCCATCACGAGCAGTGCGTATCGCGTCGCCCACCGGGGGATTCGTCGCCCCGCTCGGGTCGGATCGGGGCGTCCGACGACACCGTCCAGTGGCAGAGGGCACAATGGACGGCGATCGTCCGGTCGGGTCGCCTCAGCGGGTCCGTCCGAGGCGCTATCGACGAACAGACAGTAGACCCACCCACGACGCCGCTCACAGCGGGCGCTGACCGCGCCGGGGAGCAGCGCCTCTAGACCTCTCGAGGAGTCACGACACCATGGCCTTCTCCGTACAGATGCCGGCTCTCGGTGAATCCGTCAGCGAAGGGACCGTCACCCGCTGGCTCAAGAAGGAGGGGGACACGGTCGAGGTCGACGAGCCATTGCTCGAGGTCTCCACCGACAAGGTCGACACCGAGATCCCCTCCCCCGCTGCGGGCACCCTGCAGAAGATCGTCGCCGAGGAGGACGAGACCGTCGAGATCGGCGGCGAGCTGGCGGTCATCGACGACGGCTCCGGCGGGTCCGATGACACCGACGACTCCGCCGACGACGACGATGCAGACGACGCCGCGGACGCTGATCAGGTCGAGCAGGCCGACGACTCCGCGGACGAGGCCGACGAGCCCGCCGAGGAGCCCGCTCCCGAGAAGTCCTCCGGCGGCTCCGGCGGCGGCAAGGGCACCGACGTGGTCATGCCCGAGCTCGGCGAGTCCGTCACCGAGGGCACCATCACCCGCTGGCTCAAGTCCGTCGGCGACACCGTCGAGGTCGACGAGCCCCTGCTCGAGGTCTCCACCGACAAGGTCGACACCGAGATCCCCTCGCCCGTCGCCGGCACCCTGCAGAAGATCGTCGCCGAGGAGGACGAGACCGTCGAGGTCGGCGCCACCCTCGCCGTCATCGGCGACGGCTCCGGCTCATCCGACGACACCGACGACTCGGGCGACGACGCCGATGAAGCGGACGACTCCGACGACGCGGCTGACGCTCCCGCCTCGGACGACCAGGGCTCGGACGACGCGTCCGACTCCGCGGACGAGGCCGACGAGCCCGCCGAGGAGCCCGCTCCCAAGAAGTCCTCCGGCGGCTCCGGCGGCGGCAAGGGCACCGACGTGGTCATGCCCGAGCTCGGCGAGTCCGTCACCGAGGGCACCATCACCCGCTGGCTCAAGTCCGTCGGCGACACCGTCGAGGTCGACGAGCCCCTGCTCGAGGTCTCCACCGACAAGGTCGACACCGAGATCCCCTCGCCCGTCGCCGGCACCCTGCAGAAGATCGTCGCCGAGGAGGACGAGACCGTCGAGGTCGGCGCCACCCTCGCCGTCATCGGCGACGGCTCCGGCTCATCCGACGACTCGGGCGACGCGGACGACGACGCCGACGACGACCAGTCGGCCGAGGAGCAGAACGCGACCGACGCCAAGGACGAGGACGTCGACGCCTCGGGCGAGGACGAGGTCCCGGAGGACACCCCCTCCCAGGAGACCGAGGCCGCGGCCAAGGCGGAGAAGAAGGCCGAGCAGAAGTCCGAGGACACCTCCGCGGAGAAGTCCGGGAAGTCGGCGCCGAAGAAGTCCTCCTCGGACGGGTCGGCCGACGCGGTCCCGCCGCGGGCCGAGCCCGCCGCGGCCGCCAAGGCCGGCAGCTCGCCGTACGTCACCCCGCTCGTGCGCAAGCTCGCGCAGGAGCACGGCGTGGACCTGGACTCGGTCAAGGGCACCGGCATCGGTGGCCGGATCCGCAAGCAGGACGTCCTCGCGGCGGCCGAGGGCGCGGGGACCGACTCCGGTTCCGAGGCCCCCGCCGAGAAGAAGGCACCCGCCGGCGGCCCGTCGACGGCCGGCGTGCGGCCCGAGCTCGCCGAGCTGCGCGGCACCACCAAGAAGGCCAACCGGATCCGCAAGATCACGGCGCAGAAGACCCGCGAGTCGCTGCAGGCCTCGGCCCAGCTCACGCAGGTCTTCGAGGTCGACATGACCCGTGTGGCCCAGCTGCGATCGAAGGTCAAGGAGCAGTTCGCCGACAAGCACGGCGTCAAGCTCACCTACCTGCCGTTCTACGCCAAGGCGGTCGTCGAGGCCCTGGTCTCGCACCCGAACGTCAACGCGTCCTACGACGAGAGCACCAACGAGATCACCTACCACGGTTCGGTGAACCTCGGCATCGCCGTGGACACCGAGGCGGGTCTGCTCTCGCCGGTCATCCACAACGCGCAGGACCTGGACATCCCGGGGCTGGCCAAGGCGATCATCGACATCGCCGAGCGGGCCCGGGCGTCCAAGCTCACCCCGGACGACCTGCAGGGTGGCACCTTCACCATCACCAACATCGGCAGCGAGGGGGCCCTGTTCGACACCCCGATCCTCGTCCCGCCGCAGGCGGCGATGCTGGGCACCGGCGCGATCGTGCGCCGTCCCGTGGTGGACGCGGACACCGACGGCGAGTCGATCGCCATCCGGTCCATGGGCTTCATGCCGATGACGTACGACCACCGCCTCATCGACGGTGCCGACGCCGGCCGCTTCCTCACCACGGTCAAGGACCGCCTGGAGAAGGCCGAGTTCGAGGGCGACCTCGGGCTGTAGTCCCACCGCCGGTTCCGCCGACCACGCGACGGGCGTCCCCCTTCCGGGGAGGGCGCCCGTCGTCGTCGCACCACCCTCCCGGTCCGCGCGCGCCCGCGCGGCCTACCCTGGTGTCATGTCTCACACCGGTCAGTCCCTGCGCCGCGACCCGGCCGCCCCGGAGATCCGGCGGCTCGGCACCGTCGAGTACTCCCCCACCTGGGACCTCCAGCGCACCCTGGCCGAGGAGCGCGCCGACGGGCGACGCGGCGACACCGTACTGCTCCTCGAGCACCCCGCCACCTACACCGCCGGCAAGCGGACGGAACCGGCCGACCGGCCGGTCGACGGCACCCCGGTCGTCGACGTGGACCGCGGCGGACGCATCACCTGGCACGGCCCCGGCCAGCTCGTCGGGTACCCGATCATCGCGCTGACCGATCCGATCGACGTGGTCGAGTACGTGCGCCGCGTCGAGCAGGCCCTCATCACCACCTGCGCCCGGCTCGGAGTGGAGGCCGGTCGCGTCGACGGCCGCTCCGGCGTCTGGTGCGCGGCCTCGGACGGGCGGCCCGAGCGCAAGATCGCCGCGATCGGCATCCGGGTCCAACGCGGGGTGACGATGCACGGGTTCTCCCTCAACTGCGACTGCGACCTGACCGCGTTCTCCCGGATCGTGCCGTGCGGGATCGTCGACGCCGGGGTCACCTCGCTCACCGCCGAACTCGCCCGCACCGTCACCGTGTCCGACGTTCTCGATCAGGTCACCTCCGACTTGGTGGAGGCGCTCGACGGCCGACTGCCCGTGTCGTGAACCACGCGTAGGCTTGATGACGTGACTGTGACTCCCGAGGGCCGCAAGCTTCTGCGCATCGAGGCCCGTAACGCCGAGACCCCCATCGAACGTAAGCCGTCGTGGATCCGTACCCGTGCCACGATGGGCCCCGAGTACAAGGAACTCAAGGGCCTGGTGCGAGGTGGCGGTCTGCACACGGTGTGCGAGGAGGCCGGTTGTCCCAACATCTACGAGTGTTGGGAGGACCGCGAGGCCACGTTCCTCATCGGCGGTGAGCAGTGCACCCGTCGCTGCGACTTCTGCCAGATCGACACCGGCAAGCCCTCCGCGCTCGACCGCGACGAGCCCCGGCGCGTCGCCGAGTCGGTCCGCGAGATGGGCCTGCGCTACTCGACCATCACGGGTGTCGCGCGTGACGACCTCGACGACGGGGGCGCCTGGCTCTACGCGGAGACGGTCCGCAAGATCCACGAGCTCAACCCCAATACAGGGGTAGAGAACCTGATCCCCGACTTCAACGGCAACCCCGACCAGTTGGCCGAGGTGTTCGAGTCGCGTCCCGAGGTGCTGGCGCACAATCTCGAGACGGTGCCGCGGATCTTCAAGCGGATCCGGCCCGCGTTCCGGTTCGAGCGCTCCCTCGACGTGATCCGCGCCGCTCGCGACTTCGGTCTGGTCACCAAGTCCAACCTCATACTGGGGATGGGCGAGACAACCGAGGAGATCGTCGACGCGATGCGGGACCTCCACTCCGCCGGGTGCGACATCCTCACCATCACGCAGTACCTGCGCCCCACCCCGCGGCACCACCCGATCGACCGGTGGGTCAAGCCCGAGGAGTTCGTGGAGCTGTCCGATCAGGCGCGCGAGATCGGCTTCGCCGGCGTCATGGCCGGACCGCTCGTCCGCTCGTCCTACCGCGCCGGTCGCCTGTACGTCCAGGCGCTCGAGCACCGCGGTCAGGCGGTGCCCGAGCACCTGCGGCAGCTCACCTCGGAGGGCTCGGCGTCCCAGGAGGCCTCGAGCGTGCTGGCCCGCGAGACCGCCCGCGCCTGACCCCGGCGCCGCACACGCCACGCTCCTCCCGCCGCCCTCGCCCCGTCCCCCTCGGGGCGAGGGCGGCGCGGTTCTCTGACCGCGGCCTACGCCACGTATCCTGAGGGGTATGGCGAAGAGCGAGGTCAGCAAGGCGGACAAGAAGGCGGCCCGGGCCGCACGGCGCGCGGCGGGCAAGGAGCAGCGCGGCCAGATGTGGCAGGCGCTGAAGATCCAGTCCAAGCAGGACAAGCTCCTGTGGCCACTGATGATCGGTGCGGTCGTCCTCTCGGCCGTGGTCTTCTTCCTCCTCGGCACACTGTGGGGTGGCGAGTGGTGGATGCTGCCGCTCGGCGTGCTCGTGGGCCTCATGCTCGCGATGGTCGTGTTCTCGCGGCGCGTGCAGAACACCGTGTACGGCAAGGCCGAGGGTCAGCCGGGGGCTGCCGCGTGGGCGCTGGACCAGCTCCGGTCGGGGTGGCGGGTCAACCAGGCCGTCGCCGCCACCACCAGCTTCGACGCCGTCCACCGCGTGGTCGGCCGCTGCGGAATCGTACTCGTGGGCGAGGGCCAGCCGCACCGGCTCAAGCCGCTCATGACCCAGGAGAAGAAGAAGGTGACCCGCGTCGTGGGCGACACCCCGATCTACGAGCTGATCGTGGGCGACGACGCCGACGCCACCCCGGAGCAGGTGCCGCTGCGCAAGCTCAACCGGCGCCTCACCCGCTACCCGATGAACATCAGCCGCGCCAAGGTCGACGCCCTGGACACCCGCCTCCGGGCCCTGAGCACCAAGACCAGTGTGCAGAACCAGATGCCCAAGGGCCCGGTCCCCCAGGGCGCGAAGGTCCGCAACATCCAGCGCAGCGCCCGCCGCCGGGGCTGACCGGGCTCAGTCGGCGCCGCCTCGGCGAGGGTGGATCAGCGGAAGCGGATCAGCCGGAGCGGATCAGCGGGAGCGGATGAGCGCCGTGCCGGTGGCGCGGTCGTGCATGCCGCGGCCGTCCTCGTCCTGGATCAGCGGGGGCAGCAGGAAGAAGATGAACACCACCCGCACCAGCGAGCGCAGGAAGCCGACGCGTTCCTCAGCGTCCACCCGGGCGGTACCGATCCCGAGCACCGCCTGACCGGGGGTCTGCGCGAACAGCCACACGCAGACCACGCCGATCACCCCCCACATCAACGGCACCGCCCAGCTGGACACCGCCGCGAACGAGTTCCCGCCCAGTGCGCCGGGCCCACCCACCGACACGACCGCGGCGACCAGTCCATAGGCCAGGAGCCAGTCGACGACCAGCGCTCCGAAGCGGACGCCGAGCGGGGCCATCGAGCCGGGGCCGGACTCCGGCAGGCCGAGGTTCTCGCCCTTGAACTTCTGCTCCGGCCCGCTGCCGGACGTGGGTCCGGACAGCCACGATCCCGCTACATCACGCATGAAGCCAGGGTAGCCCGGCGACCTGCCGTTCCCCATGTCGGCGACCCCAGCCCCACGCGACTAGGCTTACGCACATTGGGAAGGACGCCCCCGGTCGTCTCGCGTAACACCGGCGAAACATTCGCTTGACGACCGGGCAACACCTCGCCCATATCGTGAGGTCACCGCACGACGGGGGACACCGGTCGCCCGTCGCACTTGAAGAGACGAGGAGCGAATCGTGGCATTCTCCACTCCGGACGAGGTCATCAAGTTCATCAAGGACGAGGGCGTCGAGTACGTCGACATCCGGTTCACCGACCTGCCGGGCAACGAACAGCACTTCACGATCGCCGCAGCGGCGTTCGACGAGGATATGTTCGAGGACGGCCTGGCGTTCGACGGCTCCTCCATCCGGGGTTTCCAGTCGATCCACGAGTCGGACATGATGCTCCTGCCGGACGTCGCCACCGCCCGCCTGGACCCGTTCCGCCGGGCCAAGACGCTCAACGTCAGCTGCTTCGTCCACGACCCGTTCACCCGTGAGGCCTACAGCCGCGACCCGCGCAACGTCGCCCGCAAGGCCGAGGAGTACCTGGTCTCCACCGGTATCGCCGACACCTGCTTCTTCGGCGCCGAGGCCGAGTTCTTCGTCTTCGACTCGGTCCGCTACGGCTCCGGGACCAACCACGGCTTCTACGAGGTCGACTCGAGCGCGGGCAACTGGAACACCGGCATCGGCCAGGAGGCTGACGGCTCGCCCAACCTCGGCTACAAGGTCCGCGAGAAGGGCGGGTACTTCCCCGTCGCCCCGTACGACCACTTCGTGGACCTGCGAGACGAGATGTCCACCAACCTCACGAACGCCGGCTTCGAGCTCGAGCGCTTCCACCACGAGGTCGCGGGCGCCCAGCAGGAGATCAACTACAAGTTCAACACCCTGCTGCACGCCGCGGACGACGTCCAGCTCTTCAAGTACATCGTCAAGAACACCGCGTGGAAGAACGGCAAGTCCGCCACCTTCATGCCCAAGCCCCTCTTCGGCGACAACGGCTCGGGCATGCACGCCCACCAGTCGCTGTGGAAGGACGGCCAGCCGCTGTTCCACGACGAGTCGGGCTACGCCGGGCTGTCGGACATCGCCCGCTACTACATCGGCGGCATCCTGCACCACGCGCCGTCGCTGCTGGCGTTCACCAACCCGACGATCAACTCGTACCACCGGCTGGTGCCCGGCTACGAGGCGCCGATCAACCTCGTGTACTCGCAGCGAAACCGCTCGGCCTGTGTGCGCATTCCGATCACGGGCAACAACCCCAAGGCCAAGCGCATCGAGTTCCGTTGCCCCGACTCCTCGGGCAACCCGTACTTCGCGTTCGCCGCGATGATGATGGCCGGCCTGGACGGCGTGAAGAACAAGATCGAGCCGATGGCGCCGGTCGACAAGGATCTCTACGAGCTGCCGCCGGAGGAGGCCGCGGACATCCCGCAGGCGCCCACCTCCCTCCCCGCGGTGATCGACCGACTCGAGCAGGATCACGAGTACCTCACCGAGGGTGGCGTGTTCACCGAGGACCTCATCGAGAACTGGATCTCGTACAAGCGGGAGAAGGAGATCGCCCCGGTCAACCTGCGGCCGCACCCGCACGAGTTCGAGCTCTACTACGACTGCTGAGCGCGCGGCGATCTGATCGCCCGCCCTGCATGGTCCGGAGTCCGTAGCCCCGGGAACCCCGAAACGCCCCGGCCCCACGGCCGGGGCGTTTACGGTTGTGCCAGGTAGCACTGGTCGCCCGGAGCACCACCGGGCGGTGGGCCGGGAAGGAGCCGGGATCACCATGGACACGGACGCTTTCGACTTCCGCAGCGCCTCCCCGCGGGCCAGGCCGCTCAAGGTGGTCGCCGCCGCCCTGGACCCCGAACACGACCCCGAGGCCGACCGCGAAGGGCAGGGCTACCCGGTCCTGCTCAAGCTCTCGCGGGTGCTGGACCCCGAGGAGGCCCGCCTCATCCTCGAACGCAACCCCTTCCTCCACGCCACGGCAGGCTCCCGCAGGCTCATCGCCATGGACACGTCCGTGGAGACCCTGCGGGAGCAGAAAGACCGCCTCCAGTTGCTGCTCGCCGAGGTCGAGGCGGACGCCCTGGCCGAGCAGGCGCGCCGGCGCATGGAGGAGCACCGCGCGACCGAGTTGCGCCTGGCCGAACTGCGGCGCCGCAACGAGGTCCTCGGCGAGATCGAGTGGTGACCGCGGACCGGAAGATGGGGAGAGCCCGCCGGCGTGGGAGAGTTCACCCATGAGATCTCCGCTGCGTTCCCGTTCCGCCACCGGCACCGCGCGGTCCGCGTCCGGCGCCGTCGGGTCCGCCGTCGACCACCCGGCGCTGGAGTGGCTGGCCCGCGCGGGATTCGTCATGAACGGCGTCGTCCACCTGCTCATCGGCTGGATCGCCGTGCGGATCGCGCTGGGCTCCGGAGGCGGCGAGGCCTCCAACTCAGGGGCGCTCGCACAGATCGCCGCCGCGCCCGGCGGGCAGGTGATGCTGTGGGCCGGTGCTGCCGCGTTCCTCGCGCTGGGCCTGTGGCAGGTCATCGAGGTCCTGCTGGGGCCCGAGGATGCCTCCGACCGGCTCAGGGCCGGGGCGAAGGCCGCCGTCTACGTGGCCCTGGGGCTGACCACCGCGCGGTTCGCGTCCGGCGGTGGCGGGTCGGACTCGGAGACCGCGTCCGGCGCCACGGCCGGCCTGCTGGGCTCGGGCGCCGGGAAGGTCGTGCTGGTGGTCGTGGGGCTCGTCCTGCTCGGGGTGGGCGCCCACCACGTCTACAAGGGCGCGACCGCGAAGTTCGTCGAGGACCTCGAGCGCACCGGCCGCGGTGAGGTCGGTCGGGCGGTCGTCATCGCGGGGCGCGTCGGGTACGTCGCCAAGGGCGTGGCGCTGGCGATCCTCGGTGGGCTGGTGATCACCGCCGTCGTCACCGCGGACCCCGAGAAGGCCGGCGGGCTGGACGCCGCGCTGCGCACGGTCGGTGAGCAGCCCTTCGGACAGGTGCTGCTCGTCCTCACCGGCGCGGGCATCGCCCTGTTCGGCGTCTACTCGATCGCGCGGGCGCGGTTCGCCCGCATGTGAGCGGTGCGCGTCAGCCCAGCTTGGGGAAGTTCTGCGGGCAGTACGTTCCCACAGCGGCGCCGAGGAAGAACCCCTGTCCGTCCGGGTCGAGCCGGGCGTGGTCGCCGAGCCAGCCGGACACCTCGTCCATCTGCTGACCGCCGTCGAAGCGGCCGCACGCCTCCGTGGCCGTGGCGACCGGGTCCAAGCCCGCGGGCAGTGTCACCCCGCGACGCTCGAGCAGCGCCGCGAAGTCGCCCGCGCCCGGAGCGGGCTGGGCCGGCGGGGCCGACTCGGCGGACGGGTCCGCCCCCGGGTCGGGTGCGGCCTCCGAGGGCAGGGGCAGCGGTTCCGGCTCACCGGGCATCGGCTCGGGCTCCGGCGACTGCGGCGGGGGCGGCGGTATGGGCTCGGTCGGCTTCTCCGGCAGTTCCTCGGCGAACGGGGTCGCCGGCGCCGACGTGGTGGGCTCCGACGACACCTCCGGGGCCTCCCCCTCCACGGTCGCCCCGCCGCACCCCGCGAGGACGGCCGCCAGCACCGCGCCGGTGGCGACGACGACTCCGGTCGCGCGCGAACGTGTACTCATGGTGCGCATGGTAGGTCACCCTCCCCGCGGAGCGGGCAGACGCACCGTCGCGAGGACGCCCAGATGGTCGGTCCTGTTCACCTCGACGGTGTCGGTCTCCCCCACCGCGACCGCGCCCCGCGCCAGCACGTGGTCGATCCCGATGAGCGGCGGGAACCGCCGGCCCGCCGGCCAGGTCGGCACCCACCCGTCACGGCCGCCGGAGACCGAGTCGGTGTACCCGAGGCCGCGGAGGTCACGGAACCGCACGTGGTCCCAGGTGGCGTTGAAGTCCCCGCCCACGATCACCGGGGCCGGGCCCGGCAGGCTGCCCAGGTACCACCGCAGGCGGTCGGCCTCCTCCACCGCCAGGGCGGCGTCGAAGACGGGGGCCACCGGGTGCGCGGCCACCACCGTCACCGGACCGCCGGGCCCGGCCATCTCCGTGCGAACCAGCCCCAGGCTGAAGCCCGGCACCCGCTCCGGCGCCGAGAGCGGGAACCGCGACCACACGGCCACCCCCTGGGTCGTGGGCGCGGTGGCGGAGGCCTCGTGCGGGAGCAGGCCCGCGAGTCCGGCGGTGCGCAGCGCGTCCGCCGACTCCGGGGTGGTCTCCACCGTCAGGAGCAGATCCACCCCGCCGGTGCGTACCGCCCGCACCACGTCGTGCGGGGCGGCCCGGCCGTACTCGAGGTTCTGCACCATCACCCGCACTCCGACGCCCTCGTCGTCGTCGACCTCAGGTGCCGGTCCCACCAGCGGCGCGTACTGGACCACGCCCACGCCGACCAGCGCGACGGCCACGATGCCGAGCAGTACCGACCGGGCCCGCACCGCGGCGAGGAGCGCGACCAGGGAGAACGCCCAGAACGCCACGGCGAAGGACGCCAGGACAGGGACCACCGCCACCTCGGCGCGGGAGTGGTGCAACGCCACCCCGGCCGCCGCGACGAGCGCGGAGAGCACCGCGACGGCCCGGGCGACCGGGCGACGACCGCTCAACGCAGGAACTTGCGCAGGTCTCCCAGCGCGGAGATGACCCGGTCGAGGTCGTCACCGTTGCGCACCATCGAGCGCACCGTCTCGGCCACCGACGCGACGGTCGGCGAGGACGGCGACGCGGAGGACGGCTCCACCGGCTGCCCCACCAGGGCGCCGGAGGCCGCGCGGGCCGCGCCGGGACGGCGACGATCCGGGCCGAGCTCAACCTCGAAGCGGTCGCCCTTGTCGTCGGAGCCGATGCAGCGGACCCGCTCGTCGGCCGGGACGCCGGCCGCGCGCACGGCGTCGACGAACTCGTACAGCTCCCCGTACGTCACGCCGTCGAGGGTGAGGGTGAGGTTCATGGTCACAGGCATGCGCCCAGGTTATCGGCGCGCGGGCCCCGGGCACATCGGGGACGACCCCCATCCGCACCCCGACCCGCACCCCGACCCGCGCCCGGACCCCCGCCCGGACGCCGGTGGCGTCAGTCCTCGCCCCAGAACACGCGGTCGACCGCGCGGCGGCCGTGCCGGGTCACGCGCAGGTACTCGTTGAGGAACTCCGCGCCGTCGGCCCGGCCCGTGCAGATCATCGCCACCGCCGCGAGGATCTTGCCCTGGCCCGGCAGCTGGTCGACCGCCTTGCCGCGCGCGAGGACCAGCGCGTTGCGGGCGTGGCCGGCCATGAGCCACGACTGCACCAGCGCGTCGCGCTCGCCCTCCGAGACCAGTTCGGCCGACGCGGCCGCGTCGAGCGCCTCCAGGGTGGACGTGGTGTGCAGGCCCGGCACCCGCGCGGCGTGCTGCATGGTGAGCAGCTGCGCGCACCACTCGACGTCCGCCAGGCCACCGCGTCCGAGCTTGGTGTGCGTGGCGGGGTCCGCACCCCGCGGCAGCCGTTCGGAGTCGATCCGGGCCTTCATCCGGCGGATCTCCTGGACGACCTTCGGCGGCACCCCGTCCTCGGGGTAGCGGAAGACGTCGATCATGTGGAGGAAGTCCAGGCCGAGGTCGCGGTCGCCCGCGGCGAACGACGCCCGCAGCAGCGCCTGCAGTTCCCAGGTGTCGGCCCAGGTCGAGTAGTAGGCGCGGTAGGAGGCCAGGGTCCGGACGAGGGGACCGTTGCGCCCCTCGGGGCGCAGGTCGGCGTCCAGGTCGAGCGGGGGGTCCGACGACGGCGAGGACAGCAGCCTGCCCACCCGCTCGGCCACCTGCGTGGCCCACCGGACCGCCTCGTCCTCGCCCGTGCCGTCGGTGGGCTCGCACACGATCATCACGTCCGCGTCCGAGCCGTAGGACAACTCGTCCCCGCCGAGCCTGCCCATGCCGATGTAGGCGATCCGGGCCGGCGCGCGGCCGTCGGCGGGCATCATGTCGCGCACCACGGCGGCGAGTGACGCCTCGAGCACCGCACGCCACACGGCCGTCAGCCGCCTGCCGACGTCCGGCACGGAGATCATGCCCAGCACGTCGGCGGCACCGATCCGCGCGAGCTCCGCGCGCCGCAGCGACCGGGCGGCGGCGATGACCCGCTCCGGCGTCGGGTGCCGGGCCGCGGACGCCGTGAGCGCCGAGGCGATGTCCGAGACCTTGGACGCGACCAGCACGGGCCCCTCCGCGCCGTCGGTGAGGTCGGGGATCACCTCCGGGTTCCGCATGAGCAACCCCGCGACGAACGCCGACGTGCCCAGCACCCGGACCAGGCGGCGGGCCACGATGCTGTCGTCCCGCAGCGTGCGCAGGAACCAGGTGACCTCCTCGTTCTCCTCGCACAGCCGGCGGTAGGCCAGCAGTCCCGCGTCCGGGTCCGGGGTGTCGGCCAGCCACTCCATGAAGGTCGGCAGCAGCAGCGCCTGGATCCGGCCCCGGCGGCTGCTCTGCCCCGCCAGCGCCCGCAGGTGCCCGAGCGCGTTGCGCGGGGCGCCGAACCCGAGCGCGGCCAGCTGCCGCTCCATCGCCTGCGGGCTGAGCGAGAGCGCCTCGGCGTCGTAGGACGCGATCGAGTCGAGCAGCGGACGGTAGAACAGCTTCGAGTGCAGGCGGCGCACCCGGCGGCGCAGCTGACGCAGACTCTGCCGCAACACCTGGGCGGCGTCGTTGGGACCGTTCGGCCGGATGTGCGCCGCGCGGGCCAGCCAGCGGTAGGCCTCTTCGTCGTCGTCCTCCGGGAACAGGTGAGTGCGCTTGTACCTCTGGAGCTGCAGGCGGTGCTCGAGCAGACGCAGGAACTCGTACGCGGCGACCAGCTCGGCGCCGTCCTCGCGCGCGATGTAGCCACCGTCCCGCAGCGCGGCCAGCGCGTCGACCGTGCTGGTCACGCGCAGGTCCTCGTCCGTGCGGCCGTGCACCATCTGCAGCAACTGGACCGCGAACTCCACGTCGCGCAGCCCCCCGCGGCCGAGCTTGAGCTCGCGCTCCCGCAGCGCCTCGGGCACGTTCTCCTCGACCCTCCGGCGCATCGCCTGGACGTCGTGGACGAAGTCGTCGCGCTCGGCGGCGGTCCACACCATGGGGTGGACGATGTCGTGGTACTCGGTGGCCAGGGCCATGTCACCCGTCATGGGGCGGGCCTTGAGGAGCGCCTGGAACTCCCACGTCTTGGCCCAACGCCTGTAGTAGGCCGCGTGCGAGTCGACCGTGCGCACCAGCTCGCCGGACTTGCCCTCGGGACGCAGGGCGGCGTCGACCTCGAAAAAGGCCATCGACCCGATGCGCATCATCTCCCCCGCCACGCGGCCCGTCTTCGCGTCGGCCGGCTCGGCCACGAAGATCACGTCGACGTCGGAGATGTAGTTGAGCTCGCGCGCGCCGCCCTTGCCCATCGCCACCACGCCCAGCCGCGACGGCATCGGCCCGTCCGGGTAGACGGTGGCCACGGCCACAGCGAGTGCCGCGGTCAGGGCCGCGTCGGCGAGGTCGGACAGTCGTCGTCCCACGTCGGCGAACGGCAGCCGCGGTTCCTCGTCCTCCACCGCCGCCGCCACGTCGTGGGCGGCCAGCAGCGCCACCTGGTCACGGTAGGTCGAGCGCAGCACCTTCACGGCCGCGCCGCCGGTGATCCCGGCGCGGTAGGTACCCACCGCGCACAGGTCGTCGCGCTGGGTCGGCTCGGGCGCGCCCTCCACCGGTTCCTCGGGCACGGCCTCGACCGCGCCGAGCATCGCGGCCGCGACCTCCCTGGGCGACGGCAGCTCCGCGCGCAGGAGGGGCCAGCGGGTCGGCTCGGCGACGAGGTGGTCTCCCAGCGCGCTCGACGAGCCCAACAGGCCGAACAACCGCGCGCGCAGGCGGGCGTCCGAGAGCAGGGCGGAGTCCAGCGCGGCGACGCCCGACCCGTCGCCGGCGGTCCCGTCGCCGGCGGTCCCGGCACCGTCGCCCGCGGCGACGAGCGACTCGCGCAGCCGCACGAGCGCGCCCAGCGCAAGGTCGGGGTCCGGCGCCCGGGACAGCGCCCACAGCACCGGCACGGCGTCGTCGTCGTTCCACCCCAGGTAGTCGAGCCAGTCGGCGGCACGGTCGTCGAGCAGACCGAGCCGCCCGGGGCTCGGCAGCCTCGGGCGGGACGAGTCCCTGCTCACGATGCCGCCGCCGGTCACAGGTTGAGGTAGTTGCGCAGCTCGTACGGGGTCACGTCGGTCCGGTACTCGCGCCACTCACGGCGCTTGTTCCGCAGGAAGAACTCGAAGACGTGCTCGCCGAGCGCCTCGGCGACCAGCTCCGATTCCTCCATCGCGTCCAGCGCCTGCTCGAGGCTGCCCGGCAGGTCGGTGTAGCCCATCGCGCGGCGCTCGCGGCGGCTCATGGTCCACACGTCGTCCTCGGACTCCGGCGGCAGTTCGTAGCCCTCCTGGACGCCCTTGATGCCGGCGGCGAACATCACCGCGAACGCCAGGTACGGGTTGCACGCCGAGTCCGGGCTGCGGACCTCGATGCGGCGGGAGGACGCCTTGTTGGGCGTGTACATGGGCACCCGCACCAGCGCCGAGCGGTTGGCGCGGCCCCACGTGGCCGCCGTGGGGGCCTCGCCACCACCGATGAGTCGCTTGTAGGAGTTGACCCACTGGTTGGTCACGGCCGAGAACTCGGGCGCGTGCGTGAGGATGCCCGCGACGAACGACTTCGCGGTACCCGACAGCTGGTACTCGTCGTCCGGGTCGTGGAACGCGTTGGAGTCGCCCTCGAACAGGCTCATGTGGGTGTGCATGGCCGAACCGGGGTGGTCGCGCAGGGGCTTGGGCATGAACGACGCCCACACCCCGTTGTTCATGGCCACCTCCTTGACGATGTAGCGGAACGTCATGATGTTGTCCGCCATGCTCAGGGCGTCGGCATAGCGCAGGTCGATCTCCTGCTGCCCCGGCGCACCCTCGTGGTGGGAGAACTCCACCGAGATGCCCATGGCCTCGAGCGCCTCGATCGCGTGCCGCCGGAAGTGCGGGGCGGTGTCGTGTACGGCCTGGTCGAAGTAGCCGCCGTTGTCCGTGGGCACCGGCTCGGCGCCGTTGGTGTCGAGGTCCTTGAACAGGAAGAACTCGATCTCCGGGTGCACGTAGCAGGAGAAGCCGAGGTCGGCGGCCTTGTTGAGCTGGCGCCGCAGCACGTGGCGCGGATCGGCCCAGCTCGGGCCGCCGTCCGGGTTGTAGATGTCGCAGAAGATGCGTGCCGAGTGCTGGCCGCCGTCGGCGTGCGCCCACGGCAGGACCTGAAAGGTCGACGGGTCGGGCTTTGCGACGGTGTCCGCCTCGGACACGCGGGAGAACCCCTCGATCGCGGAGCCGTCGAAGCCGATGCCCTCGCCGAAGGCCCCCTCGAGCTCGGCCGGCGCCACTGCCACGGATTTCAAGGTGCCGAGCACGTCCGTGAACCAGAGCCGGACGAACCGGATGTCGCGTTCCTCGAGGGTCCTGAGAACGTACTCCTGCTGGCGGTTCATGCCTCCAACCTAGTGCCTGCCGTGGGACGAGCGTGAGTCATCCCCTCGGTCCGACGCGGGCCGACCCCCGGTGAGGGCTCGTGGCAGACTCGACCGCGACACCGCGCGGCGGCCGCCGCGCGAGGCGTCACCGCCCCCTGTCCCACCCGGGGACCGGCCCCCGGCCGGCCTCGAGGCACCGAAGGAAGGCCACACACCTCATGAGCGACACCCCCGACACCCCGGTCTACGGCTCCGGCGGCGCCCCGCAGCAGACGCCGCCCGGCACCGGCGGACAGGAGGGCCTGACGCGGGTCACGCGCCTGCACCACCTCGCCGAGCTCAAGGCCGCCGGCGAGCCGTGGCCGATGCTCACCGCCTACGACTTCGTCTCCGCGCGCCTGTTCCAGGAGGCCGGGATCCCCGTCCTGCTGGTGGGCGACTCCGCGGCCAACGTGGTCTACGGCTACGACACGACCGTCCCGGTGACGGAGGACGAGATGATCCCGCTCGTCCGTGCCGTCACCCGGGGCGCGCCCAAGGCGCTGGTCGTGGCGGACCTGGTGTTCGGCAGTTACGAGTCCTCGCCCACCCAGGCCGTGGCCGCGGCGACCCGCATGCTCAAGGAGGGCGGGGCCCAGGCGGTCAAGCTCGAGGGCGGCGTACGGATGGCGCCACAGATCCGGGCGATCGTCGACGCCGGCATCCCCGTGATGGCCCACGTCGGCTTCACCCCGCAGTCCGTCAACGGGCTCGGCGGGTTCCGCGTCCAGGGCCGCGGGGACGCCGCCGAGCAGCTGCGCGCCGACGCCCGCGCGGTCCAGGAGGTCGGCGCGTTCTCCGTGGTCATGGAGATGGTGCCCGCCGACCTGGCCCGCGAGGTCACCGCGGAGCTGGAGATCCCGACCGTGGGGATCGGCGCCGGCAACGGCTGCGACGCCCAGGTCCTCGTGTGGCAGGACATGGCCGGCCACAGCACCGGGCGGACCGCCAAGTTCGTCAAGCGCTACGCCGAACTGGCCGACACGCTGCGGGAGGCCGCCCGCGAGTACGGCACGGAGGTCCGCTCGCGGGCCTTCCCCGGCGCCGAGCACTCCTTCTGACCGTGGGAGCCCCCGCGACCGGCACCGACCGGGGCGGCGCGCGCCGCGCCCCGTACCCGGAGATCGACCCGTACGAGACGGGCATGCTCGACGTGGGCGACGGAGAGCGCCTGTACTGGGAATGCTCAGGCAACCCGGACGGCGCTCCCGTGCTCTTCGTCCACGGCGGGCCGGGCGGGGGCACCGACCCGGCGCACCGCCGCATGTTCGACCCGGCCGTCTACCGGATCATCCTGGTGGACCAGCGCGGGTGCGGGCGAAGCACGCCGCACGTGGCCGACGGCGCGGACCTGTCCGTCAACACGACGTGGCACCTGGTGACCGACCTCGAGCGGCTGCGGGAGGCGCTGGGCGTCGACCGCTGGCTGGTGTTCGGCGGCTCGTGGGGCTCGACGCTCGCGCTGGCGTACGCCCAGGAGCACCCCGACCGGGTCCGCGGCCTGGTGCTGCGCGGGATCTTCCTGTGCCGCCCGAGCGAGATCGACTGGTTCTACCGAGGCGGTGCCGCGCACCTGTTCCCCGACGTGTGGGAGGGCTACCTCGCGCCACTCGTCGCCGCCGACGGCGCAGACGCCGTCCACGCGCCCGGTTACGACCACGTCGCGGCCTACCACCGTCTCCTGCACTGCGGCGATCCGCGACTCGAACTGGAGGCCGCCCGGGCGTGGACGACGTGGGAGACGTCCACGTCGACCCTGCTGCCCCGGACTGTCGGCAAGGACGGGGATCCGGACCGGTTCGCGCTGGCGTTCGCGCGCATCGAGAACCACTACTTCGTCAACGACGCGTTCCTGCGGGGTCGGGCGATCCTCGACCGGATGGACGGTATCGCCCACCTCCCCGGCGTGATCGTCCACGGGCGCTACGACGTGGTGTGCCCGGTGGCCAACGCGTGGGAGCTGCACGCGGCGTGGCCGGGTTCCGAGCTGCACATCGTGCCTGACGCCGGGCACGCGATGGCCGAACCGGGCACCACCCACCACCTGCTCGAGGCCACGGACGCGTTCCGCCCCTGACCGTCCGCCGCGGCGGACGCCGCGGCGGACGCCGGGGCCGCGCGAGCGGGCGCGGGCTCAGACCACCCCGAACCGACGCGAGGCCGCGACCGTCGCCTTCTGGTAGCCGGCCGGGAACAGTCTCACCAGCGCGTCGAGCACGTGCGCGTCCACCCCGACCAACACGCGTGGCCGGCGCCGCTCGACGCCGTCGAGGATGACGCGCGCGGCGGCCGAGGCCTCCGTGCGGGCGAACTTCGTGTCGAAGATGGTGGCGAAGTCGGCGCTGTCGAGCCCCTCGGCCGCGCCGGCGCTGCGGGCGACGGCGGTCTTGATGCCGCCGGGGTGGACGCAGGTGACGTCCACCGGGTGACCGGCGGCGAGCATCTCCATCCGCAGCGACTCGGTGAACTGCTGGACCGCCGCCTTGGCCGCGTTGTACGCGTTCTGCGTGGGCACGGACAGGAACGCGAAGATGCTGGAGATGTTGACCAGGTGGCCGTCGCCGGAGGCGATGAGGTGCGGGAGGAACTCCTTGGTGCCGTGCACGACGCCCCAGTAGTCGACGTCCATGACTCGCGCGATGTCCTTGTATGCGGACCGTTCGACGGCGCCGGTGAACGCGATACCGGCGTTGTTGATCACCAGGTGGACCACGCCGTAGTGCTCGGCGACCTTTCCGGCGTACTCGGCGACCATGGCCTGTTCAGTGACGTCGAGGCGCTGCGAGTGCACCTCTGTGGCGCCGTCGCCGCGCGCGAGCTCGACGGTGCGGGCCAGGCCGTCCGGGTCGATGTCGCTCAGGGCGAGCCGCGCGCCGCGTCGGGCGGCCTCGCGCGCCAGCTCGCGTCCGATGCCGGACCCGGCGCCGGTGACGACGACGACCTTGCCGTCCATCCGCCAGCGGCGCGTGTCGGCCCGTGCGCGCCAGTGGCGGGACAGTCCTGCGCCGCGGGCGCTCATCGGAGGGCCTCCTGCCCGGTGGGCGTCGCGGCCGCGAGCCGGGCCGCGCTCTGCCGGTGGTAGGCGCTCAGGTCGAACTCGCGGGTCTGCCGGTGGTAGGCGCTCAGGTCGAACTCGCGGGTCTGCCGGCGGAAGGCGAGCGTGAAGTCCGGCCACACGGCCGGGGCGTTGCCTTTGTCGTCGAGGTACCAGCTCCGGCAGCCGGTCACCCAGACGGTCTCGCCGGTGTGCTCGCGCAGCTCGCGGTTGTACGCCTCCTGGACTGCCTCGCGGACCTCGACGGTCTGCAGGTCGTGGTCCCGCATGGTGCGCAGCGCGTCGACGAGGTAGTTCAGCTGGGACTCGATCATGTAGATCATCGACGAGTGCCCGAGGCCCGTGGCCGGGCCGACCAGGACGAACAGGTTCGGGTAGCCGGCCACGGTGGTGCCCTTGTAGGCCTCCATGCCCTCGCTGCGCCACTTCTGCGCGAGGGTCCGGCCGTCGGTGCCGCGGACGCGCTCGAAGAACGGCGAGTCGGTGACGTGGAAGCCCGTGGCCACGACGAGCACGTCGGTGGGGTGCTCGACGCCGTCGGCGGTGACGATCCCGCTCTCCGTGACCCGGGCTATCGGCTCGGTCACGAGGTCGACGTTGTCCCGGCCGAGCGCGGGGTACCAGGTGTTGGACAACAGGATGCGCTTGCAGCCGATCTCGAAGTTCGGGGTCACCTTCTCCCGCAGGACCCGGTCGCGGACCTGCATCGCGAGGTGCGCGCGGCCGAGCGCCTTGATCGGGGCCAACGCGGCGCGGGTGCGGGTCAGCCCCACCACCTGGAACTCGCGGCTGGCGTACTGCAAGGCCCGGACGGCCTTCTGCAGGCCGGGCACCCGGCGGTACAGCGACCGCTCGAGGCGCGGGTAGGGCCGGTCCATGCGGGGAAGGACCCAGGGCGCGGTGCGCTGGTAGACGTCGAGGTGCCCCACCGTCGGCGCGATGGACGGGACCACCTGGATGGCCGAGGCCCCGGTCCCGATCACCGCGACGCGGCGATCGGCCAGCGGGACCGAGTGGTCCCAGCGGGCGGTGTGGAAGACGTCGCCCGCGAAGTCCTCGATGCCGTCGATCTCCGGCAGCCTGGGCTCGCACAGGGCACCGACGCCCAACACGACCACGCGGGCGTCGTACTCCCCCTCGCTCGTGGACACCGACCAGCGGCCGCGGTCGGCGTCGTACTCGACGGCGGTGACGTCGACCCCGAAGCGGATCTTCTCGCGAACCCCGCTCTCTGCGGTGACCCGGCGGATGTAGTCGTAGATCTCGCCCTGCGGGGAGAACGCCCGGGACCAGTCGGGGTTGAGGGCGAACGAATAGGAGTAGAGGTGGGACGGGACGTCGCACGCCGCACCCGGGTAACTGTTGTCGCGCCACGTCCCGCCGACGTCGTGGCCGCGCTCGAGGACCACGAGGTCGTCGAAGCCCTCCTGCGAGAGCCGGATCGCCGTGCCGAGGCCGGAGAACCCGGCCCCCACGACGAGGACGTCGACCACGATCGGCTTATCCACTGTTTCTCCCAACGACGAGCGTGTGATTGCCACCACCTTGATCTTACCCGCAAGTAAGTCCCGGTAGGGACGCAGCGCGGTGGGCGGTGTTCACCGTCAACTGGTACAACCGGTCCATGACGATCAACGAGACCGTCGAGGTCGAGAGCAAGTTCGAGGTCGACGATGACATCGCCGTGCCGTCCGCCGACGCGTTCGCGCCGCTCGTCGCCGACGGTCCGGAGGAGTACGAGCTCTCCGCCGTCTACTTCGACACCGATGATCTCTCGCTCACCCGGCACAAGGTGACGCTGCGCCGCCGCACCGGCGGGGACGACGAGGGATGGCACCTCAAGCTGCCCGCCCACGCCGGCCGGATCGAACTCCAGGCCCCACTCGGCGACGTGGTCCCGGACGAGTTCCTCTCCGCGGTCGCCGGGCTGGTCCGTCGCCGTCCGCTGGCGCCCGTCGCCCGGATCGACAACCTCCGACATGTCCACACGCTGCGGGACGACGCCGGCACCGCGGTCATCGAGTTCTGCGACGATCACGTCTCCACCGAGGCCTTCGTCGACGGCGGGTCCGCGGCCACATGGCGGGAGTGGGAAGCCGAGATCGTCGATCCGGCGCGGCCCGACGCCCACGCCCATCTCGCGGCCGTCGCCGCCGCGTGCACGGACGCCGGAGCCGCCACCTCGTCGTCGTCCTCCAAACTCGCCCGCGCGATCGGACCCCTCCCGGACGCCGGTGACGAGGGCGCCTCCCCCGTCCGCGACGCTCTGACGCGCGACCTGGGGAAGCTGCTCGACCACGACCCGGCCGCCCGGCGCACCACCATTGTGGGCGTCCACCAGATGCGCGTGGCGGTCCGAGGCCTCCGCAGCACCATCAGCACCTACGCCGCCGAGCTCGAGGCCCACACCGCCGGCACCGATCTCGACCTGCCCGGACTGCTCGACGAGCTCAAGGTCCTCGCCGCCGTTCTGGGCAAACTCCGCGACATCCAGGTGGTCGACGAGCGCCTCGGGGAGCTGGCCGCCGGATACCCCGAGGACGTGGTGAGCCCGCAGACCCGTCACCGTTTGCGGGCGGAACTCGACGTGGAGGCCCGTCGCGCGGGTGAACGGGTCACCTCGGCCCTGCTCTCCGACCGGTACCTCGACCTGGTCGACCGGCTCCACGACCTGGTCGGCGTCGCCGGCGGATCCACGGCGAAGAGCGGAAAGAAGAAGCGCCGCGAGGCCGAGGAACTGATGCTGAGTGGCGTCGACCGCCAGTTCAAGAAGTTCACCAAGGCCCGCACCCGCACCGAGCGCGACCTGGCCGAACTCGACCTCACGCTGGCCGAGTGGGAGGAGCTCACCCACGTCGTCCGGAAGCGCGCCAAGGCCCTGCGGCGCAACGTCAACGCCCTGTCCGGCACGGACGAGCTCACCGTGGCACCCCTGCGCGATGCCTGCCAGCGCCTGCACACCGTGCTCGGGGACGTGCAGGACAGCGTCACGGCCCGGCAGTGGATCCGCCGGATCGCCCGCCGGGCCGAGACGGCTCGCGAGTCGACGTTCGGGTTCGGTGTGCTCTTCGAGCACGAGCGCGGCTTCTCCGAGCGCGCCCTCGACGGGTTCGAGAGCGACGCCGCGGCGGTCACGGCCGCCTACCGCGAACTGTCGGAGTCACGGCGCGCAGCGCGCAAGCGCCGCAAGAAGGGGAAGAAGGGCAAGAAGTAGGTCGGAGCAAGCGGGCGCAGGGGCCCGCTCGACGCGGTCGACGCCCTAGCGGGCGTCGCCGAGCCCGGTCAGTCCTTCTCGTCCTCGGCGTCCCACGCCTCGTTGCGGGCCTTGGCCTTGGCCAGGGCTGCCTCCGCCTCGCCGCGCGTGGCGTACGGGCCCATCCGGTTGTCCCAATTGGTCACCTTGCCCTGCAGTGCCTGACCTGTGGCGATGTCGTAGTACCACTGCTCTCCCGACACGGCGGACCTCCTCGGATCGACGGGCTGGACCTCTCCCCCGACCCTACTAGCGACGGCCCGGCGATGCGCGGCGTGACGACCCGCGACGCGAGAACGGGCGGCGCGGCGGCATGACGGTGGCGGCGCAGCGGGCCAGCACGTGCCGGGGCCATCCGGCGGGGCCCCGCCCGCGACCGGGCCGAGAGCCAGCGCATCCCCCTCCGGATGCGCTGGCTCTTCGTCTTGCGATGGGAAAATGGTCCATTTCGCCATCACAACCGGGCGATGTTCGAGCAAGGGGCCAGCGTAGGGCGAAGGGGCAGCGCGTCTGGGGGCGGTCGCGCTGCCCCTCTGCCCGCGCGGCCTTTCTGGTTGCGCCGCCGCTCTGTCCGCGCAAGCTCTCTGGTCGCGCTACCGGTTCGGTGCCGAACTGGTGGGGGCGGGGGGCTGGGCGAACGAGCCGGCCTGTAAGCCGGATCCTGTGCCCACCGCGTGCGGCGGGCGACGGCCATCCATCTGGGCACACCGTCACCGGGTACCTCGAGCGGTCCACCCGCGGACTCGGGCGAGCAGCCCTCCCCGTGCGTCACCGCACGTCCATCCGCGCAGTCGCACCGCGAGCGATGCGACCTTCGACCTTGCTCCGGGCGGGGTTTACCGAGCCACCCCGGTCACCCGGGGTGCTGGTGCGCTCTTACCGCACCGTTTCACCCTTACCGCGCCGGCGTGGGCGCGGCGGTCTGTTTTCTGTGGCACTGTCCCGCGGGTCGCCCCGGGTTGCCGTTAGCAACCGCCCTGCTCTGTGGAGTCCGGACTTTCCTCGGGCCGGGGCCTGGCCACCCGTGGGCGCCGGTTCCCCTGTCCGCGGCCGTCCGGCCGACTCGTTCGCCGCCCCAGTCTAGTCTCCGGCGCACGCCGGTCGAGGGCGAGGTGCCGCGTCAGTCGAGGTGCGAGGTGTCGTTGACCAGGTGGACCGACGTGGGCCCGTCGGAGTAGAAGCGCACGTCGGACACCGAGGCCAGGTCCAAATGCAGGCGGAACAGCAGTTCGTCGCCAGCGCCGAGGCCGGCACGGATGGCCAGCTTGATGGGGGTGACATGGCTGACCACCGCGACCACCTCTCCGGGACGCTCGGAGACGATGCGACGCAGGCCCCGCTCGACGCGCTCCCGCACCACCTCGAAGCTCTCGCCCCCCGGCGGCGGGACGGAGGTGTCGCCGAGCCAGCGGGAATGGGTGTCGGGGTCCTGCTCGGCGGCCTCGCGGAAGGTCAGCCCCTCCCACCGCCCGAAGTCGGTCTCGATGAGGTCGTCGTCCACGATCAGCGGCACGCCGGCGGCCTCGGCGGCGCGCTCGGCGGTGCCCAGGCACCGGCGCAGCGGCGAGGACACCACGGCGGCCAGGTCCGGCAGGGCGGCGAGCCGCCGGGCGGTGCGTTCGGCCTGGGCCAGGCCGAGGTCGGTGAGCTCGGGGTCGCCCTGGCCGGAGTAGCGCCGGTCGACCGAGAGGGCGGTCTGGCCGTGCCGGGCCAGGACGATACGGGTGGGCCGACCGGCCGCGCCGGTCCAGCCGGGACCCGCGCTCACTGGTTGCCGGTACGGACGACGATCACGCCGCATTCGGGGCAGGTGAGCACGTCGTCGGCCGGCGCGGAGCGGAACGCGGCCACGGTGCTGCGGTCCAGATCCATCGCGCAGGCCGAGCACCGGCCGCCGCCCAGGATCGCCGCGCCGACGCCGACCCCGGCGCTCTCCGCGCACCGGGCGTAGAAGTCGAGGAGCTCGGCGGGGATCCCCTCCGCCTCGCGCGCCCGCTCGGCCGTCGTGGCGGTGACCGCGTCCTCGAGCTCGGCCAGCGCGGTGTCGCGCAGTGTCCGCGCCATGCCGATGCGCGCATCGAGGTCGGTGACGATCGCCCCGGAGTGGCGGACGTCGGCCTCCATGGCCTCGTGGCGTTCGCTGAGCTCGCCGAGCTCTGACTCGAGCGCCTCCTGCCGACGGGCCAGCGAGCGCAGTTCGTAGTCCAGCTCGGTGGACTGGTGCTCGGACAGGCTGCCGGAGGCCAGCAGGTCGGAGTCGTGGGCGCGGCGACGGCGGACGGCGTCGAGGTCCGAGCGCAGCTTGGCCAGGGCGCGATCGAGGTCCTCGAGGTGGATCCGGGCCCGGGCGACGGACTCCGTGGCGGCGCGGCGCTCGGCCGTGAGACCGTCCAGCGTCTCCTGCTCGGGCAGGTGCTCTCGCCGGTGGGCGAGACCGGCCAGGCGCAGGTCGAGGTCGGCGATGTCGACGAGTCGACGCTGGTCGTGGGGATCGGCCTTCATGGGAGCCAAGACTACCGCTGCCCGCGCGCTCCCCCGGCGGCCACCGTCCACGGATCGGTCCGCAGGTCGCACACGCTCGCGGTGACCCCGGCGCCCTCCTCGAGCAGGGCCGCGGCCTGCGCGCACCACGGGAACTCCAGCGCCCAGTGGGCGGCTTCGACGAGCATCGGCCCGCCCTCGCGCAGGTGCTCGTCCACGACGTGGTGACGCAGATCCCCGGTGAGATAGATGTCGGCGCCGGCCGCGCGGGCGGCTCCGAGCAGCGAGTCACCGGAGCCGCCGCACAGGGCGACGCGCCGGACCTCGGCGTCCGGATCGCCGGCGGCCCGCACCCCCCACTCGGTGGTGGGCAGGCGGTCGGCGACGAGGCGGGTGAACGCGGCGAGGGTGGTGGGCTCGTCGAGATCGCAGATCCGGCCCAGCCCGGTGTCCTCCGGCCCGGGGCCGGGCCCGGCGTGGTTGACGAGGACGTCCATCGCGGGCACCTCGTACGGGTGCCCGGCCACGACGGCGCGCCGGACCGCGGAGCGCAGCTCGGGCGGGGCCACGAACTCGACGCGGGTCTCGGAGACCTGTTCGGGCTCGCCGATGCTTCCGATCGCCGGGTCGGTGCCGTCGCCGGGCCGGAAGCGCCCCGTGCCGCGCACGGAGAACGAGCACTCGGTGTAGCCGCTCATCCGTCCTGCCCCGGCCGCGAAGACGGCGTGTAGGAGATCGTCGAGGTCGTCGTCGGGCACTGTCACCACCAACCGGTCGACGGTGCCGTCTCCGGTCGGTGAGAGCGGGGCGCCGGCGGTGAGACCGAGCGCGTCGGCGAGGGCGTCGTTGACGCCGGGCCGCGCGGAGTCGGCGTTGGTGTGCGCGGCGTACAGGGCGCATCCGCCGGCGATGAGGCGGTGCAGCAGGCGCCCCTTGGGCGTGTCGGCGGCCACGGAATGCACGCCGCGCAGCAGCGGCGGGTGGTGGACGAGCAGCAGGTCGGCGCCCTCGGCGAGGGCGTGGTCGACGACGGCGTCGGTGGCGTCCACGGCCACGACGACGCGCGAGACCTCGGCGGCGGGGTCGCCGGCGACCAGTCCGACGCGGTCCCACGACTCGGCCAGGCGCGGCGGGTAGGCGCGCTCCAACAGGTCGATCACGTCGGCCAGGGTGGGCCTACCGGTGGTCATGCTCGCTCCCCTTCCAGTCGGTTCCGCGCCGCGCCGGCCTCCGCGTGCCAGGCGCCGACGAGCTCGTCCACCATCGTGCCCGGCCGCACGGCCAGCCGCAGGTAGGTCGCGTCGAGGCCGGGGAACGTGTCGCAGCGACGGGTGACCACGCCGCGGCGCACAAGGCCGCTGCGGAACGCCTCCGGATCGAGGCCCGGCGGGGTGCGGACCAGCACGAACGGCGCCGACGGGGGCACGGCCACCTCGATCCCGGCGGCGGCGAGGGCCTCGACCATCGCCTCCCGCTCCGCCGCGACGTCGACGCGCAGGCGGGCGAGCTCACCGTCCGCGTCCGTCCCGACGCACGCCCGGATCGCCTCCAGTTGGAGCGTGCCCAGCGGCCAGTGCGGTCGGTGCGCGGCGAGGTCGGTTAGCACGGCGGGGTCGCCGACCGCGTACCCCACGCGCAGGCCGGCCAGCGCCCACGTCTTGGTGAGCGAGCGCACCACGACCAGGCCGGGCAGGTCGGCGCCCGCGAGGGAGTGTTCGGGTTCGTCGTCCACCACGTCGCAGAACGCCTCGTCCACCACGGTGACGCGCCCGGGACGGCACAGCGCCGCGACGGCGGCGCGGGGGTGCAGCACCGACGTGGGGTTGGTGGGATTGCCGACGACGACGAGGTCCGCGTCCCCCGGGACCAGGGCCGGGTCGAGACGGAACGGATCCGGCAGAAGGACGCGCTCGACTTTGACGCCGGCCCGTCGCAGCTCCAGCTCGGGTTCGGTGAAGGACGGGTGCACCACGGCGGCGCGCAGGCGTTGCCGGGACGCGTGGCCGGCGAGGAGGTGGAACCCCTCCGACGCCCCGCCCAGGAGCAGGACGCGCTCGCGCATCACCCCGTGACGGGCGGCCACGGCCGAGACGGCGGCCTCGTCGTCGTCGCCGCCGGGATATCCCCCCAGGTCGACGAGGCGCGCGGCCAACCTGTCGCGCAGCCACGCCGGCGGCCCCGACCCGCGCACGTTGACGGCGAAGTCCAGGGCGCCGGGGACCAGTTCGGCGTCCCCGTGGTGACGCAGCGCCGCCCACGACGGCTCGTCGGCACGGACCCCGGTCGGTTCGGTCATGCCCGAAGCGTATGGGGCCCCGCCCGCGCGCCGACCACCGACCGGCGTGGCCCCCGCCTCTGGGAGGATGGGGGCATGACCGACCGCCCGATCCTCCTCGTGGACCTCGACGGCACCATCACCGACTCCCTCGACGGCATCGCCCGATCGCTGCACCACGCGCTCGACGTCGTGGGCACCCGCTGGGACGTCTCCCGCGACATCCGCTCGATCGCCGGGCCGCCCATGATCGACACCCTCGCCTCGCTCGGCCTGGCCGGCGCCGACCTCGACCGCGCGATCGACGCCTACCGCGAGCGCTACGACGAGGTCGGCTGGCGCGAGAACGCCGTCTTCACCGGCATGGACACGCTGCTGAACCGGCTCGCCGTGGACGGTTACCGGATGGCCGTGGCCACCAGCAAGGACCAGAACGCCGCCCGCAGGATCCTCGGCCACTTCGACCTGCTCGCGCCCTTCGAGTTCGTCGGTGGCGCCGACATCGGTGTGGGGCGGCTGGCCAAGGCCGACGTCGTCGCGCACTCCCTCGCCGCGATGGGGGTCGAGCCGGTGGCCGCCGCCGACGGGGGCACGGAGGCGGTGCTGATGATCGGCGACCGCGAACACGACATCGACGGCGCCGCCCGTTACGGCATCCCCACCGCTCTCGTGCGCTGGGGCTACGGCCGGCCCGAGGAGTGGGACCGTGCTCGCTGGTCGGCCGTCGACACGACAGGACTGGAGGAGATCATCCGTGGCTGGTGACCGCACGATTCGCGTGGTGTTCGTCTGCACCGGCAACATCTGCCGCTCCCCCATGGCCGAGGTCATGGCGCGGCACGAGTTCGACGAGGCCGGGCTCGGCGTCCGGGTGAGGATCTCCAGCGTCGGCACCGGCGACTGGCACGTCGGTCACGGCATGGACCCGCGCGCGGCGTCCGAGCTCGCGGCCCACGGCTACGACACCGCGCACGTGGCCGCGCACCTGTCCGACGACGACCACGACGCCGACCTGCTCGTGGCGCTCGACAGCGGCCACCGCGACCACCTCCTGCGGGCCGGCGTCGACCCCGACCGGGTCCGTCTGCTGCGCGCGTACGAACCCGGTGCCGACGGCGCGGACGTCGCCGACCCCTACTACGGCGACGACAGCGGCTTCACCCGCACGCGCATGCAGATCTCGCGCGCCCTGCCCGGCCTCGTCGCCGAGGTGCGCGACCTCCTGGGGTAGCGGCCACCACCGCGGCGGTACCCCGCCCCGCTCGCCCGATATCCTGGGGGCATGCGGATCCTGCGGCGCTTCCTGACCCCCGGGTGGGTGATCGGGGTTCTCGCGGCGATCCTGTTCGCCTGGGCGTGCTTCGCGTTCCTGGCCCCCTGGCAGCTCGGCAAGAGCGACGACCTCGAGGCCCGCAACGCCCGGCTGGTCGAGTCCGTCGAGGCCGAGCCCGCCCCGCTCGACGAGGTCGTGCGCGGCCCGCAGGACTACGCCGAGCGAGAGTGGCGGCTCGTGACCCTCGACGGCCGGTGGCAGCCGGAATCCGAGGCCCTGCTGCGGCTGCGGTCGGTCGACGGCGAGCTCGTCTACCACGTGCTGACCGTGTTCGACCCCGTCGACGGGCCGGACCTCCTCGTCAACCGCGGCTACGTTCAGGTGGGCGAGAACAACGCCGTCCCCGACTACCCCACGGCGCCCGCGGACGAGGTCGGGATCACCGCCCGCGTGCGCGTCGCCGAGCCCGGCCAGGCCGAGCCCGTGGAGCTCGACGGCCGTCCCACGGTCCGCGTCGTCGACCCGACCGTCATCGGCGACACCCTCGGGCACGACCTCCGGCCCGCCGGATACCTGCAGCTGACCGGCGACCAGCCCGGCTCGCTCACCCCCGCTCCGATCCCGGGCATCGAGAACGGGCCCTACCTGTCCTACGGACTGCAGTGGCTCGCCTTCGGCGTCCTCGCCCCGGCCGCCCTCCTCTACTTCGCGTGGGCCGAGATCCGCGCCCGGCGCCGCGACGACGACGCCGGGCTCGCCGGCCACACGGCGGGCACCGGTGCCGCCGCGTCGGGCGGTGGCCCGGACGGCGACGCGAGCTCCGGTGACGACGTCAGCGCGGTCGGCGGAGACGCCGTCGGCGGCGACGTGGACGACGGCCCGGCCCCCGGGAGCGGCGGCGACGCGTCGGCCCCGGGCGGCGAGGCCTCGACCGACGACGAGATCTCGGCCCGCGAACGCGCGATGCGCGCGCGCTACGGCGACCGCGACGCCGCCGAGCAGCGGCGCGCGTTCCGCCGCGCCGACCGCCTGCGCAGCTGACGAACCGCTCGACAACCGCCCGTCGCCCCAGCAGAATCCGGGGATGAGGATCCCGCGGCACGTCGTCAGCGTGACCACCGCCCTCTGCCTCGCGCTCGGCGGAACGGCCGCGTGCAGCCCGGCCGACCGCGCCGTCCTCCTCGCCTCCGCCTGTCCGGACTCCACCGCCTTCCCCGCGGCCCCCCGCCACGAGCCCGGGCAGGCCCACCTGATCGGTCAGGTGATCCGGAGCGGTCTGCCCACGGGTCCGATCCCCGGGTGGGACGACGTCGTCTCGGTCGCCGACGCCGGCCCCGCGCTGGCCGCCGTGCACGCCGGCGGGACCGTCTCCGTGGTGGGCGTCGACCACGAGGGCCTCCTCGCCGGGACGGCCGGCGGGGCCGGGCAGACCCTGATGCCGCGCCGGGTCCCCGGGGTCTCGGACGCGATCTCGGTGGCCGCGGTGGGGTCGGCGTTCCTCGTCACCCACGCGGACGGCACCGTCTCCGGCTGGGGCGACTCGTTCATCGCCTCCGGCGGTTTCCGGGGCGACTCCCCGGTCCGCACCACCCCGGCCGCGGTGCAGGGCGCCGAAGAGGTGGTCTCCGTGGCCGACGGCTCCCTCAGCGCCCTCGCCCTCCGGTCGGACGGCGGTGTCCTGGGCTGGGGCGTCAACCTCACCGAGATCCTCGGTGAACCGGCCGGGACCACGGTCCGCCGGATCCGCGACGCCCCCGGTGCGGTCAGTGTGTCCGACGCGAGCGGGGCCGCGGTGATCGCCACCGCGACGGGCGAGGTGTGCGCGTGGGGCAACAACGTCCACGGCCTGCTGGGCGTGGAACCGCGCGGCGGGCAGACCAACCGGCCCGTCCGCGTGGACGGTTTCGGTGACGCCGGGGTGGTGCAGGTCGCCGGCGGCCAGCACTTCGCGCTGGCGCTCGACTCGGCCGGCACCGTCTGGACCTGGGGACGCACCGTCACGGGGGTGCTCGGCGACGGCACGACCGACGACACCGTCCTCACCTCTCCGAGGCCGGTGCCGGGGCTGCCGCCGTTGCGGTGGATCGGGGCGAGGGAATCGTCCCCCTACGGGATCGACGGCTCCGGCGCGTTGTGGTCCTGGGGTCGCGGCCCCGTGCGCTCACCGGAGCCCGCTCGCGACGCCCGGCCCCGGCGCGTCCCGCTGCCCGGGCCGGCCCAGACCGTCTCGGGCGCCCTCGTCCTGCGGGCGCCGGTCGGGTGACCCGCGGGGCCCGGATCAGTCGGCTGACCCGCGGAGCCCGGATCGGGCGCCGGGCACGCCCGCGGCGGCAGCGCAGACGGCGGCCACCGCGGCCCCGATCTGCACCGCCCGCATGAGCCGGACGGCCCGGCGGATGTCGACGGGGCGCGGCGCGGGGCCGTCACCGAGACCGGGCCGCTGCTCCGTCCCGTACGGGTACGGGGTGGGCCCGCCGAGCCGGACGCCGAGCGCGCCCGCGCACGACGCCTCCGCCACGCCGGCGTTGGGACTCGGGTGGGACGACGCGTCCCGACGCCAGATCCGGATCGCCTCCGCGGGCCGCCCGCTCACGACAGGGGCGACGGCCGCCGTCAGCAGGCCCGCGAGCCGGGCGGCCGGCCACCCCAGCACGTCGTCGAGACGAGCCGACGCCCAGCCGAAGTCGAGGTAGCGCGGTGAGCGGTGCCCGACCATCGCGTCGAGCGTGTTGGCCGCCCGGTGGGCCGCCGCCCCGGCGGGGCCCGCGAGACCGGCCCAGAACAGGGTTGCCACCGCGGCGTCGGAGGTGTTCTCCGCGACCGATTCGACCACCGCCCGTGCGAGCTGGCCGGCGTCGAGCGCCCCGGGCACCCGGCCACACAACCACGGGAGCAGCCGCCGCGACCCCTCGACGTCGGACCGCTCGAGCAACTCCGCCTGGCGACGTGCGATCCGGAGTAGAGAGGTTCCGCCGAGGCAGGCCCACACGGTGGCCGCAGTGGTCGCCACACGCAGGGCGGGCCTGGTGGCCACGGCCGAGTCGAGACCGCGGGCGGCGGCCGTCACCCCGCCGACGAGCACGACGGTGAAGACGACACCGCGGGCCCGCACGGCCACGCGGCCCGCCGTCGTGTCGTGGGCGCCGGCGGTCTCGTGGGCCTCACCGGTGTCAGCGGGCGGGTGGAGCAGTCCCTCCAGACGCGAGGCCACCGCGCCGAAGCCGGCCACCGGGTGCCGCCTCGACGGGTCGGCCAGCGCCGCGTCGACGAGGAAGCCCAGGGCGATGCCGCATGCGCGGGCGCGAGAGGTGTCCATGGGGTGCGCGCGGAGGGAATCGAACCCCCGACCGCTGGTGTGTAAGACCAGAGCTCTAACCGCTGAGCTACGCGCGCGTGCACCGGCGCCTCACGGCCGCCGGCGCGGCTCAGATTATCCCACCGTGGGCCGCGCCTCCCCGCAGGGCCGTCGCGGAGCCCGAGGGCCCCTGCCCTACTTGCGCGGCATGCTGTTCTTGCGGAGCGCGAGCCGACTGCCGACCCAGTCCCCGATGGCCGCCGTCCGGGTCTGGAGCATCCCCGCAGTCTGGGCGGACTCCGCGATCACGGCGGGCTCCACGTGCCCGTCACGCCCCGTTTTGGGGGTGAGGACCCACACGGACCCCTCGTCCGCGAGCGGCGTGACGACGTCCATCAGCCGATCCACGAGGTCTCCGTCCCCGTCCCTCCACCAGAGCAGCACCGCGTCGACCACCTCGTCGGTGTCCTCCTCCAGCAGCTCCGATCCGACGGCGTCCTCGACGGCCTCGCTGATCGACTCGTCGCAGTCGGAATCCCATCCGACCTCCTGAACGAGCATGCCCTCCGTCAGATCGAGCTGACCAGCGACCTGGTCCGCTCCGTCCTGCTGGTTCGCCGCGGCGACCACCGTGGTGTTCCTCCCTCTATTCCGAGTAGTCCATCGAGGACTTTCGCTGACCAGGAACACTACCCGCGGACAGGCACCGGGGAAACGACTACCGCCCATTTACCGGCGCGCGGCATCCCGCGACGGTGTCGCGGGTCACGCTTTGGGGCACAATCGGAAACGACGGGCCGACGGTGGCCCGGTCCGAGCCCGACGCGGTCCACCACACACCCGTGGACCGCGGCGCGGGCCCGACGATGTACCACGACGAGTGGTGGCCCCACCGGACCGCCGCGGGTACGAATCACAGAAGTGAGGACGAGAAGCATGACCGAGAACGCAGGCCCCAGGAACGGTTCCGCACCCACCAACGTGCCGATCCTCCGCGAGGGCGTCGCGTCCTACCTGGCGGACTCCGATCCCGAGGAGACCCAGGAGTGGATGGATTCGCTCGACGGTCTGCTCGCCGCCGCCGGGCCCGAGAGGGCTCGTTACCTGATGCTGCGGCTGCTCGAACGTGCCTCGAAACAACGCGTGCCGCTCCCGGCGCTCACCTCCACGGACTACGTCAACACGATCCCCACCAGCCTCGAGCCGGAGTTCCCGGGCGACGAGGCGGTGGAGCGGACCTACCGCCGGTGGATCCGCTGGAACGCCGCGATCATGGTCCACCGAGCCCAGCGCCCCGGCATCGGCGTGGGCGGGCACATCTCGACCTACGCGGGCGCGGCGCCGCTCTACGAGGTGGGATACAACCACTTCTTCCGCGGCAAGGACCACCCCGGCGGCGGTGACCACATCTACTTCCAGGGCCACGCCTCCCCCGGCATGTACGCCCGCGCGTACCTCGAGGGCCGGCTCCGCGAACACGATCTCGACGGCTTCCGGCAGGAGAAGAGCCACCCGGGCCGATCCCTGCCCTCCTACCCGCATCCCCGCTCGATGCCCGAGTTCTGGGAGTTCCCGACGGTCTCGATGGGCCTCGGGCCCATCAACGCCATCTACCAGGCGCGGTTCAACCGCTACCTGCACAACCGCGGCATCAAGGACACCTCCCAGCAGCACGTCTGGGCGTTCCTCGGCGACGGTGAGATGGACGAGGTCGAGTCGCGCGGCGCGCTGCAGATCGCGGCCAACGACGCGCTCGACAACCTCACCTTCGTCATCAACTGCAACCTCCAGCGACTCGACGGGCCCGTCCGCGGCAACGGCCAGATCGTCCAGGAGCTCGAGTCCTACTTCAACGGCGCGGGCTGGAACGTCATCAAGGTCGTCTGGGGCCGTGAGTGGGACGCGCTGTTCGAGAAGGACACCGAGGGCGCGCTGGTCTCGCTGATGAACTCCGTCTCGGACGGCGACTACCAGACGTTCAAGGCCAACGACGGCGCCTACGTCCGCGAGCACTTCTTCGGCCGCGACCCCCGCACCGCCAAGCTCGTCGAGGACATGACGGACGAGGAGATCTGGGACCTGCGCCGCGGCGGGCACGACTACCGCAAGATCCATGCCGCGTACAAGGCCGCGCTCGAGCACACCGGTCAGCCGACGGTGATCCTGGCCCACACCATCAAGGGCTTCGGGCTGGGTCAGAACTTCGAGGGGCGCAACGCGACCCACCAGATGAAGAAGCTGACGCTGGACGACCTCAAGCTGTTCCGCGACAAGCAGCAGATCCCCATCACCGACGAGGAGCTCGAGGCCGACCCGACCCAGCCGCCGTACTACAACCCGGGGCCGAACTCCCCGGAGATCCGGTACATGCTGGACCGCCGTGCCGCCCTGGGCGGCCACGTGCCCGAGCGGCGACAGACCTTCACGCCGGTGAACGTTCCCGACATCGACGCCCTGAAGTCGCTGCGCAAGGGCTCGGGCAAGCAGGCCGTGGCCACGACGATGGCGCTCGTGCGTACGGCCAAGGAGCTCATGCGCGACGAGTCGCTGCGTGACCGTTTCGTGCCCATCATCCCGGACGAGGCCCGCACCTTCGGTATGGACTCGTGGTTCCCGACGCTGAAGATCTACAACCCACACGGCCAGAACTACACCTCGGTCGACCACGAGCTCATGCTGAGCTACAAGGAGGCCAAGAACGGCCAGATCCTGCACGAGGGCATCAGCGAGGCCGGCTCGGTCGCCGAGTTCACGGCCGCGGGAACCGCGTACGCCAGCCACGGCGAGCCGATGATCCCGCTCTACATCTTCTATTCGATGTTCGGCTTCCAGCGCACCGGCGACGGCATCTGGGCCGCCGCCGACCAACTCGCACGGGGCTTCCTGCTCGGCGCCACCGCCGGCCGCACGACCCTCACCGGCGAGGGCCTGCAGCACATGGACGGACACTCCCCGCTGCTGGCGGCGACCAACCCGGGCATCATCTCCTACGACCCCGCCTGGGCCTACGAGGTCGCGCACATCATGCGCGCCGGCGTCGAGCGGATGTACGGGCCGGGTTCCGCCCACGAGACGGAGACCGACGGCATCGACCGCAACGTCTCGTACTACATCACCCTGTACAACGAGCCCGTTCCGCAGCCGGCCGAGCCGGATGACCTGGACGCCGACGCGCTGCTGCGGGGCCTGTACCGGTTCCGTGCCGCCGAGTCCGGCACTCACAAGGCCGCCATCCTCGCCTCCGGCGTGGCCATGTACGCGGCGGTCGACGCACAGCGGATCCTCGCCGAGGACTGGGACGTCGCGGCCGATCTGTGGTCCGCGACCTCCTGGACCGAGCTGGCCCGCGACGGATTCGAGTGTGAGCGCCACGCCCTGCGCCACCCCGACCAGCAGCCGCGCACCCCGTTCGTCGCGGCGGCGCTGGCCGAGGCCGAGGGGCCCAAGGTCGCGGTGAGCGACTTTCAGAAGGCCGTGCCGGACCAGATCCGCGCCTGGGTCCCCGGTGACTTCACGGTCCTCGGCTGCGACGGGTTCGGGTTCTCCGACACCCGGCCGGCGGCGCGTCGCTTCTTCAACACCGACGCCGAGTCGATCGTCGTCGCCGTGCTGGCGGGGCTCGTCCGCGAGGGCGCCATCGAGAAGGTCACCCTCCTCGAGGCCGCGCGGCAGTACCGGATCGACGACGTCATGGCCGCCCCCGAGCCGACGACGGATCCCGGAGTGGCGTGACCGAGACGTCCGACCCCGTCACCGGGGAGAGCGAGCCGGAGCGCGTCCGGCGGCGGTCGTCCACGCCGCCGGACGACAGGCCGGTCTCCGACGCCCTCCTCAAGCGCATCACGCGGTACTCGGGGACCCTGTCCACCGAGGCGGTCCGCGCACTGGAGCAGGAACTGCCGTTCTTCGCCGAGCTGTCGGCGGACCAGCGGGCGGAGATCCAGCTGATCATCCAGAGCGCGGTCCGTGACTTCGTCACCTGGGTGCGCAACCCCGAGGCACCGCACACCGACACCATCGCCGGCTTCAAGCTGCTGCCCAAGGGCGTCGGCCAGGGACTCACCCTGCAGCAGACGGTGCAGCTCGTGCGCTCGACTCTCGAGTACTTCGAGCTGGTGATGCCCCGGATCACCCACAACGAACGACAGCGCGGTCTGATGATCGCGGCGGTTCTGAAGTTCGGCCGCGAGCTGGGGTTCACCGCGGCCTCGGTGTACGCCGCGGCGGCGGAGAACCGCGGCGCGTGGGACACGCGCATGGAGGCGATGATCGTCGACGCCGTGGTCCGCGGGGACCGGCACGCGGACCTCATCTCCGGTGCCTCCGCACTGAACTGGGACCCGACGACCGCGGCCACGGTCATCATCGGGACCCCGAGGGAGGACCTGGGTCTCGCCTCGGTGCCCGCCGTCCACAGGGCCGCCGTCTCGTCCGATCGGCACGCGCTGGCCGTGGTCCAGGGAGCCCGCCTCGTCGTCATCCTCTCGGGAGAGCTGGAGTCCTCCGCGTCGATCCCACCCGCCGTCCTCGACGCCTTCTCCTCGGACGCCCCCGTCGTCCACGGTCACACCGTGGGCTCTCTGGTCGAGGCCCCGGACAGCGCGGCGGAGGCGCTGTCCGGGGCGGCGGCGGTGAGCGGCTGGCCCGGCGCGCCTCGGCCCGTCGCGGCGATCGACCTCCTACCCGAGCGCGTCCTCGGGGGCGACCGCGGCGCGGCGGCGATGTTGGTCGACCGGATCGTCACACCCCTGCGGGGTGCGGACGCCTCCGTCGAGGACACCCTGCGGGCCTATCTCGATTCCGGCGGGCACGTGGAGAAGTGCGCCCGCGAGTTGTACGTCCATCCCAATACCGTCAGGTACCGCTTGAAGAGAGTGAGTCAAATCACTAAATTCGACCCCCTCACCGCGCGGGACGCGTTCGTGCTGAGAATCGCGCTCGTCCTCGGAAAGTTTGCCGAGCGAACTACTCAAGAGGGCTAAATATTCACTCGCGTCACAACCTGTAACGAATCTCCTCCTCCCGGAGATGGACGGGCGGCCAGCTCGCAATTTGTAGAAACCCCACAAAATCCGGGCCTGGTTTCTGGCTTCGGGAACATCATCTGAACGGGGCCCGGCCGTGTTGTCTGATACCCGTGCTTTGCCTAACCGCCCCTGGACAAGGGTCACAGAAGGCCGGGATGCTCGCGCCCTGGCTCGAGTTGCCCGGCGCCTCCGACCGTCTCGCCGACTGGTCCGCGTCGAGCGGACTGGATCTCGAACGCCTCGGCACCACGGCGACCCTGCAGGAGATCACCGACACCGCGGTGACCCAGCCGCTCGTCGTGGCCTCCGCCCTCCTCGGTGCCGCGGAGTTGCGCCGACGCGGTCAGGTCCCCTCCGACACGCTCGTCGCGGGCCACTCGATCGGCGAGATCGCGGCGCTGGCGATCGCCGGCGTTGTCTCAGAGGCGGACGCCCTGCGCCTCGCGTCGGTGCGCGGGGCCGCGATGTCACGGGCGTGCGCGGAGCGACCGACCGGAATGATCGCGGTTCTCGGCGGGGTCGAGGCCGACGTGCTGCTGGCCCTTGACAACGCCGGGCTCGCGCCGGCGAACCGGAACGGCGCGGGACAGATCGTCGCCGCGGGACCGCTCGAGGCCTGCGACGCGCTCGAGAAGAACCCGCCCACCCGGGCGCGCCTGCGGCGACTCGAGGTCGCCGGCGCGTTCCACACGAATCACATGGACTCCGCCGTCGACGAGTTCCGCGCGCTGGCCGACACGATCGAGGTGAACGATCCCGAGCTGACGCTGCTGTCCAACGCCGACGGCGTGGCCGTCGCCTCGGGGCGCGACGCCCTCGACCGGGTCGTCTCGCAGATCACCCATCCCGTGCGCTGGGACCTGTGCACGCAGACCATGCTCAAGCTGGGCGTCGACGCGTTCGTCGAGCTCCCGCCCTCGGGCGCCCTGGTCGGACTGGCGAAGCGCTCGATGCGTGACGTCGCCCGCCACGGCGTGACCGTCCCCGAGGACATCGAGACCGCTCTCGAGACGGTCCCCGCACTCAGCGGAGCCTGAGGCTCCCCCGACCACCCCCCGCTCATCGGCCGTCGTCGATGATCGGATACGAAAAACGTCCGTCGCGCCCGTCGGGCTCGACATCACCCATCAGAAAGGACACCACCACATGGCACGCACCGAGGCCGAGATCATCGCAGGACTCGCGGAAATCGTCGAGGAGGTCACCGGGATCGAGCCGTCCGAGGTGACTCCCGAGAAGTCCTTCGTCGACGACCTCGACATCGATTCGCTCTCCATGGTGGAGATCGCCGTGCAGACCGAGGACCGCTACGGAGTGGAGATCCCCGACGAGGACCTCGCCAAGTTGCGTACCGTGCAGGATGCGGTCGACTACATTCAGAAGATCGACCAGAGCTGATTTCCCGCCCCGCACGTCGGGGGCGGGGACGCGTTCAGGGCCGAAGGTGCGGTCGGTGCACCATGTCGAGCCCGCGTCCCCGCCCCGCGAGCAGGGCACTTCACAGATCGCCCCGCCCAGCGCGGGGCACCGGGCACGAGGTCCGGAAGCGGGACGGGGGTCCCGCTTCCGGTCAACGTCCGCCCACAAGCCAGTCCGGGGGTCCGTCACAGGTGCATGCTCCCTCCCCGGGACGTGCACCAAGGAAAGGACTGCACTCATGACCATCACCAGCGCTGTTGACCAGAACACCCAGATCGATCCGCGCGACCCCGTCGTCCGGCTCGAGAACCTCTTCGATCCCGCCTCGCTGGAGTTCATCACCGAACCCGACGCGTCGGGAGCCCTCGCCGCACGCGGCCTGATCGACGGTGTGCCCACCATCGCCTACGCCACGGACGCCACCGTCATGGGCGGCGCCATGGGCCTGGACGGGTGCCGGCACATCGTCCGCGCGATCGACGTCGCGATCGACGAGGAGCTGCCCATCGTGGGCGTCTGGCACTCGGGAGGCGCCCGCCTCGCGGAGGGTGTCGAGGCCCTGCACGCCGTGGGCACCGTCTTCGAGGCCATGGTCCGCGCATCGGGTCTGGTCCCCCAGATCTCCGTCGTACTCGGGCCCGCCGCCGGTGGCGCCGCCTACGGCCCCGCCCTCACCGACGTCGTCATCATGGCGCCGGCTGGCAAGATCTTCGTCACCGGGCCCGACGTGGTCCGCTCGGTGACCGGCGAGCAGGTCGACATGGAGGGTTTGGGCGGCCAGGACGTGCACCACCGCAAGTCGGGTGTGTGCCACATCGCCGCCGATGACGAGCGCGACGCCCTGAACCGGGCTCGCCGTCTGGTCACCCTCCTGACCGCGCAGGGCGAGTTCGATCAGCGCCTCCTCGAGGGCGACCACACGGACCTCGCCGGGCTGCTGCCGGAGTCGCCCAAGCGCGCGTACGACGTCCGCCCGCTCGTCCACGGCCTGCTCGACTCCTCCGAACTGGACGGCAACACCACGTTCGAGGAGCTGCAGTCCAAGTGGGCGCCCAGCATCGTCGTGGGCTTCGGGCGGATCGCCGGCCGCACCGTCGGCGTGATCGCCAACAACCCGCTGCGGTTGGGCGGGTGCCTCAACTCCGAGTCCGCGGAGAAGGCCTCCCGATTCGTCCGGCTCTGCAACGCCTTCGGCGTGCCGCTGGTCGTGATCGTGGACGTGCCAGGGTACCTGCCCGGCGTCTCGCAGGAGTGGGACGGCGTGGTGCGCCGCGGCGCCAAGCTCCTGCACGCGTTCGCCGAGGCGTCGGTCGCCCGCGTCACGCTCGTCACGCGCAAGATCTACGGCGGCGCCTACATCGCCATGAACTCCCGCGCTCTCGGTGCCTCCGCCGTGTTCGCGTGGCCGGACGCCGAGGTGGCGGTCATGGGCGCGAAGGCGGCCGTCGGCATCCTCCACAAGCGCACCCTCGCGGCCGCGCCGGAGGACGAGCGTGAGGCCCTGCACGAGCGGCTGGCCGAGGAGCACGCGGCGATCGCCGGCGGTGTCGGCCGCGCCGTGTCGATCGGGGTGGTCGACGAGGTCATCGAGCCGACCGACACCCGTCGTCGTCTCGCCGAGGCCCTGGACGCCGCTGCCCACACCCGCGGTCGGCACAAGAACATCCCGCTGTGACCTGACCCGTCGGGTCAGACCCACGCACGAGAAGGCGCCCGCCCCGGGAGATCCGGGAGCGGGCGCCTTCTGTCGTGAGTGCGGGAGGCGCGGCGGCTCAGCCTACGCGCGAGAGCCAGGTGACCTCGGAGGCGGCCGGGTGGCCGCGCAGCGGCTCGAGCGCGCGGTCCCACGGGGTGCCGAGCTCCGCCTCGACGGCGGCGTGGAAGGCGGCGGGGCCGGCCTTCATGAGGTGGCGCAGCCGGTTTTCGCTGATGACGACGTCACCGCTCGCGCCGGTCTGGCCCCGCCACATGCCGAGCTCGGGCGTGTGCGAGAAGCGTTCGCCGTCGACGAGGTCGCTCGGGTCCTCCGTCACCTCGAAGGACAGCATCGACCACTTGGCCAACGACTCAGCCAGCCGTGCGCCGGTGCCGACCGGGCCGATCCAGTCGACGATCGCCTTGCGAGCGCCCGGCTGGGCCGGCTGGTCTTCCCAGCGCATGGCCGAGTTGGCGTCGAGCGTGCTCGCCAGAGCCCACTCGACGTGAGGACACAACGCGGTCGGCGCGGCATGGATGAACACCACGCCGGTCGTCGTATCCGCGAAATGGTTATGGTCAGACATCACTTCACTCCCGACTCACTGAGGGACGTCTTCCCCAACGACCTCACGAAATCGTGTGAATGATGTGGCTTGTGTTGTTGTTGGTTTCTACTGTGCCCGAAGTGATCGGATTACACCAGTGACACTTCTGGACTCTCAGCAAAGTTACAGCACCGTGATTCCGGCGCCGGGCGCCGCCTCGGCGTGTCGGCGCGTCGGCCAGCCCACCGGGCGGCTCATCGATCAGCCCGGGCCGGACCCGGGCACCGACGGCTGCGCGGCTACTGCCCGAGCGCCGCCACGACGCCGTCGGACAGCTCCGGCCACAGCGGCTTGGCCCAGTCGCCGAAGTCGCGGTCGGTGAGCACGACCAACGCCGCGGACAGCGCGGGGTCGACCCACAGCAGCGTCCCCGACTGGCCGAAGTGGCCGAACGTCCCGGCCGAGTTCCGCGAACCGGTCCAGTGCGGGTCCTTGTCGCCACGCAACTCGTACCCCAGGCCCCACGGACACGGCTTCTGCGTCCCGTACCCGGGCACGATCCCGTCGAGCCCGGGGAACTGCTCGGTCACGGCCTCGGCCAGGGTCTCGGCGGCCAGCAGCCGCGGCGCGACGAGTTCGCGCGCGAAAGCCACGAGGTCGGCGAGGCTGGCGGAGGCACCGTGCCCGGCGGAGCCCTCGAGGGCGGTGGAAGCCATTCCGAGCGGCCGGCACACGGCCTCGTGGAGGTATTCGGGGAAATCGATCCCGGTGGAGTCGGCGATGTGGTCGGCCAACACCTCGAACCCGGCGGACGAGTAGATGCGTCGCCGGCCCGGTTCGGCGCGGACCTCGTCCCGGTCGGCGAAGTCGAGGCCGGAGGCGTGCGCGAGCAGGTGCCGCACGGTGGAGCCCTCGGGCCCGGCGGGATCCTCGAGGCCGATCGCCTCCTCCTCGACCGCCAACAGGGCGGCCGTGGCGACGAGCGGCTTGGTCACGGAGGCGAGGCGGTAGACGCGGCTGTCGTCGCCGTGCGTGGCGAGCGCGCCGTCGGATCCGACGACAGCGGCCGAGACGGTGTCCACCGGCCAGTCCGCGACCACCGCCAGCGCGGCGGCGAGCGCGTCTCGATCGACCTGGTCCGACATCGGTTCCTCCCTGGTTCGCGTCCGGCCGGCGGCGCCGCCGACAGTGCCCGTCAGTCTGTCAGGTCGGCGTGGACGCCGCGGGGAGGCGGGCGGACCGGCCCCCGAGGCGGGCCGTCCCCGAGGCGGACTGGCCCCCGAGGCGGGCCGTCCCCGCGAAGGCGCGCGGCGGTCAGGGCCGGGGCACGTCCCGGCGCCGGAACGCGGCGAGCCCCACGGCGACCAGCAGGGCGTCGGCCACGAGCAGGACGATCACGCCCGCGGTGTCGACGGGGCCGGTGGGGGCGGTGCCCACCGCGCCGAACGGCGACAGGCGCATCTGCGCCTCGGTGAGTCGGAGCGTCGGGCCCATGAGGGTGACGACGACGGCGAGGGCGAACGGAGCCCAGGCCAGGACCTGCAGTCGCGGGGCCGCGCCGAACAGGCAGACGGAGACCCCGACGAACAGCAGCGCGGCGGGGAGCTGCCACGCTCCCGCGCCGAGGATCCGGCCCGCCAGTTCCGGGTCGTCGAGCACCGCTGCCGCGGACACGGCGAACGCGGCCGCGCCGGCGAGCACGACCACCGCGGTGCCGGCCGCCACGACCGCCGCGTGCCCGGCCAGCCAGGACCACCGCGACCGCCCGGCGGCGAGCATGAGCTCGAGTCGACCCGAGGTCTCCTCGCCGCGCAGCCCGCCGAGGGTCTGCAGCGCGAACCCGGCGCCGAGGAACCCCGCGAACGCGACGAGCATCTGCACGATCGTGTCGACCAGGGCATCCGGGTCGCCCAGGAAGACGGCCAGGTCCGGATTGGCGACGATGGCCTCCACCGTGACGTCCATGAGGGCGCCGTAGACGGCCATGAGCGCGACCACGCCGACCGTCCAGCCGGTGAGCGCGCCGAGGTGCTGGTGGAGAGCGGCCCCGGCGTGGGAGGTGCGCCACCGCGACGCGGTGGCGGGTCCCGTGCGGGCGGGCACCATGCCCGAGCCGAGGTCGCGGCGGGCCGCGAGCCACAGCGCGAGGGCGGCCAGCGCGGCGGCGGTCGCGAGCGACACCGCGAGCGGGAGCGGGGCCGGCTCGCCGAACGGCCGGGTGAGACCGTGCCAGCCGAGCGGGGACGCCCAGCTCAGCCAGTTCTCCTCTGCGTCGCCGATGCCGCGCGTGACGAGGGTCAGTCCGGCCACCGAGAGCGAGGCCGTCCAGACGGTGCGGTGGTGCGCGAGGACCTGGGCGAGGACGGCGGTGGCCGAGACGTAGACCCAGCCGGTGGCGACGATCGAGGCCACGTACAGCGCCGCGCCGCCGCGGTCCACGTCGAGCGCCAGTGTCGCGACCCAGAGGCCGGCGCCCAGTGCGAGGAAGACCCCGGCGACGACGACGAGGGCCGCCGCCGCCGGGGCGAGCCGGCCGACCCCGCCCGCCACGAGTAGTTCGGGTCGTCCGGACTCCTCTTCCCGCCGGGTGGAGCGCGCGGTCAGGGCGATCGCCATGAGCGGGACCCCGAAGCCGACGAGGAACGAGTACTCGTTCATCACCACGCCGCCCGTGGTGTCGAGGCCGGCGACCCGCCCGGTGAGCATGACCATCGACTCGCCGACGGAGGCGCTGTACGCGGCGAGCTCCTCCGGGGTGTCGTAGAGCGTGGCGATGGACAGTCCGGTGGCGAGGAACAGGGCGACGGCCCCGGCGACCCACGCGACCATCGCCGGCCAGCCGGTCCGGAGCGCGATGCGGGCGAGCAGAGCCGTACCGGCCAGGGGTGCGCCGACGAGGGGTGCGCTCATCACCGGGCTCCGGAGTAGGCGCTGAGGAACAGGTCGTCGAGGCTGGGCGGGGTGGCGGTGAGGGTGTGGACGCCGGCGGCGTGGAGGATGCCGGCGACCTCCCCGAGCGCGGGCGCCGGGACGTGGCAGCGGACGTCGTACCGGCCGTCGTCGGCGTCGCCGATCCGCAGGTCGTCGACGCCGCTCACGCGCTCGAGCGCCCGCGGGTCGGTGTCGGTGACGGCGTGGACCTCGGTGGTGGTGTGGCGCCGCAGATCGGCCAGTGTGCCGGAACTGACGGTCCGGCCGTCGCGGATGATGCTCACGCGGTCGGCGAGCGATTCGACCTCCCCCATGATGTGGCTGGACAGCAGCACGGTCGCCCCCGCGTCGACGGCCTCGCGGACGCAGTCCTGGAAGACGCGCTCCATGAGCGGGTCCAGGCCCGAGGTGGGTTCGTCCAGCACGAGCAGGTCGGCGCCGGAGGCCAGCGCGGCGATGAGCGAGACCTTCTGCCGGTTGCCCTTCGAGTAGTCGCGGCTGCGCTTGGTGGGGTCGAGGCGGAACCGCTCGACGAGCTCGTCGCGCCGGGCCGGCTCGAGACCTCCCAGCGACCGGCCCACCAGGTCGATGCACTGGCCGCCCGTGAGCCGCGGCCACAGCGTGACCTCGCCGGGGACGTAGGCGACCCGCGAGCGCAGCCGGACGGCGTCGCGCCACGGGTCGGCGCCGAACACGGTCGCGGTGCCGGAGTCGGCGCGCACGAGCCCCAGCAGGACGCGGATGGTGGTGGACTTACCGGCGCCGTTGGGCCCCAGAAATCCGTGGATCTCGCCGCGCCGGACTTCGAGGTCCAACCCGTCGAGGGCCCGCACGCCCCCGAACGTCTTGACCAGCCCCTCGACCCGGATGACCCCGTCGTCTTCTGAACGCATGACCAGCTCCTTCGCCCGATTACTGAAGATCATCCCGCGTTCCACGTCACAATGTGGCCATGCGCTCCGCACTGTCACGAACTGGAATGTCCGGCCACCGCGCCTACACGCCGTCGCTCCGCGACCGCCTGACCAAGGCCGTCATGACCGCCGCCGGATACCTGCCCGGTCCCCTGCTGCGCCCCGTGGCGGGTGCCCCCCGGCGCGTCGACGGGCAGGTCCTCGACCCGCATTTCCAGGCCGGGCTCCGGGTCATCTCGCTCATGTCCGAGGGGGAATACCAGGACCTCACCCTCGAGCGGGCGCGCTCCGTCGTCGAGCGGTCGGCCTACACCGTCTCGGGGAGGAAGATCGACCTCGCCGTCGTCACCGACATCGTCCTCCCGCTCGGCGGTGCCGATCCCGACCGCGCCGACCTGCCCGCACGCCTGTACTCGCCCGTCGACGGTGACGAGGCGCTGCCGGTCCTCGTGTACTTCCACGGCGGCGGGTGGGTGCTCGGCAGCATCGACTCGCACGACGCGACGTGCCGCTACATCGCCGACACCGGCCGCCTCAAGGTCATCAGCGTGGACTACCGGATGGCGCCGGAGTTCCTCTTCCCCACCGCCGCCGAGGACGCCCTGGCCGCGTTCCGGTACGTCCGCGACCACGCCGCCGAACTCGGAGTGGACCCGCAGCGCATCGCGGTGGGCGGCGACAGCGCCGGCGGCAACCTCGCCGCGGTGGTGTGCCAGCAGACCCGCGACGCGGGCGAGAAGACCCCGGACTTCCAACTGCTGTTCGTCCCGGCGACGAACATGTCCGCCCGGACGCGCTCCTACGAGCTGTTCGGCGACGGGTACTTCCTCACCCGCGGCAACATGGACTGGTACGAGCGCACCTACATCCGCTCGGACGACGACCGCCTCGATCCCCGCGCGTCTCCCCTGCTGGCCACGGACTTCTCGGGGCTGCCGCCGGCGCACGTCGCCACGGGCGGGTTCGACCCGCTGCGCGACGAGGGCGAGGCGTACGCCCGCAGGATGGCCGACGCCGGGGTGAAGGTGTCGCTGCGGCGGCATCCCACGCTGGTCCACCCGTTCGTCAACGCGGTGGGCGCGACCCCGCTCGCCAAGGCCGCGTTGTCGGAGGCGGTGGGCGCGATGCGGATGGCGTTGGCCTACTGACGCCGGGCCGTCACCTAGAGGTCGTTCTCGCGGAGCCACGCGCGCAGCCGCCCGCGTGCGTTGCGCCAGGGTGACACCGTGTTCAGCTGGATCATCCGACCCGCGGTGTACGTCCGGTACCACGGCGCGCCGTACAGTTCCGTGTCGTCCAGACCGTCGACGAGCGCGACGATGTGGTCCTTCGCCGCCGCGAACCCGCCTAGCAGGTCCGGCCAGGAGTCCTCGGCGTGGTCGGCGTAGAACTTCTGCGCCAGCTCGCCCAGCTCGTTCCACGAGTAGCCCTGCGCGGGGAGATCCGGCTCGATCCCCGCCCGGCGATCGGCGTGCCACGACAGGACCAACTCGCTCCAGCCGACGAGATAGGCGACCAGATCAGCCGGGCTCATCCGGGCCCCGGCCCTATGCCCCGGCAGCGAGGCCTCACGGGCGCGCGAGGCCGGAACCCTCGCCAGGTCGGCGGCGAGCCTGTCGTACGACTCCGCGAGTGCTCCCAGCAGCTCGTCCCTGCCGCGTGGAATCGCCACCATCGACCTCTCCGCCGGCACCGACACGGTCATCCGGAGTGGGGCCAGCGGGGCTCGAACCCGCGACCAGCGGATTATGAGTCCGCGGCTCTAACCAACTGAGCTATAGCCCCTCGCGTGACGGGCGTCTCGCCCACACGCGCGGCGCAATCGTAGCAAGGCGTCAGGTCGCGCCGTCCGGCCACCAGACCTCACGGACGTCGGCCAGGCCGTCGTCCACGACCGCGGGCGGCTCGTCCCACACCTGCACCCGCCGCGCGGGTGCCTCGTAGGCCGGCGAGCCGGGGTCGCCGGAGCGCACGAAGCTCACCCACGAGCCGTGCATCGCCGCGACCAGGTCCGGCGGAGCGGGCGCGTCCAGGTACGCGCGCACGTTCGCGGCCTCGGGGACGGACCAGAAGAAGGGCAGGTCCGCGCAGTGCACCGCGCCGCGGCCCGCCGCCCACCGGAAGTCGTACACCCACGTCGGGCCGCCGGCCGCGATGCGGGTCTCGGCGGCCCGCACGACGGTCGAGTGGATGGTCGCCGCGTCGACGACCGCCCCCACCGCTCGACGCAGCGACCGCCCCGACGACTGACGGGCCAATGCCCGCAGGCCCGTGGTGGGCAGCTCCTGCGACCGCAGGATCATCGCAGCGCCCGGCACCAGCGCGGGGCCCGGGAGCGCGCGGACGAGTCCCTCGAACTCGGTGGCCGTGGAACCGATGAGCAACGGCACCCCGAGCCCCGGCCCCTCCCCGATCCCCTCGAGCGGCGGCACGGGGACCGTCTCGTTGCCGATGGTCGGCCGGAACGGCATGAGAAACGGGTTGTCCCTGCGGAGGCGGCGGTGGAACTCGTCGACCGCGCCCCGACCGCCCGCCGCCAACTCGGCGGCCGTCGCGCCCTTGGGGGCCTGCGCGGCCGGAGACCGCAGCACCGCGGGCGAGGAGGCGATCCCGCGGTGGAACAGCCCGGCCGCCGGCGGCGAGGCCAGCAGGCACAGCACGGCGCCGCCGCCCGCCGACTGGCCCGACACGGTGACCTGCCCGGGGTCACCGCCGAAGGCCGCGATCTCGTCGCGGACCCACTCCAGCGCCATGATCCAGTCGCGCACCCCACGGTTGTCCGGGGCGTCGGGGAACGAGGTGAAGCCCTCGACGCCCAGCCGGTAACCCACGGACACCACGACGATGCCCGCACGGGCGAACGCGGTTCCGTCGAACCACGGCTGATGCGACGACCCCGACTCCCACCCGCCGCCGTGGATCCACACCAGGACCGGATGCCCGGCACCCTCGGGAGGCGCCCACACGTCGACGTGCAGAATGTCCGTGCCCGCGACGATCGGCTCGGGGATCGCCGGATCCGGGTCGAAGCGCAGGCGCTGCGCGGTGGCCGCCGGACGCGTGGCGTCGCGGACCCCGGGCCATGAACTCCGCCTGACGGGCGCCGCGAACCGCAGATCGCCGACCGGGTCCTCGGCATACGGGATGCCGTAGAAGCGGACCACGTCCCCCAGGTCGGTCCCGCGCACACGGCCGGTGGACACGGTGACCTCGACGGCGCTTCCTGCTCCGGGACGACTCATGGCGTCAGAGTAGCGACCGGGCCCGGGGACCCAGCAGAGGCAGCAGTAGAACAGGACAGCAATGCGGAGCGCTGAACGCTGCTGCACGAAATTCTCGAATGGCCGTCGGCAGCGGAGCCACCTGCTTAAGTTAGTCCTTATCACAACGCCTGACGCTGGGAGAACACAGTGCCGACTATCGAAGAGTCAGTCCGCCACCTCGCCGCGAAGGTTCGCGACCTCAAGACGCACATCTCCACCGAGGAGGCGACGAAGACCGCGTTCATCGCCCCGTTCATCCAGGACGTCCTGGGATACGACATCTTCGATCCGCGCGAAGTCATCCCTGAGTACGTGGCTGATGTCGGGCGGAAGAAGGGTGAGAAGGTCGACTACGCGATCAAAGACGGGGACGACTTCCGGTTCCTGATCGAATGCAAGACAGTCGGATCCCCGCTGAGTCTGGACCATGCCACCCAGCTCGTGAGGTACTTCAACGTCACCGACACCGAGTTCGCGATTCTGACGAACGGCGAGGTGTACCACTTCTACGCCCAGCTCGACGCGGCGAACCGGATGGACGAAAAGCCGTTCATGACACTGGATCTGACCGACATCGACGCCCGGATCTTTCCCCATCTCGAAAAATGCACGAAGAGCAAGTTCGACGCCGAGACCATCGTCGCCTCCGCCGAGCAACTGAAGTACGTCGCGGAGGTTCGCAAAGTGATGGCGGCTGAGTTCAAAGAGCCGTCGGATGAATGGGTTCGCTACTTCGCCAGTCGAGTGACGGCGAAGCGGTTGACCGCGCAGGTCCTAGAGTTTTTCCGCGACATAGTCGGAACCGCTGGGACACAGTTCGTCCGTGACGAGGCGAACCGCCGATTGCGTACCGCGCAAGACCTCGACGAGGAGGTCACGGCGGATGTCGCAGCGCCCACAGCCCCTGTCGACGCGGAGAACGCGGCGACGGACTCGTCGGACGATGGCATCACCACCACGCCGGAAGAGACCGAGGCCTATCAGATCATCAGAGCGATAGCCCGGCAACGGGTCCCCGCCTCGAGAGTGACCATGCGCGACGCGAAGACCTACTGCGCCATCCTGTTCGACGACAATAACCGGAAGCCGATCGCCAGATTGCGGTTCAATTCCTCCAACTGGAAGATCGGCGTCTTCGATGCGGACCGTCAGGAAGTCCTGATCCCCATCAGCACTCTCGACGAGATCTACGACCACGCCGATGCCATTCTGGCCCGGATTTCCGCGATGGAGGAGGAGTAGATCCGCGCACCGCGCGGGGGGATACATGACGACCGACAGGGATCAGATCATCGAGCGGCTGGCAGACGTCGCCAGCGCGCTGGACACCCGCGACTGGGACGCACTCGGGGCGCTGTTCACCGAGACCGCGACGGGGTACGGAGCACGTGGCCGCGAGGCGATCGTCGAGCAGGTCCGCGATCATCTGGGCGGCTGCGGTCCCTCACAGCACCTGCTGGGGAACCACCGCGTGGAGCTCGGGTACGACGGCGACCCGGACCGCGCCCGCAGCCTCACCTACGCGCGCGTGCTGCACCTGGGTGCAGACGACCTCGCGGGACGGTCCTGGGAGTGCTTCGGCGAGTACTCCGACCTCTGGGGGCGCACGCGCGAGGGCTGGCGGATCGCCTCGCGGCGGTTCCACGTGCGCTTCGACCTCGGCGACCCGAGCGTGCTGCGCCGCGGCTGAGACGGGAAACGAAAGAGGGCCCGCGGCGACAACGCCACGGGCCCTCTCTGCAGGAGCTCCCCCAATTGGACTCGAACCAATAACCCTTCGATTAACAGTCGAATGCTCTGCCAATTGAGCTATGGGGGATCGCTACCGGCCTTCCGGCTGCTGTGCCGGATACCGAGAAACCACCTTAGTGTGAACCACGCCGAGGAACCAAATCGGCAGGTCAGGCAATGTCCGGTGTGGCTCCGACCGCCTGCTCCAGCAGGCCGCGCCGGTACTCCTCCAGCGCCACCAGATCACCGAAAAGTGCCGAATACCCCTCCGGGTCCTCCGCCGGACTCATCCGCTGCACCTTGGACTTCAGGTCGGCGATCTGCCCCGACACCCACACCTCCTGAAGGCGCGCGAGCACCCCGGAGATGTAGCGCGGCAACGCCTCCTCCGACACGCGCAACGTCTCCACCGCGAGCACCCCGACCAGACGACGCAGGCCCTCGTCCTCCAGCCCCTGCGACACCTCGGCCACCCAGTTGACGCCGCTCTTGCCCGCCGCACAGCCCCCGGACCGCGACAGCGCCTCCGCGATCGCCGCGTACGCCGGGTGGGTGTAGCACTCGTCCGGCAGCGAGTCGAACAACGGGCCCGCCAGGCCGGGGTACTGCAGGGCCGCCTTCACGGCCTCGCGTTGCGGCCACAGCACCGGATCACCGGGGGCGGGAATCGGCACGCCCCTCGGCACCTCCGGAGTCCGCGGGGCCTCGCCGCCGTCGACCTCGTCGTCGTCGTACCCCCCTCGACCACGACCCGCGCCACCACGCTCGGCCGCGTCCCACCCCGGGCGGGCTCCCCCGCCCGGACCGCCCGGTCCGCGCCGGCGCGGACCCGAACCCGCCCCGGCCGAGCGTGCCCGGCCCTTCTTGCGCGATTCCTCGCGGACCCGGCGCACCACGGTCGCCGGATCGTCCCAGCCCACCCACCCGGCGAGCTGACGGGCGTACTCGTCCCGCAGTGACGAGTCGCGGATGTCCGCCACCACCGGCACCGTGCGCCGAAGCGCCTCCACACGACCCTCGGCGTGGTCGAGGTCGTAGTCCTCCAGCATCGACCGGATCGCGAACTCGAACATCGGGACCCGCGCCGACACCAGGTCCCGCACCGCGACGTCGCCCTTGGTCTGACGCAGATCGCACGGGTCGAGCCCAGGCGGCGCCACCGCGACGAAGGTCCGGCCCGAGAACTGCTGGTCGCCCGAAAACGCCCGCAGGGCGGCCTTCTTGCCCGCCTCGTCGCCGTCGAAGGTGTAGATGATCTCGCCGCGGAAGTAGTTGTCGTCGAGCATCAGCCGGCGCAACGTCGACAGGTGATCCTCGCCGAACGCCGTGCCACACGCCGCGACCGCCGTGGTCACGCCCGCCGCGTGCATCGCCATGACGTCCGTGTAACCCTCGACCACCACCGCGCGCCGCTGCGAGGCGATCTCCCGCTTGGCCAGGTCAAGCCCGAACAGCACCTGCGACTTCTTGTAGAGCATGGTCTCGGGCGTGTTCATGTACTTGCCCAGCGTGTCGTCCTCGAACAGCTTGCGCGCACCGAAGCCGATCACCTCACCGGCCAGGTTGCGGATCGGCCACAGCAGCCGGCGGTGGAAGCGGTCGATGAGCGTGCCCCGCGAACTGGTCTTGGACAGCCCCGCCGCCTCCAGCTCCTTGGGCTCGAAACCCTGCCGCATGAGGTGCTTGCTCATCGTGTCCCAGCCGGCGGGGGCGTACCCGCAGCCGAAGTGCTGCGCCTGCGCCATGTCGAAGCCGCGGTCGGTGAGGAACGTCCGCGCCGTCTCCGCCTCCGGGTCCTGCGCGAGCCGCTCCGCGTAGAACTTCTGCGCCGCCGCGTTGGCCTGCGCCAGCCGGGAGCGCGTGCCGCGGTCGCGCTGGACCACCTGCCCGCCGCCCTCGTAGGAGATGCGGTAGCCGATCCGGTCGGCCAGCTGCTCGACCGCCTCGACGAAACCGATGTGCTCCATCTTCATGAGAAACGCGAAGACGTCACCGCCCTCGCCCGTGGAGAAACAGTGGAAGTAGCCGTGCTGCGGACGCACGTGGAACGAGGGGGTCTTCTCGTCCTTGAACGGGGACAGCCCCTTGAGCGAGTCCGCACCCGCCGGCTTCAGCGCCACGTACTCGCCGACGATCTCCTCGATACGGGTGCGTTCGCGGATCGCGGCGATGTCCTGCTCCGGAATCCGCCCTGCCATGCGCCCAGAGTAGCCGCCCGCGCGGCGGACCGGCGTGGCCCCTCTTCGAGGCCGATACGCTGGGCTCATGATCGCCGCTTCACCCCGTCCGGCCACCCCCGTCGTCCTCCGCCGCCTTCACCTCGCGGCGGCCTCGGTCCTCGCCGCGCTCCTGGTCTGCCTGACGGCGTGGGGTACGCCCAGCGCCGCCGCGGAGCCGCCGTCGAACCTGCGGCAGCAGCTCACCGACTCCGCGGGCGTGCTCGGGGGCGACACCCGCGACGTGGAGAGCCGACTGGCCGAACTACGCTCCACCGACCAGATCCAGCTGTGGGTGACCTTCGTCGACACCCTGGACGGCATCCCGGTCGAGCAGTGGTCGCGGCAGACCCGGGAGCTGTCCGACCTGGGCGCCTCCGACGCACTGCTCGTGGTGGCCGTGCAGGACGGCCGGTACTGGTTCGAGTTCGACGACCCGGAGGGCTCCCCCGCCGACGACCAGCGGACCGCCCAACAGATCGCCGACCGCGACATCGAGCCGCGCCTGGCCGACGACGACTGGGCCGGCGCGGTCATCGGCGCCGCCGACGGACTCGAGCGGCAGGGCTCCGGTTCCGAGGTCTCGCCGTTCGCGATCATCGCGGCGATCGCGGTGATCGTCGTCCTCGTCGTCGTCCTGGTCCTGGTCACCCGCCGACGGCGCGCCGCCCGCACCGCGCGGCAGGCGGAGGACGCCCGCGACATCCCCGGCGACGACACCGCGCGGATGTCCGCCCTGCCGATCGACGTGCTCGACGCCCGCGCCCGCGCCGGGCTCGTGGACGCCGACCAGGCCGTGGACGCCTCCGCCACCGCGCTTGAGACCGCCACCGGCGAGTTCGGCGACCTGCGCACCAGGCCGTTCCGTGCCGCGCTCGACGCGGCACGCTCGGAGGTCGCCGCCGCGCACGGGCTCGTCCAGCGGCTCGACGACGACATCCCCGAGACACCCGATCAGCGCAAGGCGATGCTGCTCGAGGTGGCCGCCCGCGCCGAACGCGCCGAGCGCGGGCTGGAGGACCAGGCGACGGCGTTCGGCGAGATGCGTGACCTGCTGATCAACGGCGGCGCCTCCGTGGACGCGCTCACGCGCCGCGCGGTGGCCCTGCGCGCCCGGCTTCCCGAGGCCGAGAAGACCATGTCCGACCTCCGCGAGAGGTTCCCGTCCGCGGTGCTCACCTCCATCGCCGACAACCTCTCGCTGGCCGAGCAGCTGCTCGACGCCGCCGAGGCAGAGACCGGCCGGGCCCGCGTCGCACTGGCCCGGCCGGTCGGCGAGCAGGGCGAGGCCGTGGACGCCATCACCTCCGCCGAGGGCGAACTCGCCCGCGCCGAGAAGCTGGTCGACGGCGTGGACCACGCCGCCGACGACATCGCGACCGCCCGACGAGACCTCGAGCCGCTCGTCGCCGAGGTCGAGGAGGAGCTGGAGATGGCCGCCCGCCTGCTGGCCTCCACCGACGTCAGCGACGCGACGAGCCGCGACCTCACCGCTGCCGCCTCCGCCGGCCGTGACGCCGTCGAGGCCGCCCGCCGGGACGGGCAGACGGACCCGTTGGGGACGTTCTCCCGGCTCATCGAGGTGGACCGCGACCTCGACGAGGCGCTCGCCGCCGCCGGACACGAGGCCGAGGCCGCGGGCCGGGCCCGCGCCGCCCGTCAGGCCGCCCTCACCCGCGCGGCCGGCGCGGTCCGCGAGGCCGACGACTTCATCGGCAGCCGCTCGTACGTCATCGGCCAGGCCGCCCGCACCCGGCTCGCCTCGGCGAAGAACTCCCTCGCCACCGCCGAGGCCACGGTCGGACCGGCCGCGTTCCCCGCCGCCGACCGGGCGCTCAACCTCGCCCGCGAGGCGCTGCGGCTCGCCCAGGACGACGCCTCCCGGCCGCAATACACCGGGCGCTACGGGGGCCCGCACGGCCCCTACGGGCGTGGGGGCCGCGGCGGGCGCGGCGGCTCCGGCACCGGCGCCCTCGTCGGCGGCATGATCGCCGGCGCCCTCATCCAGGGCATGACCCGCGGCGCCGGGTCCAGCTTCGGCTCGGGCTCCAGCTGGGGCGGCGGCCTCGGCGGCGGCGGAGGGTTCGGCGGGGGCTTCGGGGGCGGCGGGTTCTCCGGCGGCGGAGGCGGCGGCTGGGGCGGCGGAGGCGCGGGCGGGCGTTTCTGACCGCGCTGTCGGACCCGCTGGCTAGCCTCTCTGTTCATGACACGTCGGCGGAAAGTCCTCATCGCGGTGATCGCGGTACTCGTCCTCCTGGTCGGTGCCGTGGTCGCGGCCGGCGCGTACTTCCGCCCCCTGCTGCTCACCGGCACCGGATACGCCGCGCACAACGCGTGTGCCCTGCACTTCCTCGTCGGACGAGAGGACCACGAGTCCGATCTGCCGCCCAACCCGCTCGTGCCCTACCTGCGCACGGCGATCGACGACGAGGCCGGGACCGCCACCGCCTCCCTGCTCGGGGTCGGCTTCCGGCAGACCGCGCACGTCTCCGAGCACGGCTGCGCCCTCGGTGGCCGCGCCGCGGGAGCCGAGAGCGGTGAGCCGCCCCCGCCGCTGCTCGAGGACGGCGGCCCGGGCGTCCGGCTCGCCGAGGCGACCGATGTCCCGGACGAGGTCTCCGCGGCCCTCGCGGAGACCGCGGCGCACGAGGGGACGCGGGGCCTCGTCGTCGTCCATCGCGGCGAGATCATCGACGAGTGGTACGCCGACGGTTTCGGCCCCGACACCCGCCAGCTCGGCTGGTCCATGGCCAAGAGCGTGGCCTCCACGCTCGTCGGGCGTGCGCAGCTCGAGTTCCCCGGCGCCGACCTCGACCCGGCCACCACCGCGCTCCGCCCCGAGTGGACCGCCGAGCGGGCGCGGATCTCGCTCGACCACCTGCTGCGCATGACCTCCGGCCTCGAGTGGGACGAGGAGTACGACCTCGGCACCCCGGTCACCCGGATGCTCTACCTCGAGCCGGACATGGCCGACTACGCCGCCTCCCAGCCGCCCGCCCACGCCCCGGGTGAGTACCGCCAGTACTCCTCCGGCACCACCAACATCCTCTGCGACCTCCTGCACGAGCGCACCGGGATGGGACCCGAGATGGCCGAGGAGTTGCTGTTCCGCCCGCTCGGCATGCGCAGCGCCGTCCTCGAGGCCGACGCGTCCGGCGGGTCCGTGTGCAGCTCGTACCTGTGGGCGAGCCCCCGGGATTGGGCGCGGTTCGGCCAATTCGTGATGGACGACGGCGAGGTGGATGGACAGCGGCTGTTGCCCGAGGGGTGGATGGACTACGCGACCGCGGGCGTCGCGGCGGGCGGCGAACCCGAGCCCTACGGCGCCCAGTGGTGGCTCAACCAGGCCGGCGACGGCGGCCCGCTCCGATTCGACCGGATGCCGGCCGATGCCTACTGGGCGTCCGGCCACGATGGGCAGTACGTCGTGGTGGTCCCCTCGGCCGACCTCGTGGTGGTGCGCACGGGATTCACCCCCGGCTCGAGCCTCGACGAGGTGGGCGTGGACCGGCTGGTCGGCGAGGTCGCACGCGCGGTCGGCTGACCGGCGGGCGCCCCGCTCGTCCGGTCACCGCGACCTCTGACCGACGGCAGCGGATGGCCGGGGTCAGCCCCAGGCGGCCTGGATGCCGGCGCTCGCGCGGTCGACCCGCTCGAGCCGGCTCTCGGTGTACAGGGCGATCTGATCGACGATCACCCGCATGCGCGCAGCGTCGTCGGGGGCCGAGTCCCACAGGGGCCGCAGCACCGGGTCGAGGCCCGCCGGCGCGGACTGCGCCAGGAACTCCGCGACCCGGTGGATGCGGTCGCGTTGCCGGTCCTGCCTCAGGCGGTGCCCCGGATCGCTCATCACGTAGCGGACGGCCATCGTCTTGAGCATGACGACCTCGGCCTCGACCTCGATTGGCACCTCGAGATCGGCACTGTAGCGACCGTGCGGCTTCGCGCCGTGCACCTCGCGGGTCGCGTGGATGGCGGGCATGACGAACCGGCCGACCAGCTCGCTGGTGAGGGCCTTGAGCGCGACGAACCCGGCGAAGCTCTCGTCGAACGGTTGCACCGCACGGACCACCTCGAGCGAACCCAGGCGTCCGGCGGCCTGCTCCAGCTGGTCGGCGTCCGGGCCGCGGAACTCGGCCGCGCCCAGCTCGGCGAGCGCCGCGACCTCCGACCGGTCGGACAGCGACCGCAGGTCCAGGCGGCCCGCGACGATCGCGTCCTCCACGTCGTGTACCGAGTAGGCCACGTCGTCGGAGAAGTCCATGATCTGGGCCTCCAGGCACCGGGTGTCCCCGGGCGCGCCCTGCCGTATCCACGCGAGGGTGTCGGCGTCGTCGGCGTAGGCGCCGAACTTCCGCGTCCCCTCCCGCGGCAGCCACGGGTACTTGGTGGCGGCGTCGAGGGCGGCGCGCGTGAGGTTCAGCCCGACCCCGCGACCGTCGGCGTCCACGACCTTGGGCTCCAACCGGGACAGGATCCTCACGGTCTGCGCGTTGCCCTCGTAACCGCCGAACGAGCGGGCGACCTCGTCCAGCGCGCGCTCGCCGTTGTGCCCGTAGGGCGGATGGCCGATGTCGTGACTCAGACCCGCGAGGTCCGCCAGATCCGGGTCGCAGCCCAGGCCGGCGGCGATGCTGCGCGAGATCTGGGCCACCTCAAGCGAATGGGTGAGCCGGGTGCGGGGGGTGTCCCCGTCTCCGGGGCCCACGACCTGGGTCTTGTCGGCGAGTCGGCGCAGCGCCGCCGAGTGCAGGACACGGGCGCGGTCGCGGTCGAACGGGCTGCGCTCACTGGCCTTGCCCCGGGCGCGTCCCGTCCCCTCGTCCACGCGCCGCTCGGCGTCCGCCGCGTCGTACGCGTAACCCGTCATGCCCGTCCCCTCCGGGCGTCGCCGCCCCGTCGTCCCACGGTCACCGGCTCATCCCGGGAAGTCCACATCGCTGCCGACGATCCGGTGGTACTGGTACCAGAGCACCGCTCCGGTCTCCCGGATGATGCTCATGATCTGGTTCTCGCGCGTCCACACCGCCGGCCCGTGCCGGGTCGGCGACGTCCACGCGTCCAGTCCGGCATCGCGAGCCATCATCCGCGAGCGGTACGAGTGCGTCGGGTCGCTGACCAGCACCACCGAGTGTCCGCCCTGGTCGCGCACCGTCTGTGCCACGGCGTCCAGACTGCCCTCTGTGTTCGTACCGGTCTCCACGGCCAGGACGGCCTCGGGGGGCACGCCGAGCCGGGTCAGATAGGCCCGGCCGGACCCGGCTTCGGTGTACAGGTCACCGGGCTGACCGCCGCCGACCGTGATGATCTGCGGCGCGACCCCCTCGTCGTACAGCAGGGCCGCGTGCTCGAGCCGGGCCTGGAACACCGGGGTCGGCACGCCGTTGTACTGGGCGGCCCCCAACACGACGATCGCATCCGCCGGCGTGCGGTCGTCGATCCGCGCGACGTGCCAGACGCGGAACGCGATGAAACCGGGGATGACCAGGCACAACAGCAGTGCGATGGTCAGGACCCAGCTGACGGCCCTGGACACCGCGCGGAGCGGGGACCCGGATCTTCTCACCCGACCAGTGTGCCAGGGGCGCCCGTCAGCATCCGATCAGGCGCTGGGCGAGGTACCCCTCCACCTGGTCGATGGCCACGCGCTCCTGCGCCATGGTGTCGCGCTCGCGGATCGTGACGGCCTGGTCCTCGAGCGTGTCGAAGTCCACGGTGATGCAGAACGGGGTGCCGATCTCGTCGTGGCGACGGTAGCGCCGACCGATCGCCTGCGCATCGTCGAAGTCCACGTTCCAGTTCTTGCGCAGCTGGGCCGCCAGGTCGCGGGCCTTGGGAGACAGGTCGGCGTTGCGGGACAGCGGCAGCACCGCGGCCTTGATCGGGGCGAGCCGGCGGTCCAGCTTGAGCACCGTGCGGGTGTCCACGCCGCCCTTGGCGTTGGGGGCCTCGTCCTCGGTGTAGGCGTCGATGAGGAACGCCATGAGCGACCGGGTCAGACCGAAGCTCGGCTCGATGACGTAGGGCACGTACTTCTCGCCCGAGGCCTGGTCGAAGTACTGCAGATCCTCACCGGAGTGGGTCTGGTGCTGGGTCAGGTCGTAGTCGGTGCGGTTGGCGACGCCCATGAGCTCGCCCCACTCGTTGCCGGAGAACCCGAACTTGTACTCGAAGTCGATGGTGCCCGCCGAGTAGTGCGCGCGCTCGTCGTCGGGGACGTCGAAGCGGCGCATGTTCTCCGGGTCGATTCCCAGGTCGACGAACCAGTCCCAGCAGTCCTCGACCCAGCGCTTGAACCACTCGTCGGCCTCGTCGGGCTTGACGAAGAACTCGATCTCCATCTGCTCGAACTCGCGGGTGCGGAAGATGAAGTTGCCGGGCGTGATCTCGTTGCGGAACGCCTTGCCGATCTGACCGATGCCGAACGGCGGCTTACGCCGGGCCGTGGTCATGACGTTCTTGTAGTTGATGAAGATGCCCTGCGCGGTCTCCGGGCGCAGATAGTGCAGGCCGGTCTCGTTGTCAACAGGGCCGAGGTACGTCTTCATCAGGCCGGAGAACAGCTGCGGATCGGTCCACTGCCCCTTGGTGCCGCAGTTGGGGCACGCGATCTCGGTCATCGGGGCGTCGGCCACCGAGTCGAGCTTCTTCTTGGCGGCGTACGCCTCCTGCAGGTGGTCCTGACGCAGGCGGGTGTGGCAGTTGCGGCACTCCACGAGCGGGTCCGTGAAGGTCTCGACGTGGCCCGAGGCCTGCCACACCTGGCGGGGCAGGATGATCGACGAGTCCAGGCCCACGACGTCCTCGCGGCCGGTGACGAACGTGCGCCACCACTGCTTCTTGATGTTGTCCTTGAGCTCCACGCCCAGGGGGCCGTAGTCCCACGCCGAGCGCGTCCCGCCGTAGATCTCGCCACACTGGTACACCAGTCCCCGGCGCTTGCAGAGATTGACGACGGTGTCGATGACGGACGCTGAGGATGCCACGTCGGGGGTTCTCCCTCTGATGAGTCGGTTGGCGGAGGTCTCGGGTGGACCACCTCGGCGCGGGCCTGCGCCCGGGCACTTCTCACCAGGGTATCCGGTCGACCCCCCGGGTCTGGGATACTGGGGTCCCCTACCCGACACGGCGCCGGCGGCGACCGAGTACGACCTCGAGCCCGGAAGGTGGAGACGATGGAACCCGGACCCCGATCGACCGGTCCCCAACCGGTCGCGGACGTCCACGACTCCGACCACAGGGCCGCCCCGGTCCCCCTCCCTCCCGACGGCGTGGTGTCCGCGGCGGGAGAACTCCTGCGGGCCCTGTCCGCCCCACTGCGCATCGCGATCGTCCTGCAGCTGCGGGAGGGGCCGCGGTGCGTCCACGAACTCGTCGACGCGCTGGGGGTGGCCCAACCACTGGTGAGCCAGCACCTGCGTGTGCTCAAGTCCTCGGGCGTGGTCTCGTCCCACCGGCAGGGGCGCGAGATGCGTTACGAACTGCTAGACGGGCACATGCTCAACATCGTCGAGGCGGCCGTCGGGCACGCCGGGGAGCAGTAGGGTCATGACCTCTTCCGACAGGCCCATCGGCGTGCGCTCCACCCGACAGCGCAGCGCGATCTCGGGTCTCCTCGACGAGTCCAAAGGCTTCCGTTCGGCGCAGGACCTGCACGCCGAGCTGCGCGAGCGGGGCGACACGATCGGGCTCACCACCGTGTACCGCACCCTGCAGTCGATGGCCGACGCCGGCGCGGTCGACGTGTTGCGCACCGACTCCGGGGAGCTGATCTTCCGCAAGTGCTCCGACTCGCACCACCATCACCTGGTGTGCCGGGTCTGCGGGTTCACCGTGGAGGTCGAGGAACCGGGCGTCGAGGTGTGGGCCCACCGCGCGGGCCGGGCCCACGGGTTCGCAGATGTCAGTCACACCGTCGAGCTGTTCGGCGTCTGCGCGCGGTGCGCCGAGGCCGGCGCCGACGCGGGGAGCGGGGCCGACGCGGGGGGCGGGGCCGACGCTCGCGCGGGGTTCGAGCCCCCCGCCGACTGAGCCGCCGCTGGCCCGCCGCCCGAGCACAGCCGCCCGCCACCGACTGAGCCACCGCTGGCCCGCCGCCGGTCACAGCCGCCCGCCGCCATGTCGTCTGGCGCGTACCAATGCGCAGGCGAGACGCCATGCCCGCGCGCGGCTGTCTCCCGGGCGTAGATCCGCAGGCGCGAGACGCCATCCGCGGGAGCGGCTGCGCGGCATGCGCACGTGCGAGACGCCAGGCTCAGGAGCGAGACGCCATCCCCGAGAGCGGCTGCGCTACGTGCGCCCCGAGCGAGACGCCACACTCAGGGGCGAGACGCCAAGCTCGGGAGCGAGACGCCATCCCCAGGAGCGGCTGCGCTGCATGCGCGGCGCTGCAGCGCGAGTACGAGCCTCCGTCGTCAGGCGGGCGCGACACCGCCGAAGCGCCGGTCGCGTTCCGCGTACTCCAGGCAGGCCGCCCATAGGTCTCGGCGATCGAAATCCGGGAACAAGGTGTCCTGGAAGACGAACTCGGCGTACGCGCTCTGCCACAGCAGGAAATTCGAGGTACGCAACTCCCCAGACGGGCGCAGAAACAGGTCGACGTCCGGCATATCGGGCTCGTCGAGAAAGTCGGCGAAGTTCTCCTCGGTGATGTCGTCGGGCCCCAGCTCGCCGGCAGCCACACGTCGGGCGACGTCGCGCGCTGCGTCGACGATCTCGGCCCGGCCGCCGTAGTTGACGCACATGGCCAGGGTCATGACCGTGTTGTCGCGGGTGAGCTCCTCCGCCTCCTCGAGCTCCTTGATGACCGACCCCCACAGCCGCGGTCGCCGGCCGGCCCACCGCACGCGCACCCCGAGGGCGTGCATCTCGTCGCGGCGGCGCCGCAGGACGTCGCGGTTGAAGCCCATGAGGAACCGCACCTCCTCCGGGCTGCGCTTCCAGTTCTCGGTGGAGAACGCGTACGCGGACAGGTACGGGATGCCCATCTCGATACATCCCTCGACCACGTCCATCAGCACGGCCTCGCCGCGCTTGTGCCCCTCGGTACGGGGCAGACCGCGCTCCTGCGCCCAGCGCCCGTTGCCATCCATGACCAACGCGACGTGGCGGGGCACGAACTCGGCGGGGATGGCCGGCGGCCGCGCCCCCGACGGATGCGGAATCGGCGGCCGGACCGTGGCCGCCTGCGGCGCGGGACGCTTACGGAATCTGGGTAGTCCGGGCACGGGGCTCCTCAACGGGGATGACGGGGGCGGAATCGGCGGGCCAAGCCGCATCAGCGGGACGGCCGGCGGGACGAGCGGCATCGGGCCGGGCGGAATCGGGACGATCGGCGACGAATCCGTCGGCATCCGCGCCGATCAGCCCGCGGTCGACCAGTGGCAGGCTGCGCAGGTCGCGCTCGAGATGCCACTGCAGGTGCGCGGCCGCGATGCCGGAGGCCTGCCGCACCACCGCGGGCGAGGACAGCCCGACGGCGTCCCACCGCCCTGCCAGCAGCGAGGACAGGTGCTCGGCGACGCCCGGCGAGAGCATCGCACAGCCCTGCGGCCGGCAGTGCACGCACACGGTGCCGCCGGACGCGACGTGGAACGCCCGGTGCGGGCCGACGGCCCCGCAGCGCACGCAGCAGTCCAGGACGGGTTCCCAGCCGGAGGCGGCCATGGCGCGCAGGAGGAACGCGTCGGCGACAAGCCCCGGCGCGCGGCGGTGTTCGGCGAGGGAGCGCAAGGCGCCGACGGCAAGGCCGAGCAACCGCGGAGTGGGAGCACCCTCCTCGCCGGCCAGGCGTTCAGCGGTCTCCAGCACCACGCAGCCGGACGTGTACGCGGGGTAGTCCGCGACCAGCGGACGGGCGAGGGACTCGCGGCTGGTGGCCTGGCGTACCGTGCCCAGCCCGCTGCTGCCGCGACCCGGGGCGATCTGCACCTCCACCACCGCGAACGGCTCCAAGCTGGCGCCCATGCGGGAGCGGGTGCGCCGCACGGCGCGGGCCACGGCGCGGACAAGGCCGTGACGTTCGGTCAGCAGGGTGACGATGCGGTCGGCCTCGCCCAGGTCGTAGGTGCGCACGACGAGGCCCGTGTCGGTGAAGGGATGCACCCAGGCCTCCTTCCGTGTCGTTCGCCCGCACCGTATCGATCACCCGCGCGACCACGCGGGCGAGGCGTATCGCACGGTGCGGGTGTCCATTGTCCCACTGGCGGCCTAGAAGCCGAGGCGCCCCAGCATCTTGGGGTCGCGCTGCCACTCCTTGAGGACCTTGACGTGCAGGTCGAGGTACACCTTGGTGCCGAGCAGCGCCTCGATGCCGGCGCGAGCGCGGGTCCCGACCTCGCGCATGCGGGATCCGCCTTTGCCGAGCACGATCGACTTCTGGCTCTGCCGCTCGACGTAGACGGTGGCGTGGACGTCCACCATGTCGTCGCGGCCCTCGTGCGGCAGGACCTCCTCGATGGTCACCGCGATCGAGTGCGGGAGCTCGTCGCGCACGCCCTCGAGGGCGGCCTCGCGGATGAGCTCGGCCATGCGGGTCTCGTCGGACTCCTCGGTCACCACGTCGTCCGGGTAGAACTGCGGCCCCTCGGGCAGCAGCGAGGCGATGACGTCCGCCACCACGTCGACCTGCTCACCCGACGCGGCCGAGACCGGCACGACCTCGGAGTCCGGCCCGAGGAGCTTCGAGACGGCGACGAGCTGCTCCATGACCTTCTGCTTGGAGACGGTGTCGATCTTGGTCACCAGCCCCAGGAGCGGCGTGGTCGGGCACAGTTTGCGGACCTGTTCGAGGATCCAGCGGTCGCCGGGGCCGATCCGCTCGCCCGCGGGGATGCACAGGCCGATGAGGTCGACATCGGAGTAGGTGTCCTCGACCAGTGCGTTGAGCCGCTCCCCGAGCAGGGTGCGCGGGCGGTGCAGGCCGGGGGTGTCGACGAGGATGATCTGCGCGTCGGGCCGGTGGACGATGCCGCGGATGGCGTGCCGCGTGGTCTGGGGCTTCGCGGAGGTGATCGCGATCTTCTCCCCCACCAGCGCGTTGGTCAGCGTGGACTTACCCGTGTTGGGCCGGCCCACGAAACTGACGAACCCGCTGCGGTAGTTCTCGGGAGTGCTCATCGGTTGTCCTCGCGCTGGGGATGGTCGTCGGTGTCGTCGTCATCGGTCTCGGTGGGTGTGGCCACCACGGTGACCACCTTGACCCGCCCGCGCCGGTCGTGGCCGCCCTCGGCCCGCAGGTCGAGGCCGCTGGAGACGATGTGCGCCCCGGGCAGGGGCACGCGGCCGAGCTCGAGGGCGAGTAGCCCGCCGACGGTCTCGACCTCCTCGGACACCTCGTCGGGGAACTCGATGTCGAACAGGTCCGCGACCTCGTCCAGAGCGAGCCGGGCGGACAGGCGGTAGCGGCCGTCGCCCAGGTCCTCGACGGGCGGGACCTCGGTGGTGTCGTACTCGTCGACGATCTCGCCGACGATCTCTTCGAGGATGTCCTCGATCGACACGAGCCCGGCGGTGCCGCCGTACTCGTCGACGAGGATCGCCAGGTGATTGTGGTCGCGCTGCATCTCGGCCAGCAGGTCGTCGATCCGCTTGGCGTCCGGCACGAACACCGCCGGGCGCATCACCTCGGCGACGGGGGCGGCGCGCCCGTCGGGGTCGTCGAGGCGGGCCACGATGTCGCGGAGATAGACGACGCCCACCACGTCGTCGGAGTTGTCGCCGTCGACCACGGGGATGCGGGAGTAGCCGGACTTGACGGTGAGCCGCGCGGCCTGGCCGACGGTCTTGTCGGACTCGATCCACACCATCTCGGTGCGGGGGGTCATGACCTCGCGGGCGGTCGTGTCACCCAGTTCGAAGACCGACTGGATCATGCGGGACTCGTCGTCGGCCACGACGCCGCGCTCGCGGGCCATGTCGACGATCTCGAGCAGCTCGATCTCGGAGGCGAACGGGCCGTTGCGGAAGCCGCCGCCGGGGGTGACGGCGTTGCCGAGGCCGACCAGCAGTGTCGCGACGGGGCCCAGGACGACCCCGGTCACGGTCAGCGGCGTCGACGCGCCCAGTGCGAGCGTGTAGGCGTGCTGGCGGCCGAGGGTGCGGGGCCCGACCCCGGCGACGATGTACGCGGCGACGGTGGTGACGACGACCGCGGTGACCAGGGCCCAGGCGCGGGAGTCGATGAGCTCGTCGAACACCACGGTGAACAGCACGGCGGCGCCGATGAGGCTGAGCATGTGCAACAGGACGGCGACGTTGATGTACCGCGGGCGGGCGTCGAGCATCTTGGCCAGACGGGCGGCGCCGTAGCGGTTCTCCTTGGCCATCTCCTCGACGCGCGCCACGGAGACCGTGCTCAGGGCGGCGTCGAGTGCGGCGAACAGACCGGCGACGGGGATGAGCACCACGGCCGCGATGGCCGTGTAGATGGTGGCGTCCACGTCTCAGGCGTCCACTCTCGGGGACTCGTCGCGGTGGTCGTACCACTCGCCCAGGAGCTCGTTCTGAAGGCCGAACATCTCGCGCTCCTCGGCGGGCTCGGCGTGGTCGTAGCCCAGCAGGTGCAGGCACCCGTGGACCGTGAGCAGGGCGAGCTCGTGCGCGAGCGGGTGGCCGGAGCTGGCGGCCTGGTCGGCGGCGAACGCCGGGCACAGGACGATGTCGCCGAGCATGGCGGGGCCGGGCTCGGGCAGGTCGGGGCGGCCGCCGGGGGTGAGCTCGTCCATGGGGAAGCTCATGACGTCGGTGGGGCCGGGCAGGTTCATCCACGTGACGTGGAGGTCGGCCATGGTGTCCTTGTCGACGAGCGTGATCGACAGTTCGGCGGCCGGGTGGACGTCCATCCGGGCGATCACGAACGCGGCCACGTCGATGAGCTCGGCCTCGTCGACCTCCACGCCCGACTCGTTGGCGACCTCGATACTCATCGTCGGCGCTGCTCCCTGTTCCTGTGTGCGGTGCTGGGTCGGTCGCCCCGTTCGAGGCGGGCTTCGTGCTTGGCGTAGGCGTCGACGATCCGGCCGACGAGGGCGTGCCGGATCACGTCGCGGGACGTCAGTTCGGAGAAGTGGATGTCGTCGACGCCCGAGAGGATGTCGCGCACGACCTTGAGGCCGGAGCGCTGCCCGCCGGGAAGGTCGATCTGGGTGATGTCGCCGGTGACGACGATCTTGGAGCCGAAGCCCAGGCGGGTGAGGAACATCTTCATCTGCTCGGGCGTGGTGTTCTGCGCCTCGTCGAGGATGATGAACGAGTCGTTGAGCGTGCGGCCGCGCATGTATGCCAGCGGCGCCACCTCGATCACCCCGGCCGCCATGAGCTTGGGGATCGCCTCGGGGTCCATCATGTCGTGCAGCGAGTCGTACAGCGGCCGCAGGTACGGGTCGATCTTCTCGTGCAGGGTGCCGGGCAGGTAGCCCAGACGCTCCCCCGCCTCGACCGCGGGCCGGGTGAGGATGATGCGGCTGACCTCCTTGGCGCGCAGCGCGGCGACGGCCTTGGCCATGGCGAGGTAGGTCTTGCCGGTACCGGCGGGTCCGAGGCCGAACACGATGGTGTGGTCGTCGATCGCGTCGACGTAGCGCTTCTGCCCCACCGTCTTGGGCCGGATCATCCCGCCGCGGCGGGACAGCACGTCGGTGCCGAGCACCTCCTCGGGCGTGAGCGGTCCGGAGTCGGCGAGGATCTCCACCGAGCGCCGCACGGACGCGGGGGTGATCTCCACTCCCCTGCGTGCCTGCCGCAGCAGGTCGGACACGACGCGGGAGGCGCGGTCGACGTCGGGCGGCTCGCCGGAGATGGTCATGGTGCCGCCGCGTACGTGCAGGTCGGCGGCGAGCAGGTCCTCGAGGGCGCGGAGGTTGGCGTCGGCGGCGCCGAGTACCGCCATCGCCAGGTCGGGGTCGAGTTGGACCGCCGTGCGGGCGGGGGAGTCCCCGGCGTCGTGCCGGTCGCCGTCGGTGGGGGCGCCGGGGTCGGGGACTGCGTCGTTTCCTGGGGTGCTTACGTGGATCACTTCCCGTGTCGTGGTGCGGTTGGGTCGAGTGTAGACCGCGCGGCCGCCCATCTCGGGGTGAGAACGCCGAGTGCGGCCAACGCCACCGTCGCGGCGGTGGAGGTCCGGAGGACCTCGGGACCCAGGACGACGGGGCGGGCGCCGGCGGCGGTGAGGGCGTCGAGTTCGGCGTCGGAGACCCCGCCCTCCGGGCCGACGACGACGAGGATCCGCTCCTCCGTCGGTCCCGCGGTCACCGCGTCCGCGAACCCGGCGGCGCCCTCCTCGTGCAGGACGAGTGCGCTGGCCCCGGCCTCGACCTGGGCGGCGACGAGGGCGGCGAGCGCGGCGGAGTCGACGAGGTCGCCGATCTCCGGCTCCCAGGCCCGGCGGGACTGTTTGGCGGCGGCCCGGGCGGCGTTGGTCCACTTGGTGCGGCCCTTGTCGACCTTGGGGCCGGTCCACCGGCTCACGCAACGATCGGCCTGCCACGGCACGATCCGGTCGGCGCCGGCCTCGGTGGCGAGCTCGACGGCCAGTTCCGACCGCTCGGATTTGGGCAGGGCCTGGACGACGGTGACCTCCGGGGTCGGGCGTGGCACGTCGACCCGGGTGACGACCTCGGCCTCGACGCGGCCGGAGCTCGTCGTCGTCACCACACAGTCCGCCACCGCGCCCCGGCCGTCACCGACCCGGATCGCCTCGCCCGGTCGGACCCGCAGCGCCGATCCGGCGTGCCGGCCCTCGGGGCCGTCGAGCACGACCGTCTCGCCGACGGCGGGGACGGTGTCGGCGCGGAACAGGGACGGGGTCACGGGCGGCTCGGCATCAGGGATTCGCGGGTGTCGTGTCTCGGCGGCTCAGTGCCCGGCGACGGCGTCGCGCAGGCGGGAGAACAGCCCACCGCGGCGGGCGGTGTCCTCGTTGACGACCTCGGCCGAGTCACCGTCGAGGCGGCGCAGCTGCTCCACGAGGTCGCGGCGCTTGCGGTCGAGCCTCTCGGGGATGACGACCTCCATGTGGACCGTGAGGTCACCCGCGCCACCACCGCGGACGCGGGGCATGCCGCGTCCGGTGAGGGTGACGGTGTGGCCGGGCTGCGTGCCGGCCGGGATGTCGATCTGCAGGGGTTCGCCCACCACCGTCTCGAGCTCGACCTCGCCGCCGAGCATGGCGTCGACCACCGGCACGCGGACGGTGCAGTGCAGGTCCTCGCCGTCGCGGACGAACACCGGGTGGGTGCGCTCGTTGACCTCGATGTAGAGATCCCCGGCGGGCCCGCCACCGGGGCCGACCTCGCCCTGCCCGGCCAGGCGGATGCGCATGCCGCCGCCGACGCCGGCGGGGATCTTGGCCGAGACGGTGCGGCGCTTGCGGACGCGGCCCTGGCCGGTGCACTCGCCGCACGGGTCAGTGATGATCTCGCCCGTGCCCGCGCAGGTCGGGCAGGGACGGCTGGTCATGATGTTGCCCAGGAGCGAGCGCTGGACGGACTGGATCTCGCCCTGACCCTGGCACATTCCGCAGGTGGCCGGCGGCTTGTCGCTGGCCGAGCCCTTGCCGTGGCACGTCTCGCACAGCACGGCCGTGTCGACCTGGATCTCCTTGGTGACGCCGCTGGCGCACTCGTCCAGGCCGAGGGTGACGCGGATGAGCGCGTCGGAACCGGGCTGGACACGGCTGCGGGGGCCGCGTCCGCCGCCACCGGCCCCGCCGCCGAAGAACGCCTCGAAGACGTCGCCGAGTCCGCCGCTGCCGAAGCCCCCGCCGAACCCGCCGCCGTAGCCGCCACCACCGCCGGACGAGTCGAGCGGGTCGCCGCCCATGTCGACGATGCGGCGCTTCTCCGGGTCGGTGAGCACCTCGTAGATCGCGGTGATCTCGCTGAACTTCTCACGCGCCTCGTCCGACGGGTTGACGTCGGGGTGGAGCTCGCGGGCGAGCTTGCGGTAGGCGCGCTTGATCTCGGACTCCGAGGCGCCCCTATCGACCCCGAGGGTCCCGTAGTAGTCGCGTGACACGTGTGGCCTTTCGTCGTGAGGAAGATCTGTTCGCAGCGGGAAAGCGTACGGGCGTCAGCGCCCGGTGAGGAGCTCGCCCACGTAGTGGGCAACAGCGGCGACCGAGGCGATTGTTCCCGGGTAGTCCATCCGAGTGGGTCCGAGCACCCCCATCCCGCCGAACGTCTGCCCCTCAGCGCCGTACTGGGAGGACACCACCGACGCGCCGCGGATCTCGGCCGCCTGGGTCTCCTCGCCGATCTGGACGGTCACCCCGCCGGGTCCGCCCCGGCCCACGGAGTGGGCGGCGGTGAGCAGTCGCAGGATCACCACCTGCTCCTCGAGGGCCTCGAGGACCGAGCGCAGGGAGCCGTCGAAGTCGGCGGCGCTGCGGGTGAGGTTGGCGGTGCCGCCCAGGACGATGCGGTCGTCGGGGTGCTCCACGAGCGTCTCCACCAGCACTGTCACGCAGCGCTCCACGGCGTCGCGGTACTCGGGCCGGGCGCGCTCGCCCGTCGCGGCCAGGGCGTCCGAGGCGTCGGACAGGCGCTTGTCGGCGACGGCCTCGGACAGCAGGCCGCGCAGGTCGGCGAGGTGCCCGTCGGTGAGCGGCGCGGCCAGCTCAACCGTCCGCTGGTCGACACGGCCGGTGTCGGTGATGAGGACCAGCAGCAGGCGCGTGGGGGTTAGGCTCACCACCTCGAGGTGGCGCACCGTCGAGCGGCCGAGGACCGGGTACTGCACCACGGCGACCTGGCGCGTGAGCTGGGAGAGCAGGCGGGCGGCGCGCCGGAGCACGTCGTCGAGGTCGACCGCGCCCTCGAGGAACGCCCGGATCGCCCGTTTCTCGGCCCGCGAGAGCGGGGTGATCTCCTCGATCGAGTCGACGAAGTGGCGGTAGCCCTTCTCCGTGGGCACGCGCCCGGAGCTGGTGTGGGGCTGGACGATGAACCCCTCGGCCTCGAGCACCGCCATGTCGTTGCGGATGGTCGCGCTGGAGACGCCCAGCGAGTGGCGGTCGACGAGGGCCTTGGAGCCGACCGGCTCGTGGGAGGCGATGTAGTCGGAGACGATCGCGCGCAGGACCTCGGTCCTACGATCGGCCGTACTCGACATAGTCCGCTCCTCCCCTGTCCGTCGTTCCGCCGATTCTATGCCAGTTCCTGCGCCGACGGCCCAGTCGACGGCGTCAGACGAGCACGTCGCGGACGACGCCGTCGGCGAGCAGTCGACCCGCCTCGGTCAGCGCGTACCCGGGGCCGGCGGGATCGTCGGCCGGTCGGCGGCGCAGCAGCCCGGCCGCCACGCGCTCGTCGGCGCGGGCACGCTCGTCCGCGGTGAACGCGTTGTCGCCGAGCCCCTCCGCCAGCCGGAGCCCGGTCATGATCCGCTCGATGTGGCGGTCGGAGTCGTCGAGCAGTTCCCCGCCGTCGACGGGGAGCCGGCCGGCGTCGCACTCGGCGGCGTAGCGCGCGGGGTGCTTGACGTTCCACCACCGGGCCCCGGCGACGTGGGAGTGGGCACCCGGCCCGACGCCCCACCAGTCGCCGCCGCGCCAGTAGCCCATGTTGTGGCGGCAGTACGCCGAGGAGTCGGTGGCGAAGTTGGAGACCTCGTACCAGTGGAACCCTGCCCGGGCGAGACGGTCTGCCACCTGCTCGTATCGGTCGGCGAGCACGTCGTCGACGGTCCCCGGCATCTCGCCCCGGCGGATCCGGCGGGCCAGAGCGGTGCCGTCCTCGACGATCAGCGAGTAGGCGGAGACGTGGTCGACCCCGGCGCCGACGACCGCGTCGAGGGTCCGCGCGAGGTCGTCGTCGGTCTCCCCCGGCGTGCCGTAGATGACGTCGAGGTTGACGTGCTCGAACCCCGCCTGCAGTGCCTCGGCGACCGCCTCCTGCGGCCGACCGGGGGTGTGGGTGCGGTCGAGGATGCGCAGGACGTGCGCGGCGGTGGACTGCATGCCCAGCGAGATGCGCGTGAACCCGCCCTCGCGCAGGCGCGCGAAGAACTCGGGGGACGTGGACTCGGGGTTGCTCTCCGTGGTGACCTCCGCGCCGGGGGCCAGGCCGAAGGCGGCGTCGATGCGCGCGAGGAGGCCGACGAGGACGTCCGCGCCGACCAGCGACGGGGTGCCGCCGCCGATGAAGACGGTGTCGACCTTCGGGGGCGCGCCGGCGGAGGACAGCGCCTGCGCGGCCCGATCGATCTCGATCGCGGCGGCGCGTTCCCAGTCGACGGGTGAGGTCGCCGATCCGAGTTCGCCGGCGGTGTAGGTGTTGAAGTCGCAGTAGCCGCACCGGGTGGAGCAGAACGGCACGTGGAGGTAGATGCCGAAGGGCGCCTCGGGGTCGCGGGCCGGTGGCGTCGCCGCCAGCTCGGCCGGGTCGTGTGGCGCGATCGTCACATCTGACCGGTCTCGGTGTCCGATCCGGTCTCACCTCCTGTCGTGCCCGGGGTGGGCAGCGTCTCGATCGGCGGGGTCGTCGTCACCGAGAGCTCGTCGTCGTCAAGGACTGTAACCGCAGGCGCGCCGTACGTCGGTGCCCGGGAGGCGTCATCGGGGGTGCCCGGCCCCGCTGGGGCGTCCGGCACGGCGGTCGGCCGGGCGGGCCCGACGTCGCCGTCGGGCGTGGTCACCGCCGGAGCACTGTACGTCGGCGCCTCGGGGGCGTCCGCGCGGTCAGCCGACCGCGGTGCGGACCCGGTCGGCTTGGAGCCGGTGGGCTTGTTCTGTCGCTTCGCGGCCGCGCCCTTCTTCGCCGGGGCCTTCTTCGCCGGGGCCTTCTTCGTGGCGGCCTTCGCGGCTGGGGTCTTCCCTGCGGAGGTCTTTTTCGCAGGGGACTTTTCCGCCGGCGCCTTCGCGGCGGCGGACTTCTCTGCGGCGGCCTTCTTCGCCGGAGCCTTCTTCGCCGTGGCCTTCTTCGCCGGAGTCTTCTTCGCCGTGACCTTCTTCGCCGGAGCCTTCGCGGCGGCGGACTTCTTCGCGGGGGCCTTCTTCGCCGGCGCGGGGCGCTCTGCGACTTCGGTCGACTGCTCGTCGAGCGTGGCCACGGCCGTGGAGGTCTCCTCCCGTACAGCGACCTCGGCCCCGGCCGAGCCAGCCGGATCGCCACCGCCGTCGCGCTCGTCCGCCGCGGCGACGAACTCCGCGAGGGCGTCCTCGACCGCGTTCGCCAGCGGCCACGGATCCGGCACGAGGTCCTTGCAGCCGATGAACCCGAAGTGCAGGCGTCCGTCCAACGACATCACCGTGCAGTTCAGGCCCGCGCCGTGGAACACCGGGCCCATCGGCATCATCTTCTCGATCTTCGCGCCCAGGAAGTACAGCGGGAGATTGGGCCCGGGCACGTTGGAGACGACCAGGTTGTGCACGACCGGATGACGCTCGGAGAGCCGCAGCCGCGAGTACATGCGCACCGCGGACCCGAACACCGACGGCGCGGCGAACTGCGCCCAGTCGGTGAGCAGGTTGGCGTCCAGGGCGTCGGTGTGGTCCTTGGCGACGGTGTTCGCGTCACGGATCGCCTCGAGCCGCCCGACCGGGTCGTCGATGTCCGTGGCCAGAGACATGAACATCCCCGACACCCGGTTGGTGCCCGGCCTGGACTCCGCGGCGTGCACGGACATCGGCACCATCGCGATGAGCGGCTTGCGCGGCAGGGCGTCCAGCCCGTCGAGGTACTTGCGCAGGGCGGTGGAGCACACCGCCAGCACGACGTCGTTGACCGTCGTGCCGAAGGCGTTCTTCACGCGCTTGACGTCCGCGAGATCCACGCTGGCGAAGGAGATGGACCGGTGACCGGTGATGGTGCGGTTGAACGGGGTGCGCGGCGCCGTGAACGGCGCGGGCATCGCCAGTCCCTTGCGGGCCCGGTTGATCCACGACGGCAAGACGCCGAGCGTGCCGGGCAGCAACGAGGCGAGCCGCCACGGCGTCGCCAGGCGGGACAGCGCCCCGCCGACGGCGAGCTCCATGGCTCCGGAGCCACCGGCGCTCTGACCGACCAGCTCCTCGTCGAGGTCCGGGTCCTCCGGCGTCAGCGTGCACAGCTGCGAGAGCATGTTTGCTCCCGTGACGCCGTCCACGGTGGAGTGGTGCATCTTGGCGAACACGGCGACCCGGCCGTCCTGCAGGCCCTCGATGACGTACATCTGCCACAGCGGCATCGACCGGTCGATCGGCTGCCCGGCCAGGTGTGCGCACAGCTCCGCGAGTTCGTGGTCCCCGCCGGGGGCGGGTATGCCCACGCGGTGCAGGTGGTGGTCGATGTCGAAGTCCTTGTCCTCCACCCAGACCGGATGGTCCACGTTGAGCAGCGAGTCGTGCAGCTTGCGGCGGAACGGGGGCATCGCGGTGATCCGCCGGGAGAGTTCGTCCCGCAGGGCAGCGAACGAGTACCCGTCCGGCATCTCGGACACATCCAGCACGATCAGCCCGCACACGTGCAGGAGCTGGGACCTGGTCTCGAAGTAGAGGAAGCTGGCGTCGAGCCCACTCAAGCGCTGCATGGAGGGAGTGTACGTCCGGGTTTCGCCCCACGGGTCCCGTTGCGAACGGTTCCGTACACCGGATGTGAACGGGGTCTACAGGACCTCGACGAGGACCCATGCGATCACGACGAGCGCGATCAGCAGGACGAGGGCGAGTGTCACTCGCGACCGGGGCATCAGCGGACCTCCTTCCCGGTCTCGACTGTCCGTGGCGCGACGAGCGAGCGGAACCTCTGGACGAGCAGATCCGCGATCCACTCCACCGCCACGGCGGCGAGGAGGAACAGCGGGACCCCCATCGCGAGCATGATCGCGACCTGCAGGGGGAACGGCAGGGTTGCGAGCCAGAGCTCGACCCTGTCCCAGAACTGCAGGAACGCCGTCACGCAGGGATCCTACGACTGCCCGGTGGCGGCGGCGCGGCGGCCTCCCACCACCGAGGAGTCGAGCCCGCGTCGGCGCAGCAGGGCCGCCGTGTTCGGCTCGGACCCACGCATCCGCCGGTAGGCGTCGAGGAAGTCGATCGCGCCGCCCCGCGAGAGGACCTCGCGTCGCATCCGGTCCCCCGAGTCCCGCTTTAGCCCACCGCGCTCCACGAACCACTCGGCGGCGTCGGCGTCGAGCACCTCGGCCCAGAAGTACGAGTAGTAGGCGGCCGAGTACCCGCCGGCGAAGATGTGCTGGAAGTACCGCGACCGGTACCGCGGCTCGATGCCCGGTACGTCGAGGCCGGCATCGGCCAGTACGCGGGCCTCGAACGCGTCGACGTCGGCGACGGCCTCCGCCTCCTCCGGGGTGAGGGAGTGCCACTCGAGGTCGATGAGGGCAGCGGCGAGGTACTCCACGGTGGCCTGGCCCTCGCCGAAGCGCTCGGCCTCACGCATCCGCTCCACCAGCTCCTCGCCGATCGGCCCCCCCGTCTCGACGTGCCGCGCGTAGCGGGCGAGCATCTCCGGCCGACGAGCCCACATCTCGTTGACCTGGGACGGGAACTCGACGAAGTCACGCGGGACCGAGGTGCCCGAGAACACCGGGTACTCCACGTCCGACAGGAGTCCGTGCAGGGCGTGACCGAACTCGTGGAACATTGTCGTGACCTCGTCCATGGTGAGCAGCGTGGGCTGCCCCGCCGCGGGACGGGCGAGGTTCATGACGTTGACGATGACCGGGCGGGAGTCCAGGAGCCGGGACTGGTCCCGGAACGAGCTCATCCATGCCCCGCCGCGCTTGGTGGGACGGGCGTAGTAGTCCAACAACAGGAGGCCGACGCCAACATCCGGCTCCGCCCGCTTGTCGTCGAACACCTCGATCACGCGGACATCGGGCAGGTACCCGGCGAGATCAGTGCGCTCGGCGAAACGCAGCCCGTACAACTCCGACGCCGCGTGCATCACCCCGTCGCGCAGCACCCGCTCGAGCTCGAAGTACGGACGGACTGTCGCGTCGTCCACCCGGAACCGCTCGGCCCGCAGGCGCTCGGACTCCCACGCCCAGTCGGCGGGGTGCAATTCGCGCTCCTCGCCACCGAGCAGGTCCTTGGCCTCGTTGCGGGCGTTGGTCACCGCGGCGTCGACCACGTCGAGCAGCAGACCGCGGGCCGCCTCCGGGGTCCCGGCCGTCTCCACGGCGAGGACGTGTTCGGCGTGGGACCCCAGCCCGAGCAGGCGGGCGCGCTCGGCGCGCAGGCGCACGATCTCCAGCACGATCGGCGTGTTGTCGTGCCCCGGGGTCGCGCCCCGGCCCAGCGAGGCCTCCGACACGCGGCGGCGCAGGCCCGCGTCGTCGAGCCAGGCGGTGATCGGCTGGACCGTCGGCAGCCCCAGCGGGATCAGCCAGCCGTCCCGGCCCGCGTCGGCGGCGGTCGCGGCGAGCGTGGCACGCATCGACTCCGGCAGCCCGGCGAGTTCGGCCTCGTCGGTGACGGGGACGGCCAGTTCCGTGGTGGAGGCCAGCAGGTTCTCGCCGAACTCCGTGGTGAGCTCCGCGAGACGGGTGTCGATCGCGGTGAGGCGGGCCCGGTCCGCGTCGTCGAGCGCGGCACCGGCGCGGAGCAGGTCCCGGTAATGCCGGCGGACGAGCCGCGCGGTCTCGTCGTCGAGGTCCAGATCGCCGACCTCCAACGCGGAGTGGACCGCGTCGACGCGGGCGAACAGGCCCGGGTCCGTCATCACGGCGGAACGGTGCGCGGCCAGCAGTGGCGAGACGACCCGTTCCACGGCCAGGCGGGCGGGCGTGGCGTCCGGGCCGAGCAGTCCGTAGAAGACCGACAGGACCCGGTCCAGGGCCAGGCCCGAGCGCTCGAGCGCGACCACGGTGTTGTCGGCCGTCGGCGGCCCCGGGTTGCCCACGATCGCGGCGATCTCCGCCGCGTGATCGTCGATCGCGGTGCGGATGGCCGGTTCCAGGTCCTCGTCCCGCACCATCGCGAAGTCGGGCAGTCCGTACGGCAGCGGGGACTCGTCGAGCAGCGGGTGACGCGGGGCCTCGGGGCTCGGAATGGTCATGAGGGGCAGTCTACGTCGGCCACCGACCCGTCAGAGCCACTGCGCGGCGGTGTCCCACGCCAGCCTCACGGCCAGGATCGCGATGACCATGAGGAAGACGGTGCGGATGAACTCGTTGCCGCGGTTCATGGCCATGCGGGCCCCGAGGAAGCCCCCGGTGAGGTTGGCCAGGGCCATGCACCCGCCGAGGATCCACAGGACCTCGCCGTGCACACCGAACACGAGGATCGAGGCGAGGTTGGTGGTGAGGTTGGCGATCTTGGCGGCCACGGTGCCCTGCAGGAACCCGAACCCCAAGAACGCGACGATCGCGATGACGAAGAAGGATCCCGTCCCCGGGCCGAGGATGCCGTCGTAGAAGCCCACCACCACGCCGATGAGCGCCGAGCGCCACGCGCGGGACCAGCCCGAGTGCCGCTCCTCGTGGACACGCCCCAGGCTCGGCTTGAACCACGTGTAGGCCCCCACCGCGACCACCGCCACCAGGACGAGCGGGGTGAGCAGTTCCTTGGGGATGAAGCGGGCGACGGACGAGCCCGCCGCGGAGCCCGCGAAGGCGGCCACGACCAGCGGCGCGACCATGGCCACCGGGACCCGGATCCTGCGCAGATAGGTCGCCGTGGCCACGAGCGTCCCGGCCACCGACGAGAGCTTGTTGGTGCCGAGGATCTCCGGGGTGGAGGCGTCGGCGGGGAGCCCGATGACCAGCGCCGGCAACTGGATGAGTCCGCCCCCGCCGACCACCGAGTCGACCCAGCCCGCGACGAACGCCGCCAGCACCAGGGCCGCGAGGACCCACACCGAGACACCGACGGCGGACGACGAGGCTGCGCTCGCCAGGGAGAAGGGCATGCCGATAACTGTGCTGTAATCGGTTTGTGTATATCAACCCTTACGGCGCCGATCCGGTCACCCTGGCCGCCGACCTGGCCAACCGCCGCCCCCGCACGGCCCGCGAGCTGGTCGACCGCTGCCGTGAAGCGGGCGTGACCATCGATCGGAGCGCCACCGACGCGGACCTCGGGGAACTGCTGGCATTCCTCGACGACTGGCTCGTCGTCGTCGACACCACCGACCCCCGCGAGCGCGCCACCGCGCTCAACGCCCTCCTCGCCGACCACTCGGGACCGCCCCGCCTCACCGACCACGACGGGCACTGGCACGTCCACTACCGCGCCGACGACGTGAGCTTCGCCCGGGTGCTCACCGCCATGTTCTCGGTGGGCACCGCCCTGCACCTCACCTCGCGCGGCATCGACCGGCTCGCGCGGTGCGCGGCCGACGACTGCGACGCCGTGTTCGCCGACACCACCCGCAACGGGCGCAAGGCGTACTGCTCGACGCGCTGCACGAACCGGTGCGCGGTCCGCCGCCACCGCGCCCGGGGCTGACGCGCTCGGCGCCGGGACCCGAAGCCGGGCCGGACCGCGCCCGGCCCTACTTCTTGTCCGCGCTCGAATCCGCCGACAGCGCCGCGACGAAGGCCTCCTGCGGCACGTCCACGCGACCGATGGACTTCATGCGCTTCTTGCCCTCCTTCTGCTTCTCCAGCAGCTTGCGCTTACGGCTGATGTCGCCGCCGTAGCACTTGGACAGCACGTCCTTGCGGATGGCGCGGATGTTCTCGCGCGCGATGATCTTGGAGCCGATCGCCGCCTGCACCGGCACCTCGTACTGCTGACGCGGGATGAGCTCCTTGAGCTTGACCGTCATCTTGTTGCCGTACGCCTGGGCGTGGTCGCGGTGCACGATCGCGCTGAAGGCGTCCACGGCCTCGCCCTGCAGGAGGATGTCGACCTTGACCAGGTCCGCGATCTGCTCGCCGGCCTCCTCGTAGTCCATCGACGCGTAGCCCTTGGTGCGGGACTTGAGCGAGTCGAAGAAGTCGAAGATGATCTCGCCCATCGGCAGCACGTAGCGCAGCTCCACCCGCGTCTCCGACAGGTAGTCCATGCCCTTCATCTCGCCGCGCTTGGACTGGCACAGCTCCATGGTCGTGCCGACGAACTCGCTGGGCACGATGATCGTGCACTTGACGATCGGCTCGTAGACCTCGCGGTTCTTGCCCTCGGGCCAGTACGAGGGGTTGGTGACCTGGTGCTCGGAGCCGTCCTCGGCTATGACGCGGTACACGACGTTCGGGGCGGTGGAGATGAGGTCGAGGTTGAACTCGCGCTCCAGGCGGTCGCGCGTGATCTCCATGTGCAGCAGGCCCAGGAAGCCGCAGCGGAAGCCGAAGCCCAGCGCCACTGACGTCTCGGGCTCGTAGTCCAGGGACGCGTCGTTGAGGCGCAGCTTGTCCAGGGCGTCGCGCAGCACCGGGTAGTCCGAGCCGTCGATCGGGTAGAGGCCCGAGAAGACCATCGGATTGGGCTCGGCGTAACCGGGGAGCGGCTCGTCCGCGCCGTTCCGCGCGGCGGTGACCGTGTCACCGACCTTGGACTGACGCACGTCCTTCACGCCGGTGATGAGGTAGCCCACCTCGCCGGGGCCGAGCCCGCTCGTCGCCTTGGGTTCGGGCGAGATGATCCCCACCTCGAGCGCCTCGTAGGTGGTGCCCGTGGACATCATTTTGACCTTCTCGCGCGGCTTGAGCGAGCCGTCGACCACACGGACGTACGTGACCACACCGCGGTAGGTGTCGTACACCGAGTCGAAGATCATCGCCCGCGGCGGAGCCTCCGGGTCGCCGACCGGGGCGGGGATGGTCTCGCACAGCTTGTCGAGCAGCTCCTCGACGCCCGCACCGGTCTTGCCGGAGACGCGCAGGACGTCACCCGGCTCGCAGCCGACGATGTGGGAGATCTCCTCGGCGAACCGGTCGGGGTCCGCGGCCGGCAGGTCGATCTTGTTGAGCACGGGGATGATCTCGAGGTCGTTCTCCATGGCCAGGTAGAGATTGGCCAGGGTCTGCGCCTCGATGCCCTGCGCGGCGTCCACCAGCAGAATCGCACCCTCACACGCCTCGAGCGCGCGGGAGACCTCGTAGGTGAAGTCCACGTGGCCGGGGGTGTCGATCATGTGCAGGACGATCTCCTCGCCCTCGTGCGCGCCGGAGCGCGGCACCCAGGGCAGGCGGACGTTCTGCGCCTTGATGGTGATGCCGCGTTCGCGCTCGATGTCCATGCGGTCGAGGTACTGGGCGCGCATGAGCCGCTCCTCGACCACGCCGGTGAGCTGCAGCATGCGGTCGGCCAGCGTCGACTTGCCGTGGTCGATGTGCGCGATGATGCAGAAGTTCCTGATCCTGGCCGGATCGGTGAACGTCGTCTCTGCGAAGTTGGGAATCTCGATCACTCCTGGAGGCGGGCCCGGGTGCTGCTGGATTGCGGTCCGTCCGGGCGATCACCCCATTGTCACACGCCCGCAGCCCGAACACCCACCACGTATCGACCCGTGGGGACGGCGTCCACGGTGCCGTCGTCGAGGAACCGCGCGGTCGAGGCGGTCATGGCCCGCATGTTGGCCGTCATGCGCTCGTCGTCCCCGCGCGCGTCGAAAAATACCCCCAGGTCCGTCGCCGCCTCGGCGGGGAAGACCTCCTCCACGATCCCGTCGATCCGCGGTGCGCCCGGCGTGAGCGCGCGGACCACGACGTGCTGGGTGTAGGAGGTGGTGGACTGGGTGTCGATCGCCACCCGCGTGTGCTCCTCGAGCCACACACGCAGCCACTCCTCGCGCCCGATCCGCTCCGGCCGGCGCAGGAACGCGACGTTGGCCATCCCCTCGCAGCGCCCGTCGGGTCCGGGCGCCGGGGCCGGTAGGGGTTCGGACGCGGTGACCGACCACGCCGACACCGGCCCGAGCGCCCCCAGCGCCGTGAGCAGCTCGGCGCACGCGGCGGCCGAGGCGACGGGCACCCGGGCGCGGACCACCGCGAGCACGGGCCGCTCGGTGACGCGCACGTCGATCATCGCGCCGGCGACCTGTTCGTCGCGCACGTTGACCACGACCTCGTCGACCCCCAGCGCGGCGAGCGGCCCCGCCACGGCGTCCGCGACCCGCCCGCGCAACTCCTGCGCCCCCGACGGCTCGACCGGCCCGTCCAGCGCCCACACCACGGCCAACAGCATGTCCATGAGCAGATCCTATGGCGGTTACGCTGACGGGCATGGCAATCGACTGGGCCCGCGTGGGTCGCACGGCGGTCCGGATGGGCCGTAGATACGGACCGACGGTCGCGCGCGAGGTGCGCAGGCGTCTGGACGACCGGGGCGTCTCCCCCGCCCTCTCGCGTCAGGCCGGCACCCCGGGCCGGCCGGCCACCACGCGCACCGCACCCACCTCGAGCCGTGCGCGCACGATCTCCTACACCCCGGATCTGGACGGTCACGCCGACCCCGGCGAGATCGTGTGGACGTGGGTGGAGTTCGAGGAGAACGACGGACGCGGCAAGGACCGGCCGGTCCTGGTGGTGGGGCGCGACGGGGACCGTCTGCTGGGCCTCCAGCTCTCCTCGAGGGAAAAGAGGGACGACGACGAGGAGTGGCTCGGACTCGGATCGGGCCCCTGGGACTCCGAGGGCCGGCCGAGCTGGGTACGCCTGGACCGGGTGCTGGACGTCCCCGAGCAGGGCATCCGGCGCGAGGGCGCGATCTGCCCGCGGCAGAAGTTCGACGCTGTCGCCGAGCGGCTCCGCGCGGACTACGGCTGGCACTGACGCCGGTCCCACCACGACGCCTCCGCAGCGACGCCACCGCAGCCACGCCACCGCAGCCACCCCTCCGCAGCCTCGCCACCTATCGGATCTCCTAACGGATCCCGTAGGTGTAGCGAGATCCGATAGGTGGGGTGCAGCGACGAGTCTGTCCGTCATGGATGAGTCTGTCCGTGATGACCTGCCGCGGGACTTCGCGGTCTCCGTGGGCAGCCGCCGGGTGGCCGACTGGGCGGCCTCGCAATAGCGTCGACGGCGTCGGCGGACGTTTTGGCCGGTGAGACCGCCACTGGTAAAGTGGGCCGTCGGTGTCCACCGGACCACGTTCTACGTGTCCGCACGGACGAGACGACAGACATCAGATCGGCGGGATCCCCTCGTGGAGCCGTCGACACACGACACAAAGGTGTGACGAGTGGCCAACATCAAGTCCCAGATCAAGCGGAACCGCACCAACGAGCGCAACCGCCTCCGCAACCAGTCGACCAAGTCGGCTCTGCGTACCGCCATCCGCAGCCTGCGTGAGGCCACCGAGTCCGGTGACAAGGAGAAGGCCGGCGCCCTGCTCGTCGCCACCTCGCGTCAGCTCGACAAGGCCGCCAGCAAGGGTGTCATCCACCAGAACCAGGCCGCCAACAAGAAGTCGGCGCTGACCAAGGCCGTCAACAGCCTCTGAGGCACCCCGGCGCTCCCCGCCGGGAGCCGCCCAGCCCCGCGTCAGCGCCACCGACGCGTCGAGGCTCCGAGGGCCCACCCCGCACCACGTGCGCGGGGTGGGCCCTCGTCGTGTTCCCGACATCGGCGACCGGCTGAGCCGGGCGCCTGGCGTGCCGCGCGCCGGACGTGCCGCGCGCCGGGCGTGCCGCGCACCAGGCGATTGGTCCGGATCCGGGCGGGCAGACCTACAGGGACGCCAGCGACCCGACCTCGCGCACCGCGCGTTCGAGGGCGTAGTACGGGTTCTCCGCCCGCCCCTTGACCTCGCCGTTGAGCCGAGCGACCACCTGCAGCGCGGTGCCCAGCGTCTCGATGGACCAGTAGCGGGTCTGGGCGGTGACCTTCTTGACCTTCCACGGCGGCAGGCCCTGCTTCGCCAGCTCCGCCGGCGGCACGCCACGCTGCGTACCCACCAGGGCGATCGAGTTCACCGCATCCGCCAGCGCGTCGGCGAGCACCACCTCCGGCACCCCGGTGTGCAGCGCCCACTCGAGCGCCTCGATCGCGCCGGCCACGTCCCCGGTCACGGCGCGCTCGGCCACCGTGAACCCGCTGACGCCCACGAACCCGGAGTGGTAGCGCCGGACGGCCTCCACGTCGACCTTGCCGCCGGTGTCGGCCACGAGCTGCCCGCACGCCGACGCCAGTTGACGCAGGTCGGTCCCCACGGCCTCGACCAGAGCCTCACACGCCTCGGGGGCCACGCGCACGTCCAGGCCGCGGAACTCGGACCGCACGAACCCCACCACGTCCATGTGGCGGGTGATCTTGCCGGCCGCGTGCTCCTCCGCGCCGGCCTTGCGGAGGTCCGCCACCAGCGTCTTGGCGCGCCCGCCGCCGGTGTGCTGGACCACCAGGACCGTCTCCGGCGGCAGGTCCCGCGCGGCGTCGAGAACCGCGGCCTGGGCGTCCTTGCCCAGTTCCGCCGCGCCGGTGACGACCACGATCCGTGCCTCACCGAACAGTGACGGCGAGAGCAGCTCGAACAGCTGCGGCGCCGTCACCTCGGGACCGCCCAGCCGGGAGACCACCGGCGGGTCCTGCCCGGCCGGTGTGGCCGCGCGGACCGCCGAGACGACGCCCGTGGTGGCGCGCTCGGTGAGGAACTCGTCCTCGCCCAACACCAGGTGCAACACAGCGGGTGCGGACCCCGATGCCATCTGCGCTCCTCGTCGTCGTCATCGTCTTCGTCGTCGTGCCCCGTCATCGTGCCACGACCCCCCGACCGGTCGACCACTCCCCGACCCGCCGCTACGTTGGGGCACCGAGGCCGCCCCGCCGGGCGACGCCGAGGCGTCGCCCCCCGGCGCGCGGCATCGCACCCGACCCGGAAGGTAGGACATGAGCCAGGACCAGGACACCCACACCACCCGGACAGACCAGCTGACGTTCCAGAACCCCGTCACCCGGTACCCCTCCATCGAGCCCCCGGTGCAGCACCAGGACGAGCCCGGCCTGGGCGCCGACCTCGACCCCCGCGCCGACGTCGGCGAGCACTCCTACCGGGGCACCGGCCGGCTCACCGGCCGCAAGGCGCTCATCACCGGCGGTGACTCCGGCATCGGCGCAGCGGTGGCCGTCGCCTTCGCCCGCGAGGGCGCCGACGTCGCCATCCACCACCTGCCCGCCGAGGAGGCCGACGCCCGCGCAGTCGCGGAGATCATCGAGCGCGAGGGACGCACGGTGGCGCTCCTGCCCGGCGACCTCACCGACCGCGCGTTCTGCGAGGGCCTCGCCGATGCCGCGGCGGAAAAGCTCGGCGGGCTCGACATCCTCGTGAACAACGCCGGCAAACAGGTCGTGGCCCCGGATCTCGAGGACCTGCCCGACGACCAGCTCACCGACACCTACGGGGTGAACGTCATCGGGATGGTCCGCGTGACCAAGGGCGCGCTGCGGCACCTCGAGCCCGGGTCGACGATCATCAACACCACCTCCGTGGTGGCGTACATGCCCGCGCCGAACCTGCTGGACTACTCCTCGACCAAGGCCGCGATCAACAACTTCACCAAGGGCCTCGCGCAACAGCTCGCGCCCAAGGGCATTCGCGTCAACGCCATCGCGCCCGGCCCGATCTGGACGCCTCTACAGGTGTCGGACGGTCAGGAGAAGGAGGACCTGCCGGAGTTCGGCAAGTCCACCCCGCTCGGCCGCGCCGGGCAGCCCACCGAGCTCGCGCCCGCCTACGTGTTCCTCGCGTCGCCGGAGTCGAGCTACGTGGTCGGCGAGACACTCGCGGTGACCGGCGGCATGCCCACGCCGTAGCGCGGCCGCGGCGCGGGCCGGCCCGGGCGGTCAGGGCGGGCCGGCCCGGGCTCACGAGCGGCGCTCGCCGTCCTCCATCACCATCCGCTCGCGGGTGTCGCCGTGCACCGCCGTCCCCTCCGCGACCGGCTCGTGGAGGGCCCCCGACGTGTCCGGGGCGGGCGTCCCCTTGCCGATCTCGGACTCCGAGAGCTTCCCGGAGAACCGCTCGGTGAGCTCTTTGAACAGTCGGTGGGAGGCATGGGAGCCGCGCGCCTTGGGGCCGACCGGTTGCTCCTGCTGCGGGTCGACGCATGCGTCGACGATCGCGTCGACGACGATGTCCGGGTCGTCCATCGCCGCCAGCCTCGGCGCGTGGCCGGTGTAGTTGCCCACGTGATCCCACCAGGGCGTGTCGGCCGCCCACGGCAGGATGGTGCCGACTTTGATCGTCTCGTGCAGGCCCGCCAGCCGCAGCTCCTCGTTGAGCGAGCGGCCCAGGCTCGTGATGCCGGCCTTCACCGCGGCGTAGCTGGCCTGGTACGCGAGCGGCACCTCACCGGCGACCGAGCTGACGTTCACCAGCACGCCCTCGCCGCGCTCGGTGAACCGGCGCAGCGCCACGTGGGCACCGAACATCATCCCCTTGAGGTCCACGTCGACCAGCCGGGCGTGGTCGGCGAGCGGGATCTCCCAAAACAGGCCCATGACGCCGACCGCGGCGTTGTTGACCCAGACGTCGATGTGGCCGAACCGCTCCTCGGCGGCCGCCGCGAGCCGCTCGACGGCGTCGGCGTCGCTGACGTCGGTGGGCACCGCCAGCGCGGTGCCGCCGGAGTCGGTGATCTGCGCGACCACCCCGTCGAGGACGTCCGGGCGTCGGGCGGCGACGACGACGTGTGCGCCCAGCTCGCCCAGCTTCAGCGCCGTGCCGCGGCCGAATCCGCTCGAGGCGCCCGTCACCACGACCGTCCGTCCTGCCAGGTCTTCCCGATTGCTCATTCCTGCCTCCTGTAGGTCGGCGAAGTCGGGATCAGTTGTCGCGGTTCATGGTCCACCGCGCGCGCGGGGCGTGCATCCGGTCCGTGTCCCGGTCAGCGGAGGCGTCGGTGGAGGCGTCGGTGGCCCGGCCGTGGCCCGGGCAGCGGATGCGGCGAGGCGCGGTGCCCGCGATACTGGTCGGCGTGGATCCCGTGCTCGACGCCGTGCGGCGGTGGCGCCGCGAAGGAACGCCGTGCGCCCTCGCCCGGGTCGTGGACACCGGGGGGTCGGCGCCCCTGCCGGCGGGCGCCGCAATGGCGGTCGCCGGCACCGGCGACGTCGTCGGCGGGGTCTCGGGCGGCTGCGTGGACGGGACCGTGTTCGAACTGTGTCGGCAGGTCCTCGACGACGGTCGCCCCGCGCTTGCGCGGTTCGACGGATCCGACGGCTCCGCGCTGTCGGAGGGACCGACGTGCGGCGGGACGTCGGAGGTCTTCGTCCAACCCGTCGACGCCGCGGGCCACGCGCTGCTGGGCCGTCTCGACGAGATGCTGCGCGGCCGCGAGCCAGTCGTCCTGGCGACCGCTCTGACCGGCGACCGCGCCGGCGCCCACCTGCTCGTCGGCGCCGACGGCGCAGAGGACTCCCTCGGGGACGATGACCTCGACCGGCGCGTCGCCCGCCTCGCGGCCGGGCACCTCGGCCGGGCCGGCGCGGTCACGGTCGACATCGACGGCCGCGACGGCCCCGACCGGGCTGACCGCCCCGACGAGGCTGGCCACCCCGACGTCCGCGACGGGGAGAGCGACCGGGTGGCCCGCGTCCTGCTGCACTCCTTCGCCGCCCCCGCCCTGCTGATCTTCGGCGCCAGCGCGTTCGGCGAGGCCTTGAGCCGGGCCGGCGCGATGCTCGGATACCGGGTGGTGGTCTGCGACGCCCGGCCCGCGCTGAACCGACCGGAACGGTTCCCCGACGCCCACGAGGTCGTCACCCGCTGGCCGCACGACCACCTGGCCTCCGTGCCGGTCGACGAGACCACCGCCATCTGCGTGCTCACCCACGACCACAAGTTCGACATCCCACTCCTGAGCGCAGCCCTGCGCGGCCGCGCGGGATACGTCGGTGCGATGGGCAGCCGACGCGTCCACGCCGAGCGCCTGGAGTTGCTGCGGGCCGAGGGCCTCACCGACAGCGAGCTGGCGCGACTGCGCTCCCCCATCGGCCTGGACCTCGGTGCGCGCACCGCCGAGGAGACGGCCCTGTCGATCGCCGCCGAACTCGTCGCGCACCGGCGCGGCGGCTCCGGCGCCCCGCTGTCCGGGCTCGACGTGGCGATCCACCGGTGACCGGGCTCGTCCTCGCGGCCGGGGCCGGCCGACGGTTCGGCCGCCCCAAGGCCCCGGTCGAGTTCGACGGCACGCGGCTCGTCGACCGCGCCGTGGCCCTGCTCCGCGAAGGCGGTTGCGATCGCGTCGTCGTGGTCAGCGGCGCGGTCGAGCTCGCCGTACCAGGCGCCGAGGTGGTGCCGAATCCGCTGTGGGAGACGGGGATGGGATCGTCGCTCCGCGCCGGGCTCACGGCGATCGGCGAGGACGACGTCGTGGTGGTGCCCGTGGACATGCCCTGGCTCGGTGCGGAGGCGGTCCGGCGCGTCGCCGCCGCCGGATCCTCGCTGGCGGTCGCGACCTACGGCGGGATCCGCGCCCATCCGGTCCTCCTGGGCGCCGACCACCACGCGGGCGTCATCGACTCCGCGTCCGGCGACGCGGGGGCCCGCCACTACCTGCGGGCGCACTCCCACCTGGTCGCGGAGGTCCCCTGCGACGACACGGGGTCCCCACGCGACGTCGACCGGCCGGAGGACCTGCGTCCCTGACCGGCGACCACCGCGGCCGCCGCGCCCGGTGATCCCCCGGACCGGCGGCCGCCGCGGCGTCTACTGATCGACAGGCAGGTGCTCCAGGAGCGCGTCGGCGTGGACGGGGAGGTCGCGGATGCGTGCACCGGTGGCGCTATGGATCGCGTTGACCACGGCGGCCGCACTGCCGACGTTGCCGATCTCCCCCGCCCCGCGCGTGCCCATCGGGGTCGCGAACTCGTCGACCTCGTCGAGCCAGACCGCGTCGATGTCGGTGGCGTCGGCATGGGTGGGTACGTGGTAGTCCGCGAGATTCTGGGTGACGACGTGGCCGAACCGGGTGTCGCGGACGCTCTGCTCGTGCAGCGCCATGGACAACCCGAAGGTCATGCCGCCGATGAACTGCGACCGCACGGTACGGGGATTGACCACCCGGCCGATCGAGAAGACGCCGAGCATCCGCGGCACCCGGATCTCGCCGGTGTCGGCGTCCACGCGGACCTCCGCGAAGTGGGCGCCGAACGAGATCGCGCGATAGCGCTCGAGCTCGGGGTTGTCGCCGGCGGCAGCGGTGGTCTCCGCGCCCGCCGGCGGGTCGTCGCCGTACCTCGTCCGGAACCGCCCGGCCGCGGCGAAGATGGCCGAGCCCCACGACGAGATCCCGGACGAACCGCCGGCGACCGTGGCGTACGGCAGGGCGGTGTCGCCGATCTCCAGAGAGATGGCCTCGGCGGAAACCCCGAGGGCGTCCGCGGCGACCAGGGTGAGCGCGGTCCACGTGCCGGTGCCGATGTCCACGGCGCCGACCTGCACCCGGTAGCGGCCACCGCCCTCGGCACGGATCGTGGCCTGCGAACCGGGCTGCACCATGTGCGGGTACGCGGCGCTGGCGACGCCGTAGCCGACCATCCAGCGACCGTCCCGGCGGGACGCCGGCGTCGCGGGCCGCTCGGACCACCCGAAGCGATCAGCGCCCTCGCGCAGGCAGTCGACCAGACGCCGCGAGGACCACGGCCTCCCGGACTCGGGGTCCGTCTCCGGGTCGTTGCGCACCCGCAACTCGATCGGGTCCAGCCCGCATGCCTCGGCCAGCTCGTCCATCGCGACCTCGGCGGCGAACGCCCCCGGAGCCTCGCCCGGCGCCCGCATCCAGTACGGGGCCGGCACGTCCAGAGGGACGGCGTGATGGAAGGTCCGCCGGTTGGGCGCGGCGTACATCGAACGCGACGGCACGGCGGCCTGCTCGACGAACTCCTTGACCCGCGAACTCTGCGACCACGCCTCGTGACCGATCGCGGTGAGGCGCCCGTCCGCGTCGGAGGCCAGCCGGATCCGCGAGACCGTCCGCGGGCGGTAGCCCACGAAGACGAACATCTGCTGCCGGGTCACCGCGTACTTGATGAGCCGACCCGGCAGGTGGATGGCCCCCAGCGCCACCAGCACGTCGTGGGCGTGCGGCGCGCCCTTGGAGCCGAACCCGCCGCCGACGTGCGGGGCGATCACCCGGATCTGCTCGGTCTCCAGCCCGAGGACGGGGGCGAGCGTGGAGGCCACGCCGTGCGGGGACTGCGTGGAGTCGTACATCGTCAACAGCGGACCGTCCGGATCCCAGTGGGCCGAGACGGCGTGCGGTTCCATCGGGTTGTTGTGCTCCTCCGGCGTGGAGTAGCTCTGGTCCACCACGTGGCCGTCCGCCTGCGCCCGGGCGAGGGACGGCCCCATCTCGCCGGTCGCCGACGCGGGCTCGTACCCGCCGTTGACCACCTCGGGCTCGTAGTCATCCGGGTGGTCGGTGCGGAACCCCACGTCGTGGGGCTGCTGGTCGTACTCCACCCGCACCAGCGACTGCGCCCACCGGGCCGCCTCCGCCGTCTCGGCCAGGACGAGACCGATCGGCTGGCCGCGGTAGAGCACGTCGGTGTCCTGGCAGATCACGTACTCGCGCTCGGAGGTGTCGGCCAGCCGCGGCGCGTTCCACGGCGTGAGGACGGCGAGCACCCCGGGCTGCGACTCGGCCTCGGAGGTGTCCATCGAGGTGACGGAGCCGCGCGCGATGGTGGAGGTGACCGGGTGGAGGAACACGGGCTCGCCGGGGCCGGTGTGCTCCGCGGCGTACTGTGCGGTCCCGGTGACCTTGGCGGGCCCGTCGAGCCGCGGGGTCGAGGTGCCGATGGCGCTCATCGCGGACCCTCCTCTCCGGTGATGCCCGCGCGGCCGCCCGTGGCCTCCGCGGCGAGGTCGCGCAGGACGGCGATGATGGTCCGCCGTAGCAGCGGGACCTTGAACTCGGCGCCCTCTACGGGCGTCGCGTCCGCGAGTTCGGCGTCCGCCGCTTCGGCGAACGCCGCGGTGCTCGCCGCGCGCCCGGTGAGCAGCTCCTCGGCCCTGGCCGCCCGCCACGGCTTGTGCGCCACCCCGCCGCACGCGATCCGGACGCCGGTGATCACCTCGTCGTCGTCGATCTCCAGGTGCGCGGCGACGGAGACGAGCGCGAACGCGAACGACGCCCGGTCGCGGACCTTCCGGTAGGTCGAGACGGCGCCGGTCACCGGCGGCGGTAGCTCCACCGCGACCACCAGTTCGTCTCGCTCGAGGACCGTGTCGAGATGCGGCCGGTCCCCCGGCAGGCGGTGGAAGTCCGCCGCCGGGATCCGGCGCTCACCACCGGGCCCGAGGGCCACCACCGTCGCGTCGAGCACGGCCAGCGCGACGGCCATGTCGGAGGGGTGCGTGGCGATGCAGTCGTCCGAGTGACCGAACACGGCGTGGTAGCGGGTGTACCCACCGATCGCGGAGCACCCACTGCCGGGCTCACGCTTGTTGCACGGTGTGGTGACGTCCTGGAAGTAGACGCAGCGGGTGCGTTGGAGGAGGTTGCCGCCGGTCGTGGCGAGGTTGCGCAGCTGCGGCGAGGCCGCCGAGAGCAGCGCCCGGCTCAGCACCGGGTAGTCCCTCCGGATGAGCGGATGCGCGGCGAGGTCGGCGTTGCGGACGTTGGCGCCGATCCGCGCCCCGCCCCCGTCCAGTGGGTCGACGGTGTCCAACGGGAGCCGGGACACGTCCACGACGACGTCGGGGGTCGCCACCCCGAGCTTCATCAGGTCGACCAGGTTGGTGCCGCCGGCCAGCGGCCTCGCACCGTCGTGCTCGCTGAGCAGCGCGACCGCCGCGTCGGTGTCCTCCGGGCGCTCGTAGCGGAACGGTCTCATGGTCGGGCCCCTTCCCGGTCGGCGGGCGCGGAGTCCCGGACCTGCCGGATCGCGGCGACGATGTTCGGGTACGCCGCGCACCGACACAAATTGCCGCTCATCCGTTCCCTGATCTCCTCGTCGGTCAGCTCGACCTCGGCGTCGAGGTCCTCCGTGACGTGGCTCGGGGCGCCCTGTCCGGCCTCGTCGAGCATCCCCACGACGCTGCACACCTGCCCGGGTGTGCAGTACCCGCACTGGAACGCGTCGGTGTCGACGAACGCCTGCTGGACCGGGTGGAGCCCTTCGTCGGACAATCCGGCAGCCGTGACGACGTCCCGGCTGTCCTGTGCCACCGCCAGGGACAGGCACGAGGTGACCCGGCGGTCGTCCACCAGCACGGTGCACGAACCGCATTGGCCGTGGTCGCACCCCTTCTTGGGCGAGTAGTTGCCGATCCGATCGCGCAGCGCGTCCAGCAGCGTGGTCCGCGTGTCCACCGTGACCTCGTGCTGCGCGCCGTCGACCCGGAGCGTGATGCGCATCTCCATGAGCCGACTGTAAGTGCGCCCGTGGGGTGGGCGCGACCGGTCGGCGGGAGCCGCGCGCGGTGGCCGATGCCCGGCCTGCGCTTACCCTCGGGGGTCCGGGGCCATCCCACCGCGGGCCGCCCGACCGCGACGGAGAGGACGCACACGTGACGACGACGCAGGCCGAGGCCACCGATCCCCTCGAGGTGGCGAACCGCGTCTTCGGATGGGACGAACTGCGGCCGCCGCAGGCCGAGGCGATCCGGGCGGCGGTGAGCGGCCGGGACGTGCTGGCCGTCCTGCCCACCGGATACGGCAAGTCGGCGATCTACCAGCTCGCCGGGATCATGTCGGAGGGACCGTGCATCGTGGTCTCCCCGCTCATCGCGTTGCAGACCGACCAGTGCGAGGGGCTCAACGAGCTCGCCGACGACGCCCCCACCCGATCGCTGGCGATCAACTCCTCGATGGGCGCGCGGGCGCAGGCCGAGGCGTGGGACGACGTCCTCGCCGGGCGCGTCGACTTCGTGTTCCTCACCCCCGAGCAGCTGGCCAAGAGCGAGGTCCTCGACCGCCTCCGCGAGGCGGGCCCGAGCTTTCTCGTCGTGGACGAGGCGCACTGCGTCTCCGCCTGGGGGCACGACTTCCGCCCCGACTACCTCCGCCTCGACGCCGCGCGGCACCGAATGGGGTCGCCGACCGTCATCGCCCTCACCGCGACCGCCTCGACGCCGGTGCGGGAGGAGATCCTCGACCGGCTGGCCATGTACGACGCGCTCGTGCTCGCCGGCGGCTTCGACCGGCCGGAGCTGCACCTCGCCGTGCGGCGCCACGTGGAGGACGACGACAAGAAGGACGCGGTCGTGGAGCGGGCCGTCGAACTGGCCGGGCCCGGGCTGGTCTACACGGCGACCCGGAAGTCCACCGAGGACTACGCGGCTCGCATCGCCGAGCGCGCGGCCGCCGCGGACCGTCCGTTGCGGGTCCGCGCCTATCACGCCGGGCAGAAGGCGGCGGAGCGCGAGGAGACGCTGGGTGCCTTCCTCGACGGTGACCTCGACGTGGTGGTTGCGACGAACGCGTTCGGGATGGGCATCGACAAGGAGGACGTGCGGTTCGTCCTCCACGCCGACATCCCCGACTCGCTCGACACCTACTACCAGGAGGCCGGGCGCGCGGGACGCGACCGCGAGCCGGCCACCATCGAACTGCACTACCGCAGCGAGGACCTCGGACTGCGCAGCTTCTTCTCGTCCCACAGCGCGGACGAAGAGGTGATCCGCGCCGTCGTCCGTCACCTGCGCCGAGCGGACGGGCCGGAGCGGCTGAGCCGGCTGAAGAAGGCCGTCGACGCGGGCGGGAAGCGCGTCACGGGCGCGGTCAACCTGCTCGAGGCGGCCGGGGTGCTCACCTCCGACAAGAGGGGGGTCGAGCTCGTCGAGGACGTGCGTCCCAAGGAGGCGGTGCGCCGCGCGGAGGAGATGTCCGAGACGCTCGAGCGGATCGATCGGTCCCGGATCGAGATGATGCGCGGGTACGCGGAGACCGACGGGTGTCGACGCCAGTTCCTGCTCGGCTACTTCGGTGACGAGCTCGCCGATCCCTGTGGGAACTGCGATACCTGCGACGCCGGCACGGCCGTGGACATCACTCATGACGCGGTCGACTTCCCCCTCCAGTCCGCGGTGGTCCACCGGGAGTGGGGATCAGGGATCGTCATGAGTGTCGACGACGACCGTCTCACCGTGTTCTTCGAGGAGCAGGGGTACCGGACTCTGTCCCTGGATCTCGTCCGCGAGCAAGAGCTGCTCACCCGGGCGTGACCGTCGGCGAGCCGGGCAGGCCGGCCGCGACGCCGGCGACGGTGTCGAGCCACCACAGCGCGGGCGCGCACGCCGCGGCCAGCACCACGGCCCCGCCCTGCCACAGCGGGCCGAGCGCGGCGGCCGCGGTGCCCAGCACCGTCACGACCGGCACCGCGGGGGCGACCGCGATGTTCGCGGGTAGCGCCCACGGCCCGGACCCGAGCCCGGAGGCCACGAGGATCGGGAGCGTGGCCACGTGCGCGACGAGGCAGACCGCCAGGACGTCGGCGGCGGGGCCGGGCATCCACGGTCGGCGGAGCCGCTGGGCCACCGGCCTCGCGGCCACCACGAGCGCGGCCGTCGCGGACACGGACAGGACGAAACCCGCCCCCGTCGCCGTCGCGGGGTCGAGGAGTGCCACGAGGAGGACGATCGCCGCCAGCGCCGCCAGTGGCCTACCGGTGCGGCGCGCGCCCAGTGCGGCCAGGCCGATCGCCCCCGTCCCCGCCGCGCGCAGCACGGCCGGCTCCGGGCCGACCACCGCGACGAACCCGGCCAACGCGAGGGCCGCGGCCAGGAGGCGACCACGACGGCCGATCCCCGCCGCGGCGGCCGCGAGCAACACCGCTCCGACGACGTAGGTCGTGTTGGCACCCGAGACGGCGGCGAGATGCGCGAGCCCGGACGCGCGGAACTCGTCCCGAGTCTCGGCCGACACGCCACCCTCGTCGCCGAGCACGAACGACGGCAATAGACCCGCGGCCTCCCCGGAGAGGGCCCGGTCGGACACCTCCCGGAAACGGTGCCGTACCGCCGCGGGGATCCGGCCGCCCCAGCCCGGCGGACCGGTGATCCGGGGTGGCGCGAGAGCCCGGAGGCCCGGCGGCTCGCCGACCGATCGGGGTTCCAGCACCGTCACCGATGTGGTGACCCGGGTCCCCGGCGGCAGGCCCCGCCAGCCCTCCCGCGCGAGGAGCACCACGTCGAGCTCGCCGCGGCGCGCCGCGGTACCCGTCCCGGTGACCTCGACCCGCACGGGCACCATGACCCCGCCGCTGCGGACCGGCCGGTCGAACCCTGTCACCACCGCCTCCACACCGGTGCGGGCGCCCACCAGATCGACCAGCGGGTGCGCGGCCAGCACGTGCGTCCGCGCCGCCTGGGCCCCCGCCGAGACCGCACCGACCGCGCACGCCAGCGCCACCACCCCGAGTGCGACGTGGTCGATCTTCGCTCTGCCACCCGCGCCCGTCGACCACACCGCGGCCACCGCGGCGGCGGCCAGCAGCACCACCGCGAGAGCGGCCGCGACGGCCGGGCGGAGCGCGACCGTCGCAGCGGTGGCGACGAACACCGCGAGCGTGGGCACCACCAGCCGGAGGTCGCGGGCCGCCGGCGTCCGGGACGCCGCGTGAGCCGGCGCCCGGGGCTCCGGATCTGTCACACCGTCACCAGGGGCCGCAACTTCGCCAGCGTCGCCGGACCTATCCCGTCGACCTCGACCAACTGGTCGATGCTGGTGAACGCACCGTTGGCCGACCGCCACGCGAGGATCGCCGCCGCGGTGACCGGCCCGACCCCGGGCAGGGACTCCAGGGCGGCGGCGTCAGCGGTGTTGAGATCGACCGGCCCGGCGCCCGTTCCGGCGGGTGCCGGCGCGGAAGGCCCGGCCGCCGGGGCGCCCGGGACGACGGGAGGCTGGGCGGGGCCGGGCCCGACGATGTCGCTCCGCGGCCCCCTCGGCCCGTCCGGCCCGGGGGCCAGACCGACGAGGATCTGCTCGCCGTCCGCGACCCTGCGCGCCAGGTTGAGCCCGTCCCGGTCCCCGCCCTCGAGGACCCCGCCAGCGCTGTCGAGTGCGTCGGCGACCCTGGCGCCGGGCGTGAGGGTGACCAGCCCACTGCGCCCCACCAGGCCGACCACGGAGACGACGAGGGGGCCTTCCGCGGCGTCCGGGTCGGCTCCCGCAGCGGCCGTCGCAGGTGCCGTCGGCGCGGACGGCGTGGGGGCCGGGCCACCGCCCGCCGACGCCGCGTCCGACTCCGCCAGGGGCAGCTCGGGAACGGGCGGACCCGCCGGGACGGCGGCGAGCAGCCTGTGCACGGAGAACGCCCCGAGAGCGAGGACCACCACCACCAGCGCGACGCCGGCGAGACGATCGGGTGCCCACCGGATGCGGGCCCACCACGGCGGGTCGGCCCATGCGGCGATGTCCGGCTCCTCGGCGGGGACGCGCTCCGGCCGGGCTCCGTCCGGATCGGGTTCCGCCCACGGCACCCGGGCCGACTCCGCGGCCGGTTCATAACTCCGACCGACCGCCTCCGGCGCGAGCGCACCGGCCAGTCGCTGCAGTGCGGCCGCCCGCGTCGGATTCCGCTCGGGATCGGCGGGACGGGCCCGGGTCTCGGTTCGCATGGGCGCGACGCTAGACCGGCGCCCTCCCCCACCCGCTCCGGAACGCGGTCCTCAGTCCACGTCCTGTGGAGAGGGGGACGGGATGGGGAATTCGGTGTCCGTCAGGTCCGTCACCGACACACCCACTGTTCCGGGGCCCAGATGCCACGCGAGGACCTCGTCGAATTCGACGACGATGACGCGCTCCGGGAACGGGGTCTGCTTGCGGATCTCCGCGGCCATCTCCCCGGCCCGTTCCGCGGCCTCGTGGTGGTGGATGACGACCAGGACGTCGCCCCGGGAGAGATCGTCTCGAAGCAGCGCGCGGAGGCGCTCATGGGCCTTCGTGGTGGTGCGTGCCTTCGCGGCGAGGTCGACCGATCCCGACCGCAGCACGATCACCGGACGCATCGCCAGCGCGCTGCCGAAGATCGCGGCCAGGGCGCTGATCCGGCCGCCCCGCCGTAGATGCTCGAGCGACTCGAGGGCCGCGTACGTCGAGGCGCCCCGACACAGACGCTCGGCGAGGTCGTAGGTCGCCGACAGCCCGAGCCCGTTGTCCGCGGCCCACGCGCACTGGGCGACCGCGGCACCGAAGGCCATCCCCGCCCCCCGCGAGTCGGAGACGAGGACGCGGCCACCGAACCGGGTGGCGGCGTCGCTGGCCGACTGCCAGGTCCGCGAGAGCTCCTTCGACAGGTGCACCGAGACGACACCCGTGCAGTCCGGGTCGGCGAGGAGGTCGGCGTAGATGGCCGCGAGTTCGTCAGGGGTCACCGCCGCGGTGGAGACGGCCTTGTCGTCCTCCTCCACGACGTGCAGCGGCACGACCGTGATGCCGAAGGCGCGCACCCACGCGGCCGGCAGATCCGCGCAGGAATCGGTGACCAGTCGGATCGTCACGGGGCGTCCACCGGCGGTGTGATCCCCGCGTTCCACTGGTCCAGGCGCCACAGGAAGGCCCGTGCCGCGTCGGTGGTGGGCGCGACCTCCGGCTCGGCCTGCGACTCGTCCGGGTCAGCGGGGCGCGGGTGGGCGGACAACTGCACCCAGCAGGTGTTGCCGAGCCCGTTGAACATCGGGTAGTGCTCCACGGGCAGTTCGAGCAGTGCCCCGGTCAGCGCCGCGATGGCGCCACCGTGCGCGACGATCACGGCCGGGTGCTCCCCCCACTCCGGAGACGACTCGACGAGCTCGTCGACGACCTCGCGGGTACGGCGCGCCACATCGATGCGGCTCTCCCCGTCCGGCGGCGACCAGCGTGGACTGCTGCGCCACCGCAGCCTCGCGTCCGGCCACTGCTCGTCGACCTCCGAGTGGCTCATCCCCTGCCAGGTCCCCAGGTTCGTCTCGCGCAGCCGCGGATCGGTGCGGACATCCAGTCCCACCTCGGACGCCAGCGCCTTCGCCGTCTCGTGCGCACGCTGGAGATCCGAGGACAGGATCGTCCACGGCCGTCGGGGCGCCAGGGCCCGGCCGACGGCGTGCGCCTGCCGGACCCCGAGCTCACTGAGTTCGGTGTCCAACTGCCCCTGCATCCGCAGCGAGGCGTTGTAGTGCGTCTGGCCGTGACGCAGCAGGATGAGACGTCGGGTCACCGAGGAGTTCAGAGCTCCTGATCCCGCTGTGGCTCCTCCGGGGCGAGCGAGTCATCGGCCCCGCCGGCGGCAGCGGCATCCGAAGGCCGGGACGTCTCGACGCCCTCGATCTCCACGACCGGGCAGTCCTTCCACAACCGGTCGAGCGAGTAGTAGTCGCGCTCGTCGACGTGCTGCACGTGCACGACGAGCTCGTTGTAGTCGAGCAGGGCCCAACGACCCTCGCGGGTGCCCTCGCGGCGCAGTGGCTTGTGTCCGGCCTCGCGGAGCTTGTCCTCGATCTCCTCCACGACGGAGTTCACCTGCCGCTCGGTGTCCGCGGACGCCAGGACGAAGCAGTCGGTGATGACGAGTTGGTCGGAGACGTCGATGACGACGATGTCGGTCGCCAGCTTGTCGTCTGCGGCGCGGGCCGCGACGGCGGCCATCTCCAGGGCCTCGGGGCTTGCGGTCACTGGGGGTTCTCCTCGGGTTGCGAATCGATGGGGACGGGAACCCGGTGCACCGGGGCCGTCGCTACTGGGGTGCCGTCCAGACGGGTGGAGCCCTCCGGTCGGTACAGGTTGCGTTTGGCGATGTACTGCACGACCCCGTCGGGTACCAGGTACCAGACGGGGGCGCCGTCGGCCGCACGGCGGCGGCATTCGGTGGACGAGATGGCCAGGGCCGGGATCTCGAGCAGGTAGACCCGCCCGTCCTCGATCTCGGTGAGATGGGTGTCGGACAGCTCGAAACCGGGGCGGGAGACGCCGACGAACGTGGCGAGCTCGAACATCTCCTCCCAGCCGCGCCAGGTCAGGATCTTCTCCAACGCGTCGGCACCGGTGATGAAGAACAGCTCGGTCTCCGGGTGCTGACGGAGGAGGTCCTTGAGGGTGTCGACCGTGTAGGTCGGCCCCTGGCGATCGATGTCCACGCGGCTGACCGAGAAGCGCGGGTTGGAGGCCGTCGCGATGACGGTCATGAGATAGCGGTCCTCGGCCGGGGAGACCTCCCGGCTACGCTTCTGCCACGGCTCGCCCGTGGGGACGAACACGACGTCGTCGAGATCGAACCGATGAGCCACCTCGCTGGCCGCCACGAGGTGACCGTGGTGGATCGGGTCGAAGGTTCCGCCCATCACTCCGATGCGGCGCCGCGAGCCGTCGGCGGTTCCCGTCGTGGTCATGGTCACCGAGTCTATCGGGCCGGGGTGGCGCGTACTCGTCTGCCGCTCCCCGCCGCCCCGGTCGCTCACACGGGCAGCAGGCTGGAGACGACCGCCGTGAGCTGCTCGACGTTGCGGCACTCGTGCATCGGCACGTACTGGGAGTACAACTTGGCGGCCGAGTCGCCGGTCCCCCACTGCCGCTGCGGTTCCGGGTTGAGCCAGTGGGTGTGCCCGACGCGCTCGCTGACGAACTCCAGCGCCCCGACCGCGGGATCGCGGTAGTTGTTGCGGCCGTCGCCCAGGATGAGCAGCGACCCCGTCCTCGTCAGCGTATGGGCGTACCTGTCGGCGAATCCCTCGAGAGCGTGCCCGTAGTCGGAGTGCCCGTCGTAGGTGATGATCTCCGCCTCCCGCACCATCCTGCTCATCGCCGTCCCGAGGTCGGAGCCCGATTCGAAGAACGAGGTCACCTCGTCGGTGGTGTCGACGAACGCGAAGACCCGCACCCGGGAGAACTGCTCACGGAGCGAGTGCACCAGCTGGAGGGTGAAGTGACTGAAGCCCGCGACCGACCCGGACACGTCGCACAGGACCACCAGCTCGGGCCGGGCCGGACGCGGCTTGCGCAGGACCAGCTCGACGGGGACCCCTCCCGTGGACATCGACCGACGCATGGTCTTGCGCATGTCGATGGCACCGTGCCGGTGGCGGCGACGCCGCGCGGCCAGGCGACTCCCGAGCTGGCGCGCCAGCGGCCCGACCCGGCGACGGAGCGCCTGCAGATCCTGGTCGTTGGCGCGCAGGAAGTCGACCTGCTCGGCCGCCGGGCCGACCGCGTACTGGGCCACCCGGTCGCGCCCCACGGTCTCGGCGGTGCGGCGACGCGTCTCGTCGGCGACCTCGCGTAGGAACCCGCGCACCAGGTCCGCCGCGGCGTTGGCGGCCGCGGTCTTCTCCGCGTGCCGCTTGGAACCGTCGGGGTCGAAGGGGTCGGCGCCGAGTAGACCGTCGAGGATCCTCTGCATGATCGAGTTGGTGTCCAGCGGGCTCAACGCCTGGTAGGCGGAGTAGCGCGGGCCGTTGACCGAGTCGTACGAGCCGAGCTGCTCCACCAGGAGTTCGGCGAGCGCCCGGGCCTTGGCGCGCGACTCGTCGGTGTCCTCCAGAAGCAGCGAGGCAATGAGGTCGTTCAGGGCGTCGGGATCCACCTTGCCGTCGTCGTCGGTCGGGATCTCCACCTCGAGCGTCACCGCGTCGCCCGGGGTGTGGCCGCCGACGGCGGCCGGGAACCACAGGTCGAAGAGCTGGTCGAACACCCCGCGGTGCGTGGGCTTGTGCAGGATCGTCGAGGCCAGCGCCTCGCGCAGCGCGGCGCGGTCGAGCAGGTCGACGTGCACCATCGCCGAGGCCGCGTCGACCGCCTCGCTGGGCCCGACGGGGATGCCCTTACGGCGCAGTGCGTCGACGAAGTCGACGAGGTGGCCGGACAGGCCACCCGGGCTCTTCTGGGTCATCTCCCCCGCCTCCCGATCATCTCCTGCGTCCGTCCGCTAGTTCAGCCGCAGTTCGGCGGCCGCGCGCAGCTGGTCGGACTGGTGTTTGAGGACCACGCCGAGGGTCTGCAGGACGGTCTCGTCGTCGATCGTGTCCAGGCCCAGCGCCACGAGCGTGCGACCCCAGTCGATCGTCTCGGACACGCTCGGCACTTTCTTCAGCGCCATTGCGCGCAACACCCCCACGACGCGCACGAGCTGCTCGGCCAGCCGGTCGTCCAGCTCGGGCACCCGGGACGCGAGGATCTTCCGCTCGAGCTCGGGCGTCGGGAAGTCCAGGTGGAGGTAGAGGCAGCGTCGCTTGAGCGCCTCGGACAGCTCGCGGGCGGCGTTGGAGGTCAGCACGGCGAAGGGCCGGCGGGTCGCCTCGATCGTCCCCAGCTCGGGGATGGTCACCGCGAAGTCGCTGAGCACCTCCAGCAGCAGGCCCTCGATCTCGATGTCGGCCTTGTCCACCTCGTCGACCAGCAGCACGGTGGGCTCGCTGCGCCGGATCGCGGTGAGCAGCGGCCGTGACAGGAGGAACTCCTCGGAGAACACGTCGTCGCGCGTGGAATCCCAGCCCTCGCCCTGCCCGGCCTGGATCCGCAGGATCTGCTTGGCGTGGTTCCACTCGTAGAGCGCGCGGGCCTCGTCGACGCCCTCGTAGCACTGCAGCCGGATGAGTTCCGCCTCGGTCGCGGCGGCGACGGCCCTGGCCAGTTCCGTCTTGCCGACGCCCGCCGGACCCTCGATGAGCAGCGGCTTGCCCAGCCGGTCGGCGAGGTAGACGACCGTCGCCGTCGACCGGTCGGCCAGGTACCCCTGCTCCCCGAGGGCGTCGATGACGTGGTCGATGCTCTCGAACGCCGGTCGTTGTCCGGTACGGGCTCGGTCCATGGGGCGGGTCCTCTCGGTGGGGTGATCTGGTGCGAACCGCGCGGATGCGGCCTGCTCGGGCGCGGGTGCCTTACGGCCGCACGTGCCCCTTGCCGTGGGCGATCCACTTCGTGCTGGTGAGTTCCTCGAGCCCCATGGGACCGCGGGCGTGGAGCTTCTGAGTGGAGATACCGATCTCGGCCCCGAAGCCGAACATCTCCCCGTCGGTCCAGGCGGTGGAGGCGTTGACCATTACCGCCGCCGCGTCGACACGGGCGCAGAACTCGTCGGCCACGTCGATGCTGCGGGTGGAGATGGCCTCGGTGTGGCCCGACGACCAGCGGGCGATGTGGTCGATCGCCTCGTCGACGCCGTCGACGACCTTGAGGGCGATGTCCATGCTGAGGTACTCCTCGCCCCAGTCCACGTCGTCGGCGGGGACGAGACCCTCCCGGTCGCCGTGGACGGTGACGCCGGCCGTGCGGAGGGCGCCGACGACGCGGTCCACGGCGGCGTCGCCGAGGGCGGCGTCGAGCAGGACGGTCTCGGTGGCGTTGCAGACGCTGCAGCGGCGGGTCTTGCCGTTGAGCAGGAGGCTGATCGCCTCGTCGAGGTCCGCGTCTCCGTGGATGTAGAGGTGGCAGTTACCGGTGCCGGTCTCGATGGCGGGGACCTTGGCGTTCTCCACCACGGCCTGGATGAGGCCCGCGCCTCCCCGGGGGATCACGACGTCGACGAGGCCACGCGCCTGGATGAGGTGGGTGACCGACGAGCGGTCTTCCGAGGGCAGCAGCTGCGCGGCGTCGACGGGCAGGTCGTGCTCGGCGAGCACCCCGCGCAGCACCTCGACGAGCGCCTCGTTGGAGTTGCGTGCCGAGCGGGAGCCGCGGAGGAGCGCCGCGTTGCCCGACTTGAAGGCCAGACCGAACGCGTCGACGGTGACGTTGGGCCGCCCTTCGTAGATCATCCCGACCACGCCCAGCGGCACGCGGACCTGACGGAGCTGGAGTCCGTTGGGCCGGGTCGACCCGCGGGTGACGGTCCCGATCGGGTCCGCCAGACCGGCGACCTGGCGCAGTCCGCCGGCGATGCCCTCGATCCGGTCGGCGGTCAGGCGGAGCCGGTCGAGCATGGCCTCTCCGGTACCGGCCTCGATCTGCTCGGCGATGTCCGCCGCGTTGGCTTCGAGGATCGTCGACTCCGCCGCCACGAGGGCGTCGGCGGCGGCGAGCAGCAGCGTGTTCTTGCGGTCGGCGGTCAGCAGCGCCAGCTCGCGAGAGGCGGCGCGGGCGCGACGGGCGGCGCCGTGGACGGCGTCGCGCACCGGGTCCGCGGCCGGCCGATCGGCGTCCGTCTGGCCGGCGAGGTCGGGGGCGTCGAGGTGGCTGGTGGTCATGCGGGCCAGCTTACCGATCGGTGGCTCGCCGACGGCGCAGGTGACAGCGTGACCGGACGCTCGCGGGGGGATCTCGAGTCGGCTGGCCAGCCGGAGGCCCGGGCACGCAGCGCCCGACCCGGCCAGGCCACCTGCCGGCGCTGAGGAGGTCACGCCGCCCTCGCCGGAGTCCCGGGTGGGATCCATCGGGGCATACCGGGGCGTGCCGGGTCCGGGACCGTGCGCCACTGGCCGGGCCCGTCACCGATCCACCCGTGGTGGACAGGACACACCAGCGCCAGGTTCGACACCGTCGTGGGACCGCCCCGCGACCAGTCCGTCACGTGGTGGCCCTGACACTTCGCCGCCGGCTGCTCGCACCCCGGATGGGTACACCCACCGTGCGCGGCATACAGCACCAGCCGCTGGATCGCCGAGGCCAACCGACGAACCCGACCCCGGTCCACGTCGATTCGGCGCAGCTCCTCGCGCCCGTCGCGCAGCGCTGACAGAAACCAGGACCGTCGTCCCGCCAACGAAACCGCCTGCCCGGCGCTCAGCTGCACCCCGCCGTCGGTGCCGACCAGCCCGCCGGGCCCACCGGCCTCCACCGCGTCGATCTGCTCCGGCGTCAGGCGCACCACGATCGCCGCCACCCCGCGGCTCGCGCCCGGCTCCACCGCCAAGCCCAGAGCCAGCACGTGGCAGAGCGCGTCATAGGCCCGCTGGCCCGCAGTACGCGTGTCGTCCGCAGCCAATGCCTCCGGGCCGGCCTGCTCACCAGACTCCGGATCCGCCGGCGCGGCGATGCACTGCCCCGGGCCGCCGAACCGGGCGATCACCGCCGCGAGCAGCGCTTGCAGGCGCGGCTCGGCCGTGATCCCCATGCTCGCCAGCCCATCTAGACCCGGCCGATGCGCCCGCAACTCCCGCCGCTTCTGCTGCATCTTCTCCAGCCGCTCCAGCCGGCCCGGATCCGCCTTGGCCAACTCCCTCGCCGCCGCCGCGGTCAGTGCCCGCACGCTGGCCCCCGCCTGCGCCAACCCCGTCAGGTGGCGGGACAAATCCTCCCGCGCCTCATCGGGGGTGCCCTCGGGCAGTTCGGCGACCGCCTCACCGATCGCCCGCTCCTGCCCGGCGGTGATCCGGCCCCGTCGATGCGCCTCCATCGCGGGAGATCCTTCACGACGCCCGGCGTCGATCCGGGCCCGGCACTGCCCCGCCGTCAACCCCAGATCCTTGCCCAGCGACGTCGCCGCCGAAGACACCGACCGGCCCGCACGTTCCGCACGGCCGGCCGCCTCCGCAGCCCCCGCAGCACTGATGGCCTCTACACGCCGGGACACCTCCTCCAGCCGCCGCAACACCACAGGCAACTCCGACTCGGACACCTCCGACCAGCACACCGACGCGAGCTGCTCAACGCTCGTCGTCGTCGACTCCACCAGGTCCGAGATCATGTCCCTATCCTACCGCCGCAATCGCACCTGGGTTCGAACATTAAGTCCCGGTTCAATAACCCCATTAGGCTATCTACCTGCCGCGATGTGGTGGACGGGGCCGGACGGAGTCGAGTATTTCGCCGGGCGGCAGGTCCCTCTTGCACCTTTCGATGCAAACGCCGCGATGCGGCCTTTCTCCCCTCGAGAGCTGGCCCGGTCGGTTCCTACCGTGAGAAGCAGTCGCACCCACCGCGGCCACCTCACCGAAGGAACCGGTCATGACCGTCGCCGAAACCCCCACCGACACCGCCACTGCCATCACGCGCCGACTGCGGCCGCGGCCGCGGCCGCACGAGATCATCCGCCGCCACCCGCTACCCGCGTTCTTCGTCCTCGCCAACCTGCTCAGCTGGATCGCGTGGACGCCCTACGTCCTCTCCGAGACCGCGCTCGGTGTCCTGCCCGTCACGCTGAACTCGATCGTCGGTGTCCTCCCCGGCGCGTACCTCGGCCCGATCTTCTCGGCCTTCCTCGTCACCGCCGTCACCGAGGGGCGGGCCGGGATACGCAGCTGGGTCCGGCGACTACTGCGCTGGCGGGTTCCGGGTCGCTGGTACGCGGTCGCCCTTCTCGGGGTGCCCGGCGGGATGCTGCTCACCGGCTTGGCGTTCTCCGGCGGTGAGATCCACGCGCCGTCGCTCATGGCGCTGAGCATGTACGTGCCGCTTCTGCTCTTCCAGTTCGTCACCACGGGGCTCGCGGAGGAGCCGGGCTGGCGTGACTTCGCGCTACCCCGGTTGCAGGACCGGTTCAGCCCGCTGGTCGCGTCGATGATCCTGGGGCCGATCTGGGCGCTGTGGCACTTCCCGCTGTTCTTCACCGAGTGGGGCGGGTATCCGGACGCGAGCTGGACCCGCGCGACGTCGTTCCTGCTGTTCTGCCTAGGCTTCAACCTGGTCATGACCTGGATCTTCAACCGCACCGGCCAGAGCCTGCCGTTGGCGATCCTCGCGCACGTAAGCGTGAACACCTTCGCCTCCCTGATGTGGGACGAGATGTTCCCCGGCATAGACGGCGACGGCTGGATGTACGCGCTGGCCGTGGGCGCGCTCGTGGCCGGTGCGGCCGTGGCCGTCCTCACGCGCGGCCGGCTCGGCTACCGCGGCCCGCTCGGCTACCCCGGCCGGCTCGGCCGGTAGGACCCGCGTGGCCTCGGGGGTCTCACCGACCCTCGGGGTCCGGCACCGCGACCACGCGGTTCTGGTACGCCCACACCACCGCCTGCAGCCGGGACCGCACGCCGAGCTTGGGCAGCATCCGCGCCAGGTGCGACTTCACCGTGGAGACCTCCACCACCAGCGACCGTGCGATCTCCTCGTTGGACATCCCCCGCGCGAGAAGCTGCAGGATCTCCAGCTCGCGGGCGGTCAGCTCCGACCGCGCGCGGTCCGCGGTCACCGGCTGCAGGCTCCGGCGCTCGGCGAACTCGCTCATCACCCGCCGCGTGAGCGCCTGGTCGATGGTCCCGTGCCCCGCCGCCACCCGGCGGACGGCGGCGGCGATGTCGTCCGGTTCGGAGTCCTTGAGCAGGAACCCGGACACGCCCACCTCGAGCGCTCCGAACAGGTACTCGTCGAGGTCGAAGGTCGTGAGGATCAGGACGGGGATCTGCGGATCGGCCCCGGCACCGCACAGCTCACGGGCCACCGAGAGGCCGTCGCGGCCCGGCACCCGGACGTCCAGGCAGGCGACGTCGGGCACCAGTTCCCGCGCCATCTCGAGCGCCTCGGGGCCGTCGGAGGCGGTGCCGACGACCTCCATGTCGGGCTCACCACCGAGGACGGCGGCGAGCCCCGCCCGGGCCGGCGCGTGGTCCTCGGCGATCAGGACGCGGATCACCCGTCGCCCCCGTCCGTCGGCTCGGCGCGTGGCACCGCGAGTCGCACCAGCCAGCCGCCGTCGGTGGGGCCGCAGGTCAGGTCGGCGCCGATCATGTCCGCGCGCTCGCGCATCCCGAGCAGCCCGAATCCCCCGCGCCCGCCCGGCGTCGTGGGCGTCTCGCCGTCGTCGACCACCGTCACCACGAGCCGCTCCCCCCGGTCGTCCATGCTCACCACGCACCGCGCCCCGGCGGCGTGGGCGGCGACGTTGGCCATTGACTCCTGCACCATCCGGTAGACGACGAGGTGGGCGAGCGCGCCGAGACCGTCGCCGGGCGTCCGACCGTCGGGGCCGGCGTGCACGACCAGCTCCACCTCCGCTCCGGACGGGCGCCGGGCGTCGACCAGTTCGCGCACGGCGGGCACGGTCCTCGCCGCCCGGGTGTCGTCGCCGTCCTCGCGCAGCAGTCCCACCACCCGGCGCAGCTCCGTGAGCACGGATCGACTCTGCTGCCGGATCTGTGCTGCGGACTGCTTCGCGGCCTCCGGGTCGGTGTCGATCTGTCGGTCGATCGCCGCGGCCATGAGGGCGATCCCGGACATGTGGTGCGCGGCGATGTCGTGGAGTTCCCGGGACATGGCCGTCCGCTCGTGGGCCGCGGCGGCACGGACCGCCGTTTCGCGTTCACGATCCAAGGCGGCCAGCTCGCCGAGCCGCGCGGCGCGTGCGTCACGCCTCGCGGCGATCATCACCCCCACCGCGGCCGGGCCGCCCACGATCAGGCCGGCCTGCAGGAGCGCGGCGACCGCCGCGAGCCCCGCGCCCAGGTCGCCCAGCCTGAGCTCGCTGGCGAGGTGCCCCGCGACGACCAGGCCGAAACCGACCGCGGCCACGACGCCGGTCCTCCGGTCCGGCCGGGCGAGGACGGCGAGGAACACCGCGACCGCCGTGGCCAGGACGGTGAGGCTGAAGAGCCCTCCGGGGGCGAGCACCACGATCAGCGCGGGCAGGGCCGCCCCCACGAGGAGCACGACGCGCGGCGCGCGGCCCGACCACAGCAGGGCGCACGCCTGAGCGAGGAGCACCCCCGCCGCGACCCACCACGCCGGGCCGCCGACGGACGGTATCCCGGGGTGTCGTCGACCCCGGAGGCGGCCCATACCGGGAGCAGGACCGCGCCGGCGAGGGCCGCCGGGGCGACGAGCGCCGCCGGGAGGAGCCTCAGTCCCGTGGTCGACGCACGCACCTGCACGGGCCCCTACGCGCGCACGAGTACCGCGACCATGAAGCCGCTGTCGTCGTCGAAGGGCCGCAGATCCCAGGTCGACCACCGCTGCTCGACCCGCAGTCCGGCGCGCTCGGCGTCGAGGTCGAACTCCTCCCGCGTCCAGCCGCGGTCGAGCCCGAATCCCACGACCAGCCTGCCGGACCGTCCGTCGGTGGACGCCGATGCCGGCGCCAGGCGGGCGGCGAGGTTGGCCAGGACGGCGCCGCGGTCGGCCGGGTCGACAAAGGCGAGGACGTTGCCGGCCGACACGGCCAGGTCGAAGGGGCCGGCGGCCCAGCCGCCGTCAGCGAGGTCCGCGACCTCCCAGGTGGCGTCGGGGCACTGTTCGCGCGCCCGGTCGACGAGGTAGGGGTCGATGTCGACGCCGGTGACGCGGTGGCCGCGGGCGTGGAGGTAGACGCCCATCCGTCCCTGGCCGCAGCCCACGTCGAGGACGCGCGCGCCGCGCGGCGCCATGGCGTCGGCGAGCCGCGCCTCGCCGTCGATGTCGACGCCCTCGGCGATCATGTCGTCCCAGCGCCGCGCGTATCGCCGCGAGTGCTCGGGGTCGGCCTCCACGATCTTCTTCCATGTCTGCGCCATGCGGTCCAGTATGGCCGCCGCGGTGCGGCGCTGCCGAGGGCGGTGACGACGACGAGGGCATGGTCCGCGCGGCCGGCGGACGGGGCGGGTCAGGAGCCCAGTCGGCGCAGGAGTCGGAAGGTGGTCATGTCGGCACCCCTGGTCTGGTTCACGAGGGTGGTCGCCGCGACCCCGCCGAGGTGATCGACGACGGCGATCGACCGGAACCCGCCGGTTCCGCCGTTGTGCCAGAGCACCCCGCATCCGGCCCGGTGCCACCCGAGCCCCATCTGCGTGGGACCGCCCGGCGGGGTCGTGTGGGTGAGCCGGATGGCGTCGGCCAGGGCGGTGCGCGACGGGTCGAGCTGCGCGGCGTGGTAGCGCGTGAGATCGGCGGCCGTGGAGCGCAGTGCGCCGGCGCCGGGGATGCCCGGCAGGGGCCAGGGGTCGGCCGGGCGCCCACGACTGCGGTGACCCACCGCGAAGCGGCGCCGCTGCTCCTCGGTGAGCAGCTCGTCGGTGACCGTGTCGGGCATGCCGAGCGGGGCGCAGATCCGGTCGCGGACGAGGGTGCCGAAGTCGGTGCCGGTCGCGGTGGTCAGTGCGATACCGAGGAGGCCTGCGCCCAGGTTCGAGTACGCGGGCGTGCCCCGCCCCGGGGCTCGGCGGAGTCGGACGCCCCGGAGGCCGTCCAGCACGTCCTGCTCGGTGAGATCGGCGTACGGGTCCGTGCCGTGGCGCAGGTAGGCGAGGTTCTCCCGCAGGCCGAGGCGGGCGGGCGACCGCGGGAGCCCGGAGGTGTGGGTCGCCAGGTGCTGGAGCGTGATCTGCTCCCCGTCGCGGCTCGGGACGTCGACGCCGGCGGGGAGCAGCTCGCGGACCGGGGTGTCGAGCCGCCACCGGCCGCGCACGACGCCGTCGGCGAGCAGCAGGGCGGTGAACGTCTTGGTAATGGAGCCGATCTCGAACAGCGTGTGGGCGTCGGGGGCGCGTCCACGGCCCGCGTCACCGCGCGCGGCGACGTGGGTGTCCTCGGGAGGCCCGGCGGCGACGACCACCCCCACCCGGCGGTGTGCCAACCGTCCCGCCGCCTGCTCGACCTGTCCCGAGATGCCCCGCCCGTCGCTCGTCACGGCCACCAGTTAACGCCGGTCGGGGTCGTCGCCGCACCCTCGTGTCGTAGTGGTGGGGCACGATGGGCCCATGACCTCGCCGGCGGACCGTCCCCTTCCCGACAGCCCGACGACAGCGCATCCCGCGTCCCTGCGGGCGCGTGCCGACGAACTCCTGGGGGCCCTGGCGGGGCCGGGCGCACGGCTGCGGGAGGACCAGTGGACCGCGATCGAGGCGCTGGTGGCCGACCGTCGGCGCGCCCTGGTGGTCCAGCGCACCGGCTGGGGCAAGTCCGCGGTGTACTTCATCGCCGCGCGGCTGCTCCGTGAGCTCGGTTCCGGTCCCACGGTGATCGTCTCGCCGCTGTTGGCGCTCATGCGCAACCAGGTCGAGGCGGCGGCCCGGGCCGGGGTGCGGGCGGCGACCATCAACTCGGCCAACATGACCGAGTGGGACGAGGTGCGCGCGTCCGTCCGGGCCGGAGAGGTGGACGTGCTGCTGGTGAGCCCCGAGCGGCTGAACAACCCGGATTTCCGCGACACCGTGCTGCCGGCGCTCGCCGCGGACGCCGGGTTGGTCGTGGTCGACGAGGCGCACTGTGTCTCCGACTGGGGTCACGATTTCCGGCCCGACTACCGCCGGATCCGCACCCTCCTCGCCGACCTGCCGGAGGGGGTGCCGGTCCTGGCCACCACGGCCACGGCCAACGACCGCGTGGTGCGCGACGTGGCCCAGCAGCTCGGCGTGGGCGTGAGCGGTCTCGCGCGGCAGGCTCCGGCCGCCGACGACTCCGGCGCCTCCGACACCATCGTGCTCCGCGGCGGACTGGACCGCGAGTCGCTCCGACTGTCGGTGGTGGAGATCGACGACTCCGAGACGCGCGCGGCCTGGCTGGTGGAGAACCTCGACTCGCTGCCGGGTAGCGGGATCGTCTACTGCCTCACCGTCGCCGCCGCCGAGGACATGGCCGAGCTGCTCACCTCGGCCGGGCACCGCGTCAGCGCCTACACGGGGCGTACCGACTCCGGCGAGCGGGAGGAACTCGAGCGCGCCCTCCTGGACAACGAGGTCAAGGCGCTGGTCGCCACGTCCGCGCTGGGTATGGGTTTCGACAAGCCCGACCTGGGGTTCGTCGTCCACCTGGGGGCGCCGCCCTCCCCCATCTCCTACTACCAGCAGATCGGCCGCGCCGGACGCGCCGCGGACCGGGCCGAGGTCGTCCTGCTCCCGGGGCCGGAGGACCGCGCGATCTGGAACCACTTCGCGTCGTTGGCCTTCCCTCCGGAGGACGTCGTCCGGCGGGTCCTCGACGCACTGGAACCCGACCGGCCGCAGTCGACGCAGGCTCTGGAGCCGGCCGTGGATCTGGGCCGGACGCGGCTGGAGATGGTGCTCAAGGTCCTCGACGTGGACGGCGCGGTCCAGCGGGTGCGCGGCGGCTGGGTCTCAACCGGGCGGCCGTGGCACTACGACGCCGAGCGCTACGCGGGTCTGGCGGAGGCGCGGCAGGCCGAGCAGCAGGCGATGATCGCCTACGAGCGCACCGACTCCTGCCGCATGGAGTTCCTGCGCGCGCAACTCGACGACCCCACCCTCGACCCGGCGTCGACCGGGTGCGGCCGCTGCGACAACTGCACCGGCGAGCGCCGCACCTCGGACGTCGATTCCGGCGCGTTGACCCGGGCACGCGAGGCGCTGGAGCGGCCCGGCGTGGTGCTGCCGCCCCGCCGGCAGTGGCCCACGGGCCTGGCCAAGCTCGACGTACCGCTCAAGGGCAAGATCGCCGACGGTCCCGCCGAGGGACGCGCTCTCGCGCGCCTCACCGACCTCGGCCTGGGGCAGAAGCTGCGGGCGCTGCTCGCCGAGCCCGATCAGGACGCGCCCGAATGGCTGACACGCGCGTGCGTACCGGTCCTGCGGGAGTGGGGCTGGTCCGAACGGCCCACCGGGGTCGTCGCGCTGGTCTCCGGCGAGCAGCCGCAGCTCGTCGCTAGCCTCGCCGGCGCGCTGGCGCGGATGGGGCGCATGGAGCCGCTCGGCGAGCTCACCCGCGACCCGGCGCTGCCGCCGGTGACCGCGCAGAACTCGGCCTACCGCGTGGCGCAGCTGTGGGGCACGTTCTCCGGCCCGGCCACTGCGCCGGACGGGCCGGTCCTGCTGGTCACCGACGTTCTCGGCACGGGCTGGACGGTCACCGAGGCGGCGCGCCACCTGCGGGAGAGCGGGGCCTCCGCGGTCCTGCCCCTGGCCGTCGCCGCCGCGGGTTAGGCGACCGCCGGTGATCGACAGGGTGGCACCGGCAGGGGATCATCGACCCATGGTCACTTCGACGAGACCGTCGCCCACGGCCCGGCCGGGCACCTCCACGACCCGGTCTGATCGGTCATGAGCGTCCTGACGGTGGCCGCCCTGTCGCTGGGCTTCGTGCTGCTCATCGGCGGCGGTGAAGTGCTGGTGCGGGGCGCCGGCGGTCTGGCCGCCGTCCTCGGGATCTCCCCGCTGGTGGTGGGACTCACCGTCGTCGCGTTCGCCACCTCGGCGCCGGAACTCGCGGTGAGCGTCGATGCCGCGCTGAGCGGATACCCGGGATTGGCCGTCGGCAACGTCGTGGGCAGCAATATCGCGAACATTCTGCTCATCCTGGGGCTGACCGCGATCGTCGCCCCTCTGGTGGCGACGTCCCGGATCGTGCGAGTCGACATCCCCATCATGGTGCTGTTCTCTCTGGTGGTGCTTCTGGTGGCTCTCGACGGCACGATCAGCTTCCTCGACGGTCTGCTGCTGTTCGCCGGCCTCGTGACCTATACGACCGCGACGATCGTCATCGCGCGCAAACAGGATGGAGACCGGGCCACCGAGGCATTGGACACCGCGGCCGGTGACGGCGCGGGCGAGACGACGCCGACCGGCGGCGACACCTCGCGCCCGGTCCTCCTCAACAGCGCTCTCGTGATCGCCGGGGTGGCGCTGCTCGTGATCGGGGCACGGCTACTCGTCACCGCGGCCAGTGATCTCGCGTCGGCCTGGGGGATGAGTGACCTGGTCATCGGTCTCACGGTGGTGGCCATCGGCACTTCCCTCCCGGAACTCGCAACGAGCCTCGTGGCGGCGATCCGCGGCGAACGCGACCTCGCCATCGGCAACATCGTCGGTAGCAACATGTTCAACATCGGCGCGGTTCTCGGAATGACCTCGCTCATCACGCCGATCGGGGTCGCCCCAGGGGCCATCCGCTTCGACCTGCCGATCATGCTCGCCGTCTCGCTGGCTCTGCTCCCGATCGCCTTCACCGGGATGGCGATCAAGCGGTGGGAGGGACTGCTCTTCGCGGGGTTCTACGCCGCGTACGTCGCCTACGTGGTGCTGCAGGCCGCCGACCACGACGCGTTGGATCCGTTCAGCGCCGCCATGCTCTGGTTCGTCATCCCCATCACCGCGCTGTGGCTGATCGTGTTGGCCACCTACGAACTCGGTGTCCGGCGGGTACGCGGTCAGGCCCGCGGCCGGCCCGTCGCGAGAGACGACGGCGGCCGCGAGGGCGGTTGAGGGGAGGCGGCCCCGCAGCGGCCGCCGGACGGCTCAGACCTCTCGCGCCATCGCCCGGCCGGCCTTCATGCCGGAGAAGATGCACCCGCCGAGGAACGTGCCCTCGAGCGAGTTGTAGCCGTGGACTCCGCCCCCGCCGAATCCGGCGACCTCGCCCGCGGCGTACAGGCCCGGGAACGGCTCGCCTCCGGGCGTGAGGCACTGGGAGTCGAGCGTCGTCTCGATCCCTCCGAGGGTCTTGCGCGTCATGAGGTGCACCTTGATCGCGATCAGCGGGCCACCCGAGCCGGCGGCCGAGCTCTTGCCCGGGCCGGAGTCGGCGAGCAGGCGGTGCGGCTTGGCCAGGCGGGTGAGCTTGTCGGTGAGGACCCGCCGCGAGTTGTGGATCGCCTGGACCTGGGCGTCCTTGGCGAACGGGTTGTCCATCTGCCCGTCCATCGCCAGGACGAACTCCCGCACCTTCTCCACGTCCAGCTCCGGCTCGCCCTCGCGCAGCAGCGCGTTCATGCCGGCGACCATCTCCTCGAGCGTGTCCGCCACCACCCAGTCGACGCCCTTCTCGGCGAAGTCGGCGATCGACGGGGGCAGCCCGCTGCCCGCCTTGGACGCGAACTTCCTGATGCTCTTGTCGGTCAGCTCGGGGTTCTGCTCGGAGCCGGAGAGGATGAACTCCTTGCCGGCTATCGCCGAGTCGAGGATGAACCACGAGTAGTCCTGGCCGGCTCGGCGGATCGCCTCGATGGACGCCGTGGTGTGGAAGCCCGGGAAGAGCGGCACGGGCATCCGGTCGCCGTTCGCGTCGAGCCACAGGGTGGACGGTCCAGGGATGATGCGGATCGCGTGGGAGGGCCACACGGGCGCGAAGTGGGCCACGCCCTCGGTGTAGTGCCACATGCGGTCGCGGTTGATGAGGTTGGCGCCGGACTGCGCGGAGATCTCCAGGATCCGTCCGTCCACGTGCTCGGGAACCCCCACGATGAGGTCCTTCGGCACGTCGCCGAGACGGTCGGCGGGCCAGTACTTGCGCACCAGATCCGGGTTGCCGCCGATCCCACCGGAGGCCAGCAGCACGGCCTTCGCCCGGAACTCGAACTCCCCGGTCTCCTCGCGGGACGAGGCGACGCCGCGGTCGTGGTCGCAGGGCACCAGCGTCGCGCCTCGTACGCCCACCGCGCGGCCGCCGTCCAGCACGATCTCGTCCACCCGGTGGCGCACCGCGAAGCGGACCAGGCCGGCGCGGGCGGCGTCGCGGACGGGCTCCTCGAAGACGCGGACCACCTCGGGCCCGGTCCCCCAGGCCACGTGGAAGCGCGGGACGGAGTTGCCGTGCCCCGCCACGTCGCCGCCGCCACGCTCGGCCCAGCCGACGGTGGGGATGATCCGCAGGCCCAGGTCGTGGAGGTACCGACGCTTCTCCCCCGCGGCGAACTCGACGTACGCACGCGCCCACTGCCGCGGCCAGTGGTCCTCGGCGCGGTCGAACCCGGCCGAGCCGAGCCAGTCCCGCCACGCGAGTTCGAGCGAGTCCTTGATGCCGATCCGTCGCTGCTCCGGGGTGTCCACGAGGAACAGCCCGCCGAGAGACCAGAACGCCTGCCCGCCGAGGTTCTTCTCGCTCTCCTGGTCCACCACGAGCACCTTCTTGCCCGCGCGCGTCGCCTCGTAGGTCGCCACGAGGCCGGCCAGGCCGTGCCCGACCACGATGATGTCCGGGGCGAACCCGGGCTCGGGCGCGGGCAGCGGTCCGGCGTTGGCGGCGCGGGACGTCGACGGCGGCTGCCACGCCGGGTAGACGGGGTGGACGGGCCGGGCCTCGCCGGTGGTGCGTGCGGAACGGGACGCGAAACTGGTCATGGGTCCAGTGTGCCCGGTCACTCCAGGAGGTGGCGCAGGTATCGCTCGGGTGCGTCGAGGTAGCGACGGTAGTGGTCCACCATCGCGAGGTCCTCCCACCGCGCCCGGTGCATCCCCTCGTCGGAGAGCTCGTACACCGCGGCGCCGGGGACCGAGGCGAGGATCGGCGAGTGGGTCGCCATGAGCACCTGCGCACCGCGCCGGTCGGCCAGCTCGAGCAGCAACGCCACCAGCCGGAGCTGCGCGTCGAACGACAGGCCCGCCTCCGGTTCGTCCAGGACGAACAACCCGCCGCCGTCGAACCGGGAGGTGGTGAGGATGTCCCAGAACGCTTCGCCGTGACTGCGCGAGTGGAAGTACTCCGCGGGTCCTGAGGTCTGATCCGCCTGCGAGGACTGCAGGTAGGTGAACATGCCGTGCATGGTCTCGGCGCGCAGGAAGTAGCCCCACCGGGACGCGGCTCCTCCGCGGACCAGGCGCAGGTCCGAGTTCAAGGATGACTCCGACCTCCACGTGACGTCCCGGCCGTTGACGGACCCGCCCTCGGCGCCGAGACCGAAGGCCATGGCGACGGCCTCGACGATCGTCGACTTGCCGGCGCCGTTCTCGCCGACCAGCACGGTGAGGTCGTCCAGCTCGAGCCCCTCGCGGAGCAGCTGCGCGACCGCCGGGATCGAGTACGGCCACTGGTCCGCCGGCCAGGGGAGGTCGGGGTCGGGCGCGGCCGTCACCCGGACGACCGGGCGGGGGTCCAGGACACGGTCTCGGCTCACCCGGCCACGGTACCGTTGCCCTCATGCGGATCCACCAGATGAACTGCGGGACGTTCGCGGGCCTGGCCCCCACGCGCGTACTGCTGCTCGAGGCGCCGGGCGGCCTCGTGCTGGTGGATTCGGGGATCGGGCTGGCGGACATCGCCGACCCCGCCGGCCGCCTCGGCGCCGCGCGCCACGTCCTGCGCCCCGCGCTGCGCGAGCGCGAGACGGCGGTCCGTCGCATCGAGGCCCTGGGGCTGGATCCGCGGGACGTGCGGCACATCGTCCTCACCCACCTGGACCTCGACCACATCGGCGGCCTCGCCGACTTCCCCGACGCGCAGGTGCACGTCTCGGCGCAGGCCCTCACGTGGGCGGTGCGCACGCCGCGCTTCCTGGAGCGTCGGCGTTACCGCCGCCGCCAGTGGGCGCACGGGCCGCGCTTCACCGAGTACTCGTTCGGCGCGGACCGGTGGGAGGGCTTCAGGGTGCGCCCCCTGGGCCATGTCGCCGAGGGGATGCTGCTCGTGGACCTGCCGGGGCACACCGTCGGGCACGCGGGGGTGTTCGTACCGGGTCGCGGTGGCGTCCCGGCCGCGGGTGGGGACGGCGACGACGACAAGGACGTCCTCCACGCCGGTGATGCCTTCTACCACCGGGGCCAGCTCGGCTCCACGGGCCGGGTGCCGGCGTGGGTCCCGGCCATGGAACGCGTCATGGCCCTGGAGCCGGCCGCGGTCGCGGTGACCCACGCCCGACTCGCCGAGTTGGCCGCTCGCCGCGGCGACTCGCTGGACGTGGTGTGCGCGCACGACCCCTCGGGACCCGGGGGCCTGTAGATGGTCCGCGTCCGCGACACCGCCTGGACACCGGCCGAGCGCACCCGGCCGGACGCCGACCTGCCCGAGCGCGCCGACGCCCTCGCGGACCTCATGCGCGGCCGCCGCACCGTCTTCCTCACCGGCGCGGGCATCTCCACGCCCTCGGGCATCCCCGACTACCGCGGGCCCGACTCGCCGGGCCGCACCCCCATGACCTACCAGCAGTTCGTCGGCGACCCCGCGTTCCGCCGTCACTACTGGGCCCGCAACCACCTGGGGTGGCGGCACATGGAGGCCGCCCGCCCCAACGCCGCGCACCTGCTGCTCGCCGAGTGGGAGCGGCGCGGCACCCTCACGGGCGTCATCACGCAGAACGTGGACCTGCTCCACCTCAAGGCCGGCAGCCGCCGACTCGTCGACCTGCACGGCACCTACGCGGTGGTCACGTGCCTCGCCTGCGGGCTCCGCCAGAGCCGGTGGGCCCTGCACGAGCAGCTGGACCGTCTCAACCCCGGCTTCGCCGAACGCGTCGCGACCCGCGGCGCGATCGAAGTCGCCCCGGACGCCGACGCCGTCCTGGAGGACACCGCCGACTTCCACATGGTGGACTGCCCGCGTTGCTCCGGAGTGCTCAAGCCCGACATCGTCTACTTCGGCGAGAACGTCCCCGCGCACCGCGTGCAGGAGGCCAACGCCCTGGTGGACGGGTCGGACCTCGTCGTCGTCGTCGGCTCGTCACTCACGGTGCGCTCCGGCTACCGGTTCGTGCGACGCGCGGTGACCACAGGCACGCCCGTCGCGGTGATCAACCGCGGCCGCACCCGCGCGCACGACGAGGCCACCCTCACGATCGACGGCGACTGCGTCGAGGTCCTCACCAGAGTCGACCGAGCGCTGGGCACGTAGACCGCGGCCGGCGGCGAGCACCGCGCGGCCCGGCCCCCCGGGGTGCGGTCGCTGTGCGGGCCGCCACAGGCGCACACTGGGACCATGAGCACAGATCTGAGCCCCGCCGCCGCGCTGGACCGACTCCTCACCGGCAACCGTCGCTACGTCGACGGCGCCAACCTGCACGCCCACCAGGACCCCGCCCGCCGCGCCGAACTCACCGGCGAGCAGCACCCCTTCGGCCTCGTCTTCGGCTGCGCCGACTCGCGCGTGCCCGCCGAGGTCGTGTTCGACCAGGGGCTGGGCGACCTGTTCGTCGTCCGCAACGCCGGCCACATCGTCGACCCGTCCGTGCTCGGCTCGATCGAGTTCGGCGTCGACGTCCTCGGCATCCCGCTCACCCTCGTGCTGGGGCACACCTCGTGCGGCGCGGTCGGCGCCACCATCACCGCGATCGACTCCCACTCCACCCCGTCGGGCTACCTGCGCGACGTCGTGGAGCGCATCGCCCCGGCCGTGTTCGAGGCTCGGCGCGACCCGGACGCCGGGTACGACGACGTGGTGATCGAGAACGTCCGGCAGACGGTCACCGCGATCCGCGAGAAGTCGGCGGCCGTCGACCGCGCGATCACCGAGGGCCGCACCGCGATCGTCGGCGCGATCTACAACCTCGAGGCGGGGACCGTCACACCCGTCCACACCGAGGGCACGGTCAACGGGGGCTGATCCCCGCGCCGGTCAGACGGCGACGAGATCGTCCGCGTGCACCAGCGGGCGGCCCTGGCCGGCGGCGCCCGTCCCCGACTGCCGCTCGGCGAGCCGGGAACGGACCTCGATCGAGTCGTACTGGGCGATGCCCCGGGCCACGACCCGCCCGCCCGAGTCGTGGAGCTCGATGACGTCGCCGAAGTGGAACAGCCCGTCGACGCCGGTGACCCCGGCGAGTAGCAGCGACCGACGCGAACCCGTCACCGCGCGCACGGCGCCGTCGTCGAGAAGCACCGCGCCGCGCGCGTCGGCGGCGTGGCGGACCCAGAAGCGGCGGGCGGTCATCCGCTCGGGGCGGGCCGCGAAGACCGTCCCGACGGTCGGCTCGGCGGCGAGCGCCTCGGCTGCCCGCTCCGCGGAGGTGAGCAGGACCGGGATCCCCGCGTCGGCGGCCAGGCGGGCCGCCGCGAGCTTGGAGGCCATACCGCCGGTACCGAGCGCTCCCCCGGCGCCGGCCACCACGCCGTCGAGGTCTCCCTCGCCGCCGACCATGGTCACCGCGGTCGCGTCGCCCTTGCGGGGGTCCGAGTCGTAGAGGGCGTCGACGTCCGAGAGCAGGATGAGCGCGTCGGCGCTGATGAGGTGGGCGACCAGGGCCGCCAGCCGGTCGTTGTCGCCGAAGCGGATCTCGTTGGTCGCCACGGTGTCGTTCTCGTTGATCACCGGCACCGCCCGCAGGGTGCGCAGGCGGTCCAGGGTGCGCTGCGCGTTGGCCGCACTGTCCCGGCGGCCGATGTCGGCGGCGGTGAGCAGGACCTGCCCCACCACCCGGTCGTAGCGGGCGAACGAGTCACCCCATGCGCGCGCCAGTTCGAGCTGCCCGACGCTCGCGGCGGCCTGCTTGGCGGACAGCGTCGCGGGCCGGGTGGTCATGCCCAACGGGGCCATCCCGGCGCCGATCGCACCCGAGGACACCACGAACACGTCCGACCCGCCGGTCATCCGCGTCTGGCAGACGTCCGCGAGGGTGTCCAGCTCGTCGCGCCGGATCCCGCCGTGGAAGCTGGTGATCGCGGACGAGCCGATCTTGACCACCACGCGGCGGGCCGTGCCGATGCGACGGCGCAGCTCCCGCTCGGTGGTCACTCCAGGATCTCCTCGTCCGGGTCGATGAGGCCGCGGCGCACGCGCTTGCGGTACTTACGCTCGGTGGCGCCCACGCGCTCGTCGGACTCGAGTCGGATGTCCGTGCCGCGGCCGGTGCGCATGAGGTCGACGCCGGCCGGGGTCTGCGGCTCCCACTCGAACGAGACGTCGCCGATCGTGACCGTGCAGCCCTCCTCGGCGCCGGCCTTGATGAGCGCGTCCTCCACGCCGATCCGGGCGAGGCGGTCGGCGAGGAAGCCCACGGCCTCGTCGTTCTCGAAGTCGGTCTGACGGATCCAGCGCTCGGGCTTGACGCCGGTGACGACGAAGTCGCCGGGCGAGGCGGGGTCGGGGTGGACGTCGAACTCGCCGGCGTCCACGGCCCTGGGCCGGATGACGATGCGCTCGGGCGCGGCGGGCGGGTTGGCCTTCCGGTGCGCCTTCACCAGCTCGTAGAGCCCGAAGCGCAGCTCGTCGAGTCCCTTGTGGGCGACCGCGGAGATGGCGTACACGGGCCACCCCCGGGCCTCGAACTGCTCGCGGACCATCTCGGCCATGTCGGCGGCGTCGGGTACGTCGATCTTGTTGAGCACCACCACGCGCGGCCGGTCGGACAGGTCGCCGATCCCGGCGTCGGAGAGCTCGGATCGGTACGCCGCGAGCTCCGCCTCGAGGGCGTCCACGTCGGAGACCGGGTCGCGGTCGGACTCGAGGTTGGCGCAGTCGACGACGTGGGCCAGGACGGCGGTGCGCTCGATGTGGCGCAGGAAGTCCAGGCCGAGCCCGCGGCCCTCGCTGGCGCCGGGGATGAGGCCGGGGACATCGGCGATCGTGAAGGTGTCGTCGCCGACCGAGACCACCCCGAGGTTGGGCACCAGGGTCGTGAACGGGTAGTCGGCGATCTTGGGCTTGGCCGCGGAGAGCACCGAGACGAGGGAGGACTTGCCGGCGGACGGGAAGCCCACGAGCCCGACGTCGGCCATCGACTTGAGCTCGAGCGTGACGTCGCGGACCTCGCCGGGCTCGCCCAGCAGGGCGAAGCCGGGCGCCTTCCGGGCGCGGGACGCCAGGGCCGCGTTGCCGAGACCGCCCTTGCCTCCCTCGGCGGCGACGAACCGGGTGCCGGTGCCGACGAGGTCCGCGAGGACCTCACCGTTCTCGTCGAGCACGACGGTGCCGGGCGGGACCGGGAGCACGAGGTCGGCGCCCTGGGCGCCGTTGCGGTTGGCACCCATACCGGGCTGGCCCTTGCCGGCGCGGGCGTGGGGCCGGAAGTGGAAGTCGAGCAGGGTGTGGACCTGCGGGTCCACGACGAGCACGACGTCACCGCCGTTACCGCCGTTGCCGCCGTCGGGCCCGCCGAGCGGCTTGAACTTCTCGCGATGCACGGACGTGCAGCCGCGGCCGCCGTCCCCCGCCGCGAGGTGGAGGACGACGCGGTCGACGAATCTCGACATGGTGGGGACTCCTCCT